>NZ_JBWKSC010000004.1:103436-498956 GCF_059419585.1 Ensifer sp. GW821-FHT05G01 | reverse complement strand
GGTTTCTCCGCATGATTCATGCCGAAAATGAGCGATCTTTCGAAACCGCGCTACGTGGGATGGCCTACCCGCTTACGAAATACAGTTGGACATGAGCATCGAAATCTCGCCGCCGCGTCTGGCTGAAAAGGACGCGATGATGATTGCACAGGCGGTCATCAGATGCTTCACGGCATCGCCTAACGAGATACGATCAGATTTGCTTTCCGTATCGAAAACAGAAATCGTCCACCCGTGATGCAGTTTCGGTGCTCCTTCCGGACGGATTTTGTCGAAATGAGAGATAAAATTCTTCTTATGGGCAGCCCAGTATTTGTGCTTGAAACCTCGGCGGGCCCCGGCGGCCTCCAAGATGTATTCGCCATATTCAAAGGCCCATTTGCAGGCGGTTTGAAGAAGCCTGATAAAGTCCTCGGGTGCCAACGTTCCTGTGCGTTCAATAAGGCGCGGGTTCAAGCTACGAACCGTTTGTTTCAGCGTGAGTTTCTTAAACGGGTTGAAGGAGAGCCCTCCAATCGGCAAAAGACCAGAAACAGTAAGCCTGTGAATTAATTTCCACAGATTTAGAAGCTTTTCGACGCTTGCCTCGGAGTAGTCGTCTCGCGTCTCTTTATCGTCGGTGCGAATGATGGAGTTTACTATTCTCTCTGTCAGCGGATGTTCAAGAGAGCTTAGTCTGTCGGCCAGATCAATTACGAACGGCCTGGAGGTGGACAGCGCAATCTTCGTTGTGCCGAGAAGCTCAGCCAAAAGCTCCCAGTTGAATAACTGCTTTTTGTTCTTTTCTGCGGGCCTATAAAATTCGTCCAGCATACGTTTGCCAGAGTATAGATCGCTAAGGACCTGATCCAGCCGTTCATTTATCGGAAGCGGGCCAAGCGATTTACGCTTAAGCGTTTCGAGATACGCATCGTAATGCTCCTTTCGGAGCAGATCATTTCTTTCGATTCCCAGGGTAAGCCGCCATCTTACCAACCTGTCATAAAACTGGCCGCGTATTTGCAGCACTTTGACAGAAAACATTCGTGATTCACCCGCGCCAAGGCCGACGAGAATCAGAATCTTCTTAACCACATAATCGGAGCGCAAATGCGGGGCGTCCATTCTAACCCCGCCACTCGCGACTACATTGTCGAAGCTAAACCAAGCAAGGCGCGTTCTGTGACGTCCAATGTCCGACTCAACCCCCCAGTGGCTATGGTGGATGCTCCGGTCCTTCCCGTAACACAGTGGCCCGTCCTCAGTCGCTTTGGTGACATGGACGACGTCGGGCAGAGTGAAGCGGTTCAACATCTTTTCGATGTCGGTCTCGTGGTTGATGAGCCAAGAGTCAGTCATGTTAAATCTCCAACATCAAGGGAACGGTCAGTTCGCCAGACTTAATTCTGGCATTGGCAATACGAGCAGCGGTTCGGTATTCCCTGCCCAACTGCTTGTTACTAAGTTGTCTGCCGTATCCCTTGATGATGCCCAGCAACGCTTCGCCTTGTATCTCCCAACGATGCTGACTTACCTGATACCTCTGTTGCTTTACTCCCTTGTGCGCAAGAAATAGATCGATGTAATTTTTTTGATTTGGCACGAAGATGTAATCGTCCGTGACCTCGCCATCCAACTCCATCTGCTCCAGACCGCAAGCTGCCGTGATTCCTGTCAGCATCCCGAACATTCGAAACCACTCTCGGTTTTTTTCCGGAATGGAGAGCTTGAAAGCAATTTTGTCGTTCAGAAGAATTTCCTGGATGCAGCCTTGCCAGAATCGCGCAGGCTCTTCGTATGTCCTGGTGGCTTGGGCACCAATAATATAGTTCTTCTGTAGTATATTTACCGACCGATGCCCGGCTATTTCGCTAATGAAGCTCGGTTCTAAGCCCGCGGAAGACAGGCTATTTAGAAACGACTTGCGTATTGCGGAGAAATTTACCCCCGGCCTCTTAAACGGACTATCAGCTGGCATCAAAACACCGATGTCGCGATCCGCAACCTGAACTCCGATAGCCCTTTGACTGAGGGCATAGAAGAATAGGTCTTTCGTCTTTTCGTTCGTCCAAGAACGGCTCAGAGTTTGCATCGCCTGGTATCTTTGAAGAAGGTCAAGCAACTCACTGTCAAGGTCCAGGCGAAACTGCTCGTCACCCTTTTCGACCTTGAGGCTGGCCGACAAATCATCCCATTCTGAAGAGAAGTTTGTGGCTGCCAACCCCCGGATAAGTTCGGCGTTTGCAGGATCGGCGTGGACGACATGACCAGCGCGGACCTTCAGCGATGCGAGAACCCGGTTTGAACCAATAAAAATTTCTTTATCAGTTCGATATGCAAATGGCTGCGCGGGCAGATATTGGATCGGCTGTCTGTTCCAACCCGTATCACAACAGAAGATTGTCTGTATCGCTTGATTCAGCCGGTAGGTGGGAGCGATGCATGAAAGAATCAGGTCGGCTACCAACGTAAAGTGCAGATGATCGGTTTCGAATTCGATATCGAGGCCGAGGTCCTGCCAAACGGCTGGGCTTGCCAATGATGCGATAACTTCGCTTTTTTCCTCGCCCCAGCTTTGCGAGAACTGGGAGTAGCCATGGGTCGACCATGACGAAATCTCATCTTCGATCAGCGTGCGGATATGATGCCAGGCAGTGTTTTGAGTAGGGGCGGGCTGATGGAGAATCCTTTGACCAAAGGCGTAGAGTTTCTCGTATCGCTTAAATATCTCCAAAGCTGCTGACCGCAAGATGGCAATCCCAGTCGCATCGCGTCTGGATGGATCGAGATTCTCGAATTCTATCCAGTCCAGTTCGCCGAGTGCGCGTCGGCCCGTACTGTCTTTATGAGCGCCAAGAGGCATCAACCTTGGATCGATCAGTGGAAAACTGTTTTCGTCGATTTCCCGAAGCCGGTCGATTGCTGTCAAAAGGTGGTTGCGCTGCGCGCGAACGCTCGTTGACTTCCATTTTTTTGTTTCCAAAAGAGCCGTTGTCCAGCTCGCAATGCAGCGGTGTACCCGCCTTATGATGGCCAAGTCATCTACATCGCGGTTGTCGTTTGCCAGGTAGCTCTTCATCCACTCGGCGTCTTCGGTGGCAGCTGCTGCAACCCAGGCGAAGAACCTCCGCACTCCCGTTGTTTTCGTCCCGGAGCCAACCAGGTCGCTAATCTGCTCGACGAGCCGGTATTTTAATTTTTTTCGTATCTCAATCCACGTTGGTATCTGCTCAAATGCGGCTGCCATTCTGCTTCCTATTGCGAAGGTATATAAAAAACGCTATATGTTCCCTCGCAATAGATTGAATTTATTACGAAAAAGTTATGGGCGTCTGATACCTTCAGGTTGTGCAAAACGGGAAAAACTGTTCGTTTCACAGTGGGGCCATGATTTCCGGCCGGAATACCGCACGCTCGGCCTGCTTGCCGAGCGTTATCCCGGCGTGCCGCGCATCGCGCTGACGGCGACGGCCGATCCGCACACCCGCGAAGACATTATCGAGCGGTTGTCGCTGCAGGGTGCTGAAGTCTTCACCACCAGCTTCGACCGTCCAAACATCGCCTATGAAATCGTCGAGCGCGACCAGCCGCGCCAGCAGCTGTTGCGGTTCCTCAGCCGCTTTCGCGGTTCCTCCGGTATCGTCTACTGCCTGTCGCGCGCCAAGGTCGAGGACACGGCGGAGTGGCTGAACGGGCAGGGAATCCGCGCGCTTCCCTACCATGCCGGCATGGACAGGACGCTGCGCGACGCTCATCAGGACGCGTTCCTGAAGGAAGAAAGTCTCTGCCTGGTCGCGACCGTCGCTTTCGGCATGGGCATCGACAAGCCCGACGTGCGCTATGTCGCCCATCTCGATCTGCCGGGTTCGATCGAGGCCTATTACCAGGAGACCGGTCGCGCCGGCCGAGATGGTCAGCCGTCCGAAGTCTGGATGGCCTATGGCATGGCCGACGTCTTGCAACGCCGCCGGATGATCGACGAGGGCGGTGCGGCCGACGACATCAAACGCATCGAGCGCGGCAAGCTCAACGCGCTCTTGGCGATCTGCGAGACGGCCGGCTGCCGCCGCCAGGCGATCCTCGCGCATTTCGGCGAGGCCCATCCCGGGCGCTGCGGCCATTGCGACACCTGCCTGAAGCCAGTGGAAACCTGGGACGGAACCGAGGCTGCGATCAAGGCGCTTGCCGCCGTCTACCGTACGGGCGAGCGTTTTGGCACCGGGCATGTCGTCGATGTGTTGATGGGGACCGTCAACGAAAAGACCGAGCGTTTTGGCCATGTCGACATGCCGGTTTTCGGTGCCGGCAAGGATCTGCCGGCTCGGACCTGGCAATCGGTGTTTCGACAGTTGCTGGCCGCCGGTCTCGTCAGTGTCGACCACACGGCCTTCGGCGCGATCAAGCTGGAGCCGGAAGCGCGCGCCGTGTTCAAGCGCGAGCGCCAGGTGCTGTTTCGCAAGGACCGCCCGCAGACGGGCAAGGCGGCACGGCAGGCAAAATCCGGCAGCCAGCGCGAACGCGCCGACCTTGCCGGCTCCGATCTCGAGCTGTTCGAACGGCTGCGTGCCGAGCGCTTTACCATCGCCAAGGACCTGAACGTGCCGCCCTATGTCGTCTTCCCGGACGCGACGCTGATCGCGCTCGCCAAGGAGCGCCCGCGCGGCTTCGACGAACTGCTCGATATTCCCGGCATCGGCGAAAGCAAACGCGAGCGCTACGGCGAGGCGTTTCTCGCTGTCATCGACGGATATCTGGAGGGGTGACGCTGCCCGCCGGAGCGCTGTCTGGAGCGGCATTCGTCCGTTGCACCTTTCGCGCCGCCGACGCGGCGCGATAGATGGTGCCCAAGTGGACACACGGTTCCAGCCTCGCCGACCGCGCACTCAAGCCTAACGGCAACCGAAGCAATCTGTCTTGCACGACGAAGGCTACGACATAAAATGTCGACCAAACCGTCTCGCCATGCAATGCCCTGTCGTTTTGCCTAGGGAATGCCGCCCGGAGCTTTGGATCCGCTGGAATTTGCTGCAACGGGAAAGCTGGCGTGGTACTCGTTTGACACGAAACGTCCTTTTCACAGTGAAAGCGGCCAGCCATGACCTCAGCCTTTTTGTCCCACCTTCGTTCTGAACTCGATGGCCTGAAGTCATCCGGTCTCTACAAGTCGGAGCGGGTGATTATCTCGAAGCAAGCGGGCGAGATCGAGGTTGCCTCGGGCGAGCGGGTGCTGAACTTCTGCGCCAACAACTATCTTGGCCTTGCCGACAACGCGGAGCTGGCCGAGGCCGGAAAAAAAGCGCTCGACCGCTATGGCTATGGCATGGCGTCGGTGCGCTTCATCTGCGGCACGCAGGAAGAGCACAAGCAGCTGGAGGCGCGCATTTCGTCGTTCCTCGGCCTGGAAGACACGATCCTCTATTCCTCCTGTTTCGATGCCAATGGCGGCTTGTTCGAGACGCTGCTGGGCGAAGAGGATGCGATCATCTCCGATGCCTTGAACCACGCCTCGATCATCGACGGCGTGCGCCTCTCCAAGGCCAAGCGCTTCCGCTATGCCAACAACGACATGGCAGCACTTGAAGAAGAGCTGAAGAAGGCCGAAGGCAGTCGCTTCAAGCTGATCGCCACCGATGGCGTGTTCTCGATGGACGGCATCATCGCCAATCTCGGCGGCGTGTGCGATCTCGCCGAGAAATACGGCGCCATGGTCATGGTCGATGACAGCCATGCGGTTGGCTTCGTCGGCAAACATGGTCGCGGCTCGGCCGAACATTGCGGCGTCGAAGGCCGGGTCGACATCATCACCGGCACGCTCGGCAAGGCGCTCGGCGGCGCCTCAGGCGGCTACACCTCTGGCAAGGCCGAGGTCGTCGAGTGGCTTAGACAGCGCTCGCGCCCCTATCTGTTTTCCAACACGCTGGCGCCGGTGATTGCCGCAGCCTCGCTGAAAGTGTTCGACCTGATCGACAACGGCGATGCGTTGCGCGAACGGCTTTACGCCAATGCCAGCCTGTTTCGCACCGAGATGTCGAAGCTCGGCTTCACCCTTGCCGGTGAGGGGCACCCGATCATCCCGGTGATGCTCGGCGATGCGGCGCTGGCGCAGGAGATGGCGGCGCGCATGCTGAAGAAGGGCGTCTATGTCATCGGCTTCTCCTTCCCGGTGGTGCCGAAGGGGCAGGCGCGCATCCGCACGCAGATGTCGGCGGCCCACAGCGAGAACGACGTGCGCCGGGCGATTGCCGCCTTCGAAGAGGTCGGCCGCGAGCTTGGCGTGATCTGAGGGCAATTCGGCCCCTCACCCTAGCCCTCTCCCCGCAGGCGGGGAGAGGGGACTTATCTCTGGTCGGTGGTTGAAGAGGGACGCGAAGTTTGCGGCATCGTCCTTCTCCCCGCGAGCAGGGAGAAGGTGGCGGCAGCCGGATGAGGGGCACCCTCACCGGGCGGATGAGGGGCTGCGGTTAAAGGCGCGACGGCAAGGTTTGTGCGCCCGAGAGAGGCGCGGCGCCTGAACGGCGATGATTTTGGAGGCGATCGATGACGAACATGATGAAGGCGCTGGTGAAGACGAAGCCCGAAGTCGGGCTGTGGATGGAGCGCGTGCCGGTGCCGGAGGTCGGACCGAACGACGTTTTGATCAAGGTGAAGAAGTCGGCGATCTGTGGCACCGACGTGCACATCTGGAACTGGGACCAGTGGGCCCAAAAGACCATTCCGGTGCCGATGGTCGTCGGTCACGAGTTCATGGGCGAGATCGCCGAGGTCGGCTCGGCGGTGACGAAATACCACGTCGGCGAGCGCGTCTCGGGCGAGGGGCATATCGTCTGCGGCAAGTGCCGCAACTGCCGCGCCGGTCGCGGCCATCTCTGCCGCAACACGCTCGGCGTTGGCGTCAACCGGCCGGGCTCATTCGGCGAATTCGTCTGCCTGCCGGAATACAACGTCGTGCCGATCCCTGAAGACGTTCCCGACGAGATCGCAGCGATCTTCGACCCCTTCGGCAATGCAGTGCACACCGCCCTTTCCTTCGATCTCGTTGGCGAGGACGTGCTGGTGACCGGTGCGGGCCCGATCGGCATCATGGGGGCGCTGGTTGCCAAGCGCTCAGGCGCGCGCAAGGTTGTCATCACCGATATCAACCCGACACGGCTTGAACTTGCCCGCAACCTCGGCATCGACCATGTCGTCGACGCATCGAAGGAGAACCTTGCCGACGTGATGAAGGCGATCGGCATGACCGAGGGTTTCGATGTCGGGCTGGAGATGTCGGGCGCGGCACCGGCGTTCCGCGACATGATCGACAAGATGAACAATGGCGGCAAGATCGCCATTCTCGGCATTGCGCCGGCCGGCTTCGAGATCGACTGGAACAAGGTGATCTTCAAGATGCTCAACCTCAAGGGCATCTACGGCCGCGAGATGTTCGAGACCTGGTACAAGATGATCGCCTTCGTCCAGGGCGGGCTCGACCTTTCGCCCGTCATCACCCACCGCATCGGCATCGACGACTTCCGCGACGGCTTCGAGGCCATGCGCTCCGGTAACTCCGGCAAGGTCGTCATGGACTGGTGAACGGGGACTGGTGAACGGGGAGCGGCGAGGCGGCGCGCTTCGCCAGAACGCTGAAATCCACAAGGCCGCGTATCGCCATCGATGCGCGGTCTTTTTGTCAATTGGCAAGGCCGAACTGGATCTCTATCTCGTGGTAGCGAGAGCCGGGGCCTGCCCAGCGGTGATAGATCTCGCGGCTTTCGCCGGAGAAATTGTGCCGGCTCATCTCGATCTTTTCGACGAGCGGCGCATAGCCCTGGGTGAAGAGGCTTCGCATCGGCCCCTGATGCAGGGTGGAGGCGACCATGATCGGCTCCAGTTCGATCAGGTCGAGCGCGCCGTCATAGGCTTCACCGCCTTCGACCGGCCGGCAGATACGCCAGTCAAATGTGGCCTTGGCATTTTTCGGCAGGTTCTGCGCGATGAAGATCCATGGCCCCGAGGGCTTCAGCCCCGCGCGGTCGATTTCCGCGTCGATCAGCGGCGCAAGCTCTGCGCTTGCATGTCTGACGTCGGGAATCGTCAGCCTGCGTTGAATGCTGATGACGCGCATGGCGCCGGTTTCCTTGATGTTCAAGAGAGCCTCCATTTTCTCGGCCGGAAGGTCAGTCGAGATTGGGTCGAGGGCAAGCAGAAAACCGGAATAATGTTGCGAACACGCGGGTGAAGTTCGGGTTTTCGGGAATTGTTTTGCGTCTTGGCACGCGTTGTTCAATCCGGCTTGTTCGCCCGTGTTCACGCACTATCTTTGCCGACAGTTGCGGGCGACCGCGATCGACGGTTGTGGCGGCCAAAGGAGCCAGTGCATGCGTTACGAGGGAAGTTGCCATTGTGGCAAAATTGCTTTCGAGGTCGAGGGAGACTTCGCCGAGGCGATCGATTGCAATTGTTCGATGTGTCGCCGGCGGGGCGGCCTGCTGGCCTTTGTTCCACGCGACAGTCTGAGCCTGAAGACATCGGAAGCCGATCTCTCGACCTATGAGTTCAACAGGCATGTCATCAAACATCACTTCTGCAGCCATTGTGGTATCGCGCCTTTCGGCGAAGGAGCCGGTCCGAACGGACCGATGGCGGCCGTCAACCTGCGCTGTCTGCCGGAGTTCGATATCGAGGCGGTGAAGATCGTCAAATATGACGGGCTATCGGTATGATCGGCGGTATTGTGCATAGGTATGGTTGCGCGTGCGGATGCGGTGCAATCTTACCTTGCCGATAGGCAGTATCGACCCTTGTCTTTTTATGGGCAACGCCTACATGTTCAGCGGAAGCTGATAAACACCCGAAAACGTGAACTGAGGCGATTTTTGCCGAATCAGGCGGTTTTTCAGCGGAAATGCTTGACGGGATCGAAAATTCTGGGAATCACCATTTCCAAGCAAGAAATGGCGAAATGACACGGCGGTTAGGATATCATGCCAGTAGTGCTTCAGTGGCAGGACTGTCGAAGCTTGTCCGCTTTGCCACGATCGCTATCGTGGTTAATCAGGAATTAAACATCATCCCGTTACGTCAGGGGAAATGATTCGGTGGCGGGTGCGCGGCGCACCCGGACCTTCGAGCGGCATTTGCACCGGGCTCACGCCGGTTGCGACAAGGAAAGCGACGAACTAAATGGCAACCAAAGTCAAAGAAAACGAAGAAGCTGACGTTGAACGCGAAGGCGCTCCGGACGGCCCGCTTCTCGATCTTTCCGATGACGCTGTCAAGAAGATGATCAAGGCCGCCAAGAAGCGCGGCTATGTGACGATGGACGAGCTGAACTCCGTCCTGCCGTCCGAAGAAGTCACCTCCGAGCAGATCGAAGATACGATGGCGATGCTCTCCGATATGGGCATCAACGTCATCGAAGACGAGGAAGCTGAGGAAGCCGCCGGCGGCAGCAGCGACGACGAGAGCAGCGACGACGACAACGACGGCGAAGGTGGCGAACTGGCCACCTCCAGCGGCGGCACGGCGCTTGCGGCAACCAAGAAGAAAGAGCCGACCGACAGGACGGACGACCCGGTGCGCATGTATCTGCGCGAAATGGGTTCGGTCGAGCTTCTGTCGCGCGAAGGCGAAATCGCGATTGCCAAGCGCATCGAGGCTGGCCGCGAGACGATGATCGCCGGTCTCTGCGAGAGCCCGTTGACGTTCCAGGCGCTGATCATCTGGCGCGACGAACTCAACGAAGGCCAGACGCTGCTGCGCGAGATCATCGATCTGGAAACCACCTATTCCGGACCAGAGGCAAAGGCTGCGCCGCAGTTCCAGAGCCCTGAAAAGATCGAGGCAGACCGCAAGGCCGCCGAGGAAAAGGAAAAGACCCGCAAGGTTCGCTCCCCCAGCGACGACGACATCACCAATGTCGGCGGCGATGTCATGCCGAGCGAGGAAGAAGAGGAAGACGAAGACGAGTCGAACCTCTCGCTCGCAGCCATGGAAGCGGAACTGCGTCCGCAGGTCATGGAAACGCTCGACATCATCGCCGAGACCTACAAGAAGCTGCGCAAGCTGCAGGACCAGCAGGTGGAAGCCCGCCTTGCTGCCACCGGCACGCTGTCGCCTGCCCAGGAGCGCCGCTACAAGGAGCTCAAGGACGAGCTGATCAAGGCGGTCAAGTCGCTGTCGCTCAACCAGAACCGCGTCGACAGCCTCGTCGAGCAGCTCTACGACATTTCCAAGCGCCTGATGCAGAACGAAGGCCGCCTGCTGCGGCTTGCCGAATCCTACGGGGTCAAGCGCGACTCGTTCCTCGAGCAGTACTCCGGTGCCGAGCTCGATCCGAACTGGATGAAGTCGATCAGCAACCTGGCCGGCAAGGGCTGGAAGGAATTCGCCAAGAGTGAAAACCAGACGATCCGCGACATCCGCCAGGAGATCCAGAACCTTGCGACCGAAACCGGCATCTCGATCGCCGAATTCCGCCGCATCGTCTCGATGGTGCAGAAGGGCGAGCGCGAAGCGCGCATCGCCAAGAAGGAAATGGTCGAAGCCAACCTGCGCCTCGTCATCTCCATCGCCAAGAAGTACACCAACCGTGGCCTGCAGTTCCTCGACCTCATTCAGGAAGGCAACATCGGCCTGATGAAGGCGGTCGACAAGTTCGAATACCGCCGCGGCTACAAGTTCTCGACCTATGCGACCTGGTGGATTCGCCAGGCGATCACCCGCTCGATCGCCGACCAGGCCCGCACGATCCGCATTCCGGTGCACATGATCGAAACGATCAACAAGATCGTTCGCACGTCGCGCCAGATGCTGCACGAAATCGGTCGTGAGCCGACGCCGGAAGAACTGGCCGAGAAGCTGGCCATGCCGCTCGAAAAGGTCCGCAAGGTCCTGAAGATCGCCAAGGAGCCGATCTCGCTCGAAACCCCTGTGGGTGACGAAGAGGATTCGCATCTCGGCGATTTCATCGAGGACAAGAACGCGCTTCTGCCGATCGACGCCGCCATCCAGGCGAACCTGCGCGAAACGACGACCCGTGTCCTCGCCTCGCTGACGCCGCGCGAAGAGCGCGTCCTGCGCATGCGCTTCGGCATCGGTATGAACACCGACCACACGCTCGAAGAAGTCGGCCAGCAGTTCTCGGTTACCCGCGAACGTATCCGTCAGATCGAAGCGAAGGCGCTGCGCAAGCTCAAGCACCCGAGCCGCTCCAGGAAGCTGAGAAGCTTCCTGGACAGCTAAGCGTTCGAAGAGCAAATCATCCAGAAAGCCGGGCCCAGCGCCCGGCTTTTTTGTTTCCATGCAAGCGCTTCACCGGTTTTCTTGTGGGGGCTTGGCCGGAGGACTATACTCTCCCTTTCCGAGCAATCGGGGCACCCGGCCAAAGCGCGGGAGCAGTCGCACCGCGGGCGTGAAACGTGTCCTCATGGAGGTGTGAAATGACCACTTATGTCGTGCTCCTCAACTGGACAGAGCAGGGCGTGAAGAATGTGCGCGAGTCTCCCAAGCGGCTCGACGCGGCCAAGAAGATGCTCGCCGACATGGGCGGCTCCTTCAAACATTTCTTTCTGACCATGGGCGAGTACGACATGGTGGCGATCTGCGAGGCACCTGACGATGCGGTGGCGGCGCGTTTTGCCATGACGCTCGGTATGGGCGGCAATGTGCGCACCCGCACCCTCAAGGCATTCCCGGAAGCGGCCTACCGCGAGCTGGTTGCGTCTCTCGGGTGAGATCAGCAGCGCTGAGCAACAGCCGGCAAGCGCGCAATGCCCGTCTACGGCGGGCCGTTGCCGGAGAGAACGCGTGCGGCGCCCCGCATGGCGTTGCGAAATGCGTCATCGAAGCTGACGCCCCTGATCTGCCAGCGATACGCCTTGCTGTTTTCGATGAGGCGCCAGTCGGCGACCCAGCCACGTGCGGCGTCGGACCAGACGAGCGTGCCGGCGAGGGGAATGTCTGCGCCGACGTCCATGGCTAGCCGCTTCAACTCGGCCGGTTGCATCCGCGACAAACGCTCGAAATCCAGCCTGTTGGCGGCAAGCGTTGCCGCTTCGGGAAGGCGTGCCGTGAGGGCCTGCGGAACCGTGGCGGCCGCAAGCGATTGCGCCATGTAGGGGCTCCCGCCGCCGTCGCGCGCCAGAACGAACCGACGCCTCTGGTCGTGAACGGCCAACAACACGGCGATCACCGGGCGCGGCGACAGCCATGGTTTGCGCTCGAGCTTTGCCAAAAGTCGATCGATTGTGGCGGGATCGAAACGGCAGGTGAGATCGTGCGGCCGGTCGTGCGTTCCCTGCTCGTCGTGGATCGGGATGCCTTGCAACCGGTCGCGATAGGAGAAGGTGGCGACGAACTCCGCTGCCCGCGCCTGGAGGGCGGCAAGTGCCGCGCTATCGGTGAGGGTGAAATCGCCGGAGACCTTGACGAGCACCTCGCTCAGGCATTCGCGAAAGCCGATCTGCCGGTTCTCTTCTCCGGTGCCGGTGACGATCGCATCGCTGATGTAGAGGTGCGATGGCTCGGTTGCCTGTGCTGCGCCGCAAAGCCACGCACTGACAAGCGCGACCGCGAAGACGCATGTCTTCGCCGCCTTCGTCACGGCAGGCTTCAGTTGGCTGAGGGCACGGGGCAACTGAGGTCGCCTTCCTCGCAGCTCAGATAGGTCTTGAAGTCCTTGACGCGGCTCTGCGTCAAGCCATCCCTGCATTGCAGAACGATCATCGGATAGACCGAGCCTCCTGCAACGCCAGCTGCGGAAAAGTCGCACTCGGCATCGCGGAAGGCGATCCATGCCTTTTGTGCCGCAACCAGCAGTCTGGTTTTGTCCTGATCGTCCTTCAGGCGCGCCTCGATCTGCTTGTAGAGGGTGTTGAGTTCGCCGTCGGAAGCCTTGAGGGCCTTGTCGGCGCATTCGTTCATCGTCGCCTGATCGCTGGCATTGGCGCAATCGTCGGGCCATGCCGCCGGTGCCATGCCCGTCAGTCCGACAAAGGCTGCAAACATCAAGGAACGAAATCGCATGCGTTCGCTCTCCTCGTCTTGCGCATGGCGCCTTTGGCGTTCCCGCGCTCTCCCATCGCCTTCGAATGCCTGCTGGCCTCGGGAGGCCGCCCGTCTGCCGCCATCCTTCCGCACGCGGAGAATAGGCCAAACCTGAAACGTCAGATAGCACAATCTCGGGCGCTGCACGCGTCAACCACGATCACTCGCATTCGATTCAAAACCGATCCTTAACGTTTACGTTTTATCAATCTCTCGGAAACGAGAGGTTCGAAGATGCGTTGCGTTTTTGTCGTCGTCCTCCTGTTGCTGGCCGGTTGCGCCACGGTGCCGAGAGACACCCGAAACGCATGCGCGGTTTTCGAGCAGCGAGATGGCCTTTTCAACAATTGGCGCCGCGCCGCCTATCAGGTGGAGCGCGAATACGGCGTGCCCGTGCCGGTGCTGATGGCGACGATCTATACGGAATCCGGCTTCCGCCATAATGCCAAGCCGCCGCGCACCAAACTCTTCGGCTTCATTCCGTGGACGCGGGTTTCGTCGGCCTATGGCTATTCGCAGGCGCTCGATGGCACCTGGGCGCGCTACCAGAGCGAAACCGGGCGCTGGACGGCACGGCGTTCCGACTTCGGCGATGCCATCCGCTTCATCGGCTGGTACCACCGCGAAAGCGCCCAGAAAAATGGCATCGCGCTCAACGACACCTATCGGCTCTACATCGCCTACTACCATGGCCATGCCGGCTACGCCCGCGGCAACTGGAGCGACACAGCCAAGAACGGCGCCAAACGCGCCACCGGAATGGCCTCGCTTTATAGCCGCCAGCTGAAAAGCTGCGGTGGCTAAAGCGCGTCGCGATCTTTCAGATTCGCTTGACGCGCTTTAAGTTCTTGTTTTTGCGCATGTCGTTATCGCAAAACCGCGGCACACTTTTGCGCGACATGCTTTAGGACAAGGCTCAGCCGGCGGCTGCCTTTTCAAGGCCTGCAACGTCGATCTTGACCATGCCCATCATCGCCTGCTGGGCGCGGCTGGCGCGTGCCGGATCCGGATCGCTCAGGTGCCGCATCAGCGCATCGGGTATGATCTGCCAGGCCAAGCCGAAGCGATCCTTCAGCCAGCCGCAGCGCTGCGGCGTGCCGCCGTCGAGCAGGCGTTCCCAGTAGTAATCGACCTCCGCCTGATCGGCGCAGCGCACGAAGAACGAGACGGCTTCGGAAAACTTGAAATGCGGCCCGCCGTTGAGCCCCATGAACGCCTGTCCCTCGAGCTCAAAGGCGGCAGTGAACGCCTTGCCATCAGGCCCTTTCTTGACGTCAGTGATCCGGGCGTTGCGGAAGATGGCGGTGTAGAACTTTATCGCGTCTTCAAGCTGGTTGTCGAACCAGAGAAAGGGCGTGATCTTCTGCATGGCGGTTGCTCCCTTGGTGATGGTCTGTGCCAAGGACGAACGGGAAGGGGACTTGCCGACAGGCGGTCATAACTATTTCGCAAGGCCGTGCGCGACCGCCGACGACAGCCCTTGAAGGGCGGCAAACACACATCAAACGGAAAATCTGAGGCTAGTGTCGGAACTTTTCGATCCCGTTCGTCCTTTGGTGGTCGAAGCAACCGAGGAGGATATCGACATGAGCTACGTGGATGGTTTCATCGTTGCGGTGCCCAAGGCCAATATTGAGGCATACAAGGACATGGCGCGGCAAGCGGGTGACGTGTGGATGGAGCATGGTGCGCTTTCCTATGCCGAGTGCCTTGGCGACGATGTGCCCTATGGCGAGGTGACGTCCTTTCCTCGCGCCGTGCAGGCCCGGGAAGACGAGACTGTCGTTTTCTCCTGGATCACCTACAAGTCACGTGCCGACCGGGACGCGATCGTTGCCAAGGTGATGGAGGATCCGCGGCTGCAGGGCGAGGCCTGGAGAGACGTGTTCGACGGCAAGCGTATGATCTATGGCGGTTTCGAGGCCTTTCTCGAGAAATAGCTTTCGAGAACAGTCGCCGTTTGCTTGACTTGGCGGCGGGTTTTGTCGAATCCGTCGCGATGGCGGCGCGCATGCCGCCGCCGCGTGCCAAGGGAGACGGGCAGCGATGCCACAGACCACGATCGTCATTTCCACCCGCGGTCAGGGGCTCTACGAGTTCACCGACGAGGCGGCAGCGTTTGTCAGCGCCAATAGCGGGGGCGAGGGGTTGTTGACCCTGTTCGTCCGCCACACCTCTTGCTCGCTCCTCATCCAGGAAAACGCCGATCCTGACGTGAAGCGCGACCTCAGCGAATTTTTTGCCCGGCTGGTGCCGCCATCCTCCGATCCATCGATGCGCTGGGTGGTGCACACGCAGGAAGGGCCTGACGATATGCCGGCTCACATCAAGGCGGCGCTGACGCAGGTTTCGATCGGCATCCCCGTCAATGCCGGCCGCATGGCGCTTGGCACCTGGCAAGGCCTCTATCTGTTCGAACACCGAGACCGGGCGCACCGCCGCGAGATCGTGCTGCATCTTGGCGCCTGACGCGACCCGATCGCCCGATCGATCGTGGCGGCGACTTGAAGGGCGTCGTCGCCCCTCCATATTCGTTGGAGGGCGGCGCATGGAACCGACATTGGCTTTCGTCGTTTCCCTGGCTGCAGTCCAAAAGACATGGACGAACCCGACATCAGCATCCGAGGCAGATATGACCGACGCCCAAACCATCGCCAGCCGCTTCATCGACGCATTGAACGACCGCGATTTCGACGCATTGGCGCGGCTTGTCGACGAGGATGTGGCGCTCGATTCTCTGACCGGACAGCGCACCGTCGGCGTCGAGCCGCTCAGATCCAGCATCATGACCTTCCTGCGCCATTTCGACGAAACCTATGGCGACATCGTGCTGATGCGCGACAATTTCGGCCAGCGGATCGCCGCCGACCTGACGGCGCGTGGCACTTACCGCGAGACGCTCGACGGTTTCCCCACCGCCTCCGGCCAGACCTATTCGATCCCGAGCGTCTTCGTCATCGAGATCGAGGATCAGTCGATCACGCGGGTCAGCCACTATCGCAACATGCGCGCTTTCGAAGCCGAACTTGCCGGCTGAACCGCGTCTTCGCATCGCAACCTCCTCAGGAAGATCGCGCCGCATTTCACGCCCCCTGTCGCGCAGGGGATGGCAAGGCCATGTGTCGGTCAGTCCTCTAGCATATTGATATCACTCGAAAATGCTGGGCCAGCGCTTGCCGGCAATTCGCCGGGGCACCTCGCCTGGAAGTCGAACGAATCTTCGTTGCCCGCGCGCTTGCGTCAGGCGCCCGCAATCTGAACCCCGCATGAATGTGTAGTTCCGCTAGCGTTCAGTTTGGCGCCGCTATTGTCCGATCAATCGCTTGGGACGGTGATTGCAGATCGAACCCTTCAAGCCCTCGGAGAAAGACCATGAAGAACATCCTCATCAACGCCGCCGCAGCCGCCGTCATCGGTTTGACCGGCCTTGTCGGTGCCGCCTCCACCGCGTCCGCAGACACCGTCGAATTCGGCTTCGGCTCGGGCGATGGCGTTCAGGTTCAGTATCGCGATTTTGACCGTGGTTACGACGACGAGCGCGACTGGGGTCGCGATCGCCGCGGTCCAGACCGGGGCTGGGATGGCGGTGGCCGCCGCAGCCGCTGCGCCCCCTGGATGGCTGTCGACAAGGCCCGTGACCATGGCCTGCGCCGCGCCTATGTCGCCGACGTCTCGCACCGCCGCATCGTCGTCGAAGGCAGCCGCCGCGGTTACCGCCAGACGATCGCGTTCGCCAACGTTCGCGGTTGCCCGGTTATCGGCCGCTGGTAATCCCCGTCTTTCCGCCTTGTCTCCCCCGGCCGGCGGAAATGCACCCCTCACGCCCCAGGTGTGAGGGGTTTTTCTTTGTCCGGATCATGCCAACCCGTTGGGGCAGGTCCGTCGGAACCGAAACGGACCTTCCTCGTGCTTGCAAACGGACCCGGTGTAGCCATTGGTGGATCGCCTCGGGGCGATGCGAAACGGCCGCATGAGCACGCGACTGCCTTGCGCAGATCTCCGCGCACAAAAGGGACGCGGCTCCGCGAGCTCGGCGCTGTGCCGGGAGATCGCCGTTCGCTTCCTGGCATCGGCGACGGAACTGGCTGCGGCATAAGCCCGACGATCCGATCTAAGGGTGAAACGATGCAGCGGGTCGAAAGGGTTACAGTGTCCTCTGCACGCCACATTTGACGCGCGGTGCTATCAGCGAACGGTGCAAGAGCGGTTCTGCGGGCCGGAGACCGTCTTTGCGATCATCGAGAATTCCCTGCCGCAACTCAAGCTGCTGTTTTCGCAGGTTAACAATGGCAAATTCGTACACGACGAGCATGCATCGAGCTTCAGCCAGACACGAAAAAGCCCCGCGCGGTTTCCACTGCGCGGGGCTTTGTCTTGTCCGGTGCCGGTCTCCGAGCGTCGTCCGAGGCCGGTCGCAAACCGCAAAAGCCCGCCAGCGCTGTTGGCGTGCGGGCTTCTTGCGGCAGGCGTTACTGCTTAATCGCGAAGGTGACGTTGACCGTGACGTTGTAGCTGTTTTCGCCGGTTGCCATCGGCACGGAGTCGGCTGCAAATTCCTTGGCCATGCCGGCGCGCATCATCGGCACCGGCTCCGGGCGGAAACCCTGCTCGGTGATGTTGACGACGTTGCCGAGCGAAACGCCGGCAGCTTCCGCCAGGACCTTGGCCTTCTCGATGGCATCGGCGACAGCAGCCTTGCGCGCTTCGGTGATCACGCCTTCCGGCTTGTCATTGGTGAACTGGATGCCGCCGCCCTGGTTGACGCCGAGCGTGACCGACTTGTCGATGATCTCGCCAAGCTTGGTAAGGTCGCGCACGCGCACGCTGACGCCGTTGGCCACCTGGTAGCCGATCAGCTCCGGCGGGCGGTTGCCGCCGTCATTGTTGGTCGGGAAGTTGAACTGCGGGTTGATCGAGAAGCCGCTCGTCTGCAGGTCGCGGTCGGCAATGCCGCTTGCCTTGAGGGCGGTCAAAACCTCGGCCATCGTCTTGTTGTTGGCGTCGAGCGCCTCACGGGCGGTCTTGGCGTCCTTGACGACGCTCAGCTGCAGGATCGCCATGTCGGGCGCGATCGACGAGCGGCCTTCGCCGGCAACCGTGATGATCGCTTCGCGGTCCCTGGCGGCATCCTGCGCGTGCGCGCCGGCAGCGGCAATACCCGCAAAGGCGGCGGCCAAGGCAGCGATGGAAAGCGTGCGGGCAGTGCGTGTGGAAGTCATGGGTCGTGTCTCTCCGGTTGTTTCTGTCCCTGCTCACTTCATGCTTATCGATTGTGTGGGCATTGCGGCAATGGCTTGTCGTCAAAAAGGTTTTCGGCTAGAGCCATTGCCGATCACGAACTGCCATTGGTTCGCTGAGTCCCGGACCAAATCCGGCGTGGGCCTGTAGCTCAATGGTTAGAGCCGGCGGCTCATAACCGCTTGGTTGGGGGTTCGAGTCCCTCCGGGCCCACCAAAATTTAACAAATTCAATTAGTTAAGGGTAGGTTAGCCAGCAGGGTTAGCCAATAGGTTAGCCAATCGGCTTTTTGCGGTGAACACGCTTCGTCAGCCGCGTCATTGCATCGCGGGCGAGTCGCTGCTGCTCTGCTTCGCGGCTATACAGCTCGGCGTGCGCGATATCGTCGTGACCGAGTGTGTCCATAAGCTGGCGGGTGCTGGCTCCGGTCTCCGCCAAGAGCTTACCTAGGGATTTTCTAAGGCCGTGCATTGTGCAGCCTTTCGGCATATCCGCGCTCTTCGTCCAATCAGCCATGCGGCCGGTCAGGGACTTCTCCGAGAAAGGTTCGCCATAGGCTGTAATCAGAACGAACTCACCCTTCCGCTCTAGGGGGTCGATGATCTCGCGAAGCATAGGGGTGATCGGCAGGACAAGTTCCTTGCCACCTTTTTTCTGTTTGATTGTTACGATGCCGCGGCGGAAGTCGAACCAATCCCATCTCACGCGTGCCACGTCGGACCTTCGATTGCCGAGCCACAGTGCGAGCCCGTAGGCAGTGCGCGGAGTGCTGCCGAGCGGCCAGCGCGCCTCGAAGGTTTCGCGCTCCTCGTTAGTCCACGCCCTCCAGCCCTTATACTCTGGGCGATAGTTCATCTTCCAAGTGGGGTCGGCCTCGATCCATTCCTCGTCAAGGGCAACGTAGACCATCTTTCGGATGGTCGTCAGGAGGTGCTTGGCCTTGTGCGGCGTGGCGCTGAAGTGCGCAAGAATCCCTTTGATGTGCCGGCGCTTCGCATCCTTCACGAGCATATCGCCCCAGACATCGGGCCGCCCGTCAACGACGAGAAGCTTTAGGAACTCGGTGGCGAGCCGCGTGTTCTGGTCCTTGGTCGCGGGGTCGTGGGCGAGCCACTCCGGCGTTTTCTGGACGCGCTTCCATGCGTCGCGAAAGCTGCCGAGTATCGCTGTGCCCGGCATGGTGATGATCACGGCAGGTTTGTATTCTCGACCTTCGATCGCTGCCTGGTAGGCGGCTTCGAACTCGTCGTCGCCTGGCGATCCCTTGATCGGGGTTGTCTTGCCGGCGCGGCGGAAACGCCAGCGCGTCTGGCCGTGGCGATCTTGATAGGATGATAGGTAGGGGCGGGGCTCTGGTTTTTCGCTCATGGCGCGAAAGATATGCGCCTATGCTCGTCCTGACAACAAGTCGTCGATGCGGTTGCCGCCTTCCTCGGGCAGCGCAGAAAACGCCACGTCGAGCGCGATGCGATCCCAGACGACACGACCGCCGATCCGCTTCGGGCGTGGCATCAGCCTATCCGCAACCATCTCGTCGAATTTCGTCTCTCCGACACCGACATAACGTGCCGCTTCCGGCCGGCTGAGACCGCGTGGCGGATAAGCGATTTGGTCTTGATGCTTCATCTGCCGATCTCCTCGCATGCGGGTTTGCGGGTGGTGGTGTTGGCGATTTCGAGCAGGATGTCGGCATGGCAGGGGGCGCCGGGCTTGCACCAGCAGGCGAGGTTTTTGCCCTTCAGGTCACGACGTATCTCCGCCGGTGTTGGCGGTTTGCCCATCTCAGCTATCTTGCCGCCTATCCAAGCGTCAAAGCAGCGGACGGCATGCTGCTGCCACGAACCCTCGATCGGTTTCCGGCCCATCTCTCTCCATAACGACTGCAGATCTATGAAGTCCTGTTCGGTGACGGGATTGCCGTATTTGGACGGGCGCGAGACGATGGCTGCCAACAAGCCGTTGGTTTCGAGGCTATGGCGCTGCAGGTTAAAACCCTTTGCTCTGGAGAGCTGAAGGCGGACGGGCTCAACGATCATCGGCGCGGGCCTTTCAAGTTCTGCCGCCAATCGAACATACCGAGGGCGCCATTGACCGGAATAAACTCGACGGGGCGAGGGTTGGCGAGCAGAAAGCCATAGGCGCCGGAGTCTTCGCCGAAGAACCAAGGGCTTTTGGACTGGCTGACGCAATCGACGATATCGACCACGCCGACAATGCCGCCGCGCGGCAACTCCTCCAACCTCGGCAACGCAAGGCCGGCCGGAAATCCCGGAAATGGCTGCGTCTCGCTGATCTCGTGCACCGTGGCGAGACAATCTTCGAACTCGGCCTTGGTCAGGCCCTTGGCTGCATGCAGCGCGATCGGTCCACGGAAGCGGGTGCGCCAGGTGCGGTTCTCGATATCCTTGCCGGCGTGAAGGATGCACCATGCCCACGGTTGACGGATCGAGAGGGCAAACTGAGGGATGCTGGGGTCAACCATTGGCCTTCTCCCTGATGATCTTGATTTTGCGGATCGCTCCGTCGGTGACGTTGCGGCGCTCGATTGCGACCTTGCGGGCATCGGCAACGCAGGGCGCTTCGATGTCCAGCGGCGGAAGATCCGGGTCGTGGAAGTGGATGCGGAAGGGGTGCAGCGGCGCGGTCATCACATGAACCTCACGCCGGTCACGGGGAAGGCGCGGCGCTGGTCTGCGGTCGCGACGAGATAAAACGCTTCGGGGTCGCCTACCTCGACCTCGTCGACCGGGCGGAGCCAGAACTGTGTGAGAACGGCGCCGCCGGCCTCGTCGATGATCTCTCGTGCATCGGCGGCGAATGCCGGCGACAGATCGTTGAAGGCTTTGACGATCGCCTCCTCGGCGTCGCCGGCAAGCGTGAAGGGGTTCACGTGTCCGCGAACGAAGGCGGCGAAGGGTTCGCCCTGGTCGGTTACAAGCGCCTGCCAGGCGTGCTGGATGGCGATAGATTCAAGCATGGCTGCGCTCATTTCCTGGCATCCTTCACAAGGTTGATCTTTTTGACGAAGCCGCCGGGGTTGGCGACGCGGGCTTTCTGCTCGGCCAGCAGCGAATTACCGGCCGTGAGAACGATGGTCTTTCCGCCGTGAAAGAAGACGCGGAACAGGGGCAGAGTGGCGCTCGCCTCAGACATCGGTCGGAGCCTCCGACTTCGAAGCGCGGAGTGGCTCGACGAGGGCAGCCAGCTCAACATCAAATTTATCCGCGTTGCGGTACGGAACGACGGTCAGGTGTGTTCCGCCATGCTTCTCCAGCAGCTCACGGGCAGTGTTGATGTAAAGCTGGTGCGGTAGACCGAGCCAAACTGGGAGGTGGCCAGCCGGGTTGGCGAAAACCACTATCATATCGCAGCCGAACGGCATCATCGGCGCGATGTACCTGCCAAAGTCGCTGTCTCGAAGCTGAAAGCGGGCTTTCAATAACAGGGATAGTGCCGGGTCCATGGATACGGGGGCGTCGAGAAACTCCCGCACCTTGTCGACCAGCATGTGAAGCTCGTAGCGATCGAACAACATCATTTCCGGCGCATCTTCGGGCGAGGTGCGGTCGGGCAGTTCGCAGCACCACGTTTCCAGCTCAGCCAGGAACTGCTGCCAAGCTGCCCACTCCACCTCCTGCCGTCCGTTCTTGTCGGGGGAGGAGGCGGAAGCCTTTCCAGCCTGGTAGGCTCGCACAACAGCCTTCAGTCCGTATTCGAGCGACCCGTTGTCTCGACGGGTGGCGCAAAGGTTCTCTTCCACCCACGCGATCGCCTCGTTGTCGGCCGGGTCGAGCAATTCCAGTGCCTTGACCTTCCCGTCTCCTGCAACGGGGAGCGTTGCCGAGATTGCGCGAACGATGTCCGAGGCGCGGACGTTCCCGATTATCCTTGCGTCTCCTACCCACGACTGAGCGCAGCCGAGGACGGCAAGAAGGACAGTCCTAACGTCCGCGTCGTCGGTGTTCGACATGGCTGCACGGTCGGCCTCGATTGCTTCCATGGTGATCTCGTTCATGTCCGCTTCTCCAGCGCCGCCCGGTGCATGGAGATGGCCGCAACGGAAAAGGGGCGAACGTCGGCGCCGCCGTCTTTTCTCGAGCGCCAGCGATAGATGACGGTCTTGCCCGTGAGGAACTCGATACGGCCTTCGTTGCGGTTGCGCAGCCAGCGCGGCCGACGGACCTCCAGGAACACGGTCGCGCGGCGCTCCGTCGTGTTGAAGGCTGCCGCGATCTCCGCCGTGGTACTACCGGCAAGCACCATGCGGCGGATGCGGTCAATGTCTGTCGGCGTCAGGTTTGCCGGGAATGTGCTCGTGCGTTCGGGCACGGCAATGCTGCTTGCGGACATGGCTCTATCCTCAATCGGTCAGGTTCAATTGTGAGAAAGGGGTGAGGGCGGCCGGAGCCGCCCTATTGCCGTCGGCTAATCAGCCGGCGGACATCTCGGGCGCGCCCTCGAACTTCGGCAGGCCGGTTTCATCAGCGGACTTGATCAAGTCAGAGCGCACCTGGTCGGTGATGTAGCGATCGGGTCGGTAAAGCTCGCAAATCCACGTCAGGGAGCCGGCGACCAAACGGTAGCGCAGGCGCACCGGAATGCGCGTAGGCTCACCCATGAAGAACGGCGAGATCTGAAGCACAAACACGCCCGGAACCATCAGCGGCTCGCCGCTGGCGTTCTTGTGATCCTCCTCGAACATGATCTGGGTTTCGCCGGTCTGCAGCTTCACCGCCTGCTTCACGCGCGTCTCGGCGTTGATCTGCAGGCCACGCGACAACATGACGATATCGTTGGGGAAGCCGACCTTGGCGCCGAACATGCGCTCGAAGTCGGTACTTTCGTCGTGATGAGGCGATGACAGATCCGCAATGTGGTCTTCGATGAACTCAGCGAATGCCGTTTGGTCCATCTTCTTGCCGTTGATGGCAAGCCATGCCTTCCATTCCTCGGACAGCGGGAACTGGTAGTGGATGCGGTGCTTGCCGTTATCCGGGCCGTTGGCGTCGTGGTAATCGATCACTGCCGTCAGCGCCGGCTTCTGCCAATCGGTCTGCGCGAAGATGACGCTGTTTTCCTGCTTATGGCGCAGGATCAGTTCGATGAACGATTCGAGCGTCTCGGCGCGGGCGGTGCCCACCTTGCGCTCCGGGCGGGTACGCCACGGCGCCAGCTGATCATAGAGGCTGATCACCCGACCGCTTTCGGGATGGGCGAGCGCCGGGATCGCGGACGGCAGGCCGTTGATCTTCTCCGGCAGGGTTATGGAGATGACCTTCATCTCCGACTGCTTGGCGAGCTTGGCGACGGCTTCGACCGCGCCTTTATCCAGTTGTTCCACGGTGTTTCCTTTCGTGGCGTTCGAGGTTGGGGAGGCTTACTGGCTCTGGCGCGTCGGCTCTTCGGAAGAGACGGCGCGCGGCGTGAACATGTCGTGCTGGCGCGGATGCTCGGTCGACAGGGCGCCGTCCTCGACGACCCAGAAAACGGAGTTCTTGCGCGGGCGCTTCGGCGTGACGGAGGAGAAGTCGGCGGCGATGGTCGCCATGCCGTCCTTCACGGTGAAGCTGAGTTTCAGGGTGGTGGAGCCCTTGAACGTTGCACCTTGGCTGCCTTCCGACATGTCATAGAGCTTGTTGAGGGTTTCGCTGACCTCGCCCGACAGGGCAGGGTTGAGCTGGCCGTTTTCCAGCAGTCCGATGATCTGGCTGAAATCGCGGATCTTCTTCATGAGATTTCCTTTCGGGTCAGGCCGAGATGCGCCAGAGGGCGAACAGGGCGACGGTGAGGAGGGTGCAGGCGATGCCGCAGGCCACGCCGCGAAGGAAGTCGCTCGCGTGGTCGGCGTGCTCGATCTCGCAGCGACGCTGATCGAGGTGTTCGTCGGGAAGGACCATGTGCGGGCGCGTTCCCGCGAGGCGTGGTTGCGACTGCATGAGGTTAGGCCGCGCGACGGGCGGGAATGCGGGTGCGGATGCTGCTCGACCCGAGCGCAGTAGCGTGCTCACGGGCACGATCGCCGTACCGGTCGATGTGCTCATTGGAAAAGCCGTCGGATTTCAGCTGCTCTCGAGTGCAGCCGTCGCCGTGACGGCGCATACTGTCGGCCATCGCGATAATGATCTGAGTGGGGGTCGCGTCGTCGAAGCGGTTTTTGTGCATTGTCGCTCTCCAGGGTGAGTAGAAGCCTTGGCGACGATGCATTTGTTTGTGCTTCCGTCGCCGAACAGTGCGAAAGAAAGCACGCCTTTAACAGGTTTGCAAGCAGCACTTTAAAAATTGAAGCGTGCAAAATCGATTCGACAAGCGCGAAGAAAGAATCAATATTCGGAACGAACTGAGAACAAAGGAGGTTGGGGATGCTGCCAACGGGCGAGCCCACACTAGGACAAGTTGCGTCGATCTCGATCGAGTGCGCCGATTGCGGCCATTCGCGTTGGCGCAAGCCGCAGCAACTGTATGGCCGAGGGATTGGTCCCGCGACCTCGGTCACTCAACTGGGCACGCGCCTGAGGTGCGCGCCGTGCGGAGAGCAGGGGCTGCCTGGTAAAACGATCTCAGTTCAGGTGATGTTTAGCTGTGAGGCGGATCGCGCCAAGGCAGATGCTTGGCGCGTTAATAGCCGAGCAATTCGCGCAACGGGATGACGCGCCACATGTTCTTCACGCGATAGGCGTCAAAATTCAGTTCCGTCCGGGGATTGTATTGCAAGCAGGTCAGTTCCGCAGCCGTTCGCTTGGTTAGGCGCTTCACGTAGGCCTTGCCGGCAGATTGCTCGTCATCCGGATACATTTCGATCACGATGTCGTCGCCTGGCACAGCGTGGCGCCCGCCGCAGTAGATTAGGTCTCCGGGCTCGTACCTGGGGATCATGCTGTCGCTCAGAACGTGAAGCGCGAACACGTTTCGCACGTTCATGATGCCCGGCGGGCGGCGAACATATCCCGACACTTCGCCATTTAGTGTGAAGTCGCCGTCGTCTCCTCCAACGGCTACCCCAAGAATCTCCACATCAAGTGGGCCGGTGGGCGGCGGGCCGGGTTCGCTGATAATCTCCACATCAGCGAGTTCGTGCGGGCCTACGTCGTGATAGGCGAGGTCGCCCCGACTCAATGCTACGGGGTCAACGCCGAGCAAGCGTGCGACGGCCTGCAGGTTTTCCATCGAAAGCACATTGGCGCCGCGCTCCCAGTTGCCAACGGCACCGGTGCTCACGCCGGCTGCCTCTGCAACTTCTCGCATGACAAAGCCGCGCTGCTTGCGCGCAGTCCGGATTGCTTTACCAATTTTTGCGGCGAGATCATTTTCGTTCATACCGCCATTGAAAGAGGAACTTTCATTCGGCGTCCATTTAAGTGTAGCTTGCAAATTATTTAAAGCTGTGCTTTTTTCTCGCGTCATGACGAACACATCAAACTCCCTGGCTTTGGATCGTGCAAAAGAGGTGGCGGGTGGGCCGTCGGCGCTTGGCCGGCTGCTGAACCTTTCACCTCAAGCTATTTCGCAATGGAAAGAGGCGCCGCCCAACAGGGTGTTGGCGATCGAACGAGTTACCGGCGTGTCTCGTCATGAACTGCGGCCCGACGTGTTTGGGCCGCCGGACGTTGCAGCATGACGGCTTCCCCGCAAGTGCCCTCCCTCCTCTCCATGGGCCTTGCCACCTGGCAGGGGCGCGCCACTGACCTGCGCGTCCCTGCCTCTGTTTTTGCATCTGCGTACCCATGTGGGCCTCCTTGATCTGATGCCCAATTCGTAGCGGCTCGGCCGCGCGGTTTCAGTGAATCCTTTCCCGTTTTTGTTTCCTTGCTTTCAGTGGGGTGTTTTCGTGCGCCTGATTTCCGAACAACAGATCCTTGCCCTGAAGGGCGTAACGGATGCCTGCTACCGGCTCGGCGGTGGCGTTACTTCGTTCGCGATGCTGACGCGCGTCGCGGTCTCCAGCCTCGTCAAGTATGCCACGCTCGGCGAGCGTCGGCCGGACGGCACCTATGAGCATGGCCAGTCGATGATCCCGATCGACATCGCCGTTGAAGCGGACATGCGCGCCGGCTCGCCGATCATCCTTTCGGAAGCGGCGCACATGCTGGGCTTCGATCTTGTGCCCTCTGCAGGGCGGGAAGGGGTCAAACCTCTAACCGAACTGGATGCGCACCGCGTTCTCTCGCAGACAATGGATGTCTCCAAGGCGATCATCGATGCCGGGGCGGATGGCAAGTACGACGCGCTCGAAAGGCGGACAATCCACCGTGAGGCGCTCGAAGCGATCCGGGCTCTCGAACTGGTCGCCGCCGCGACGGCGGAGGGCTGACCATGGGCGCTCCGTTGACAATCACCCCTCTCAAGCCCGCCGAGCGGGCTTTTCTGCGTCGGCTTTCCGAAACTGACGGCGAGTTTCTGCTGGCCACCGGGCTGCGCGAAAAGCTTGCCGGCTGTGCGCTGGCGCAGATCGGTTATGCCCGCCGGCATTCCATCTACCCGCATCGCTTCGCCATTGCAGCGGCGGGCGAATACTACCTCGAGCGGTTGATGAGGGCTGACTGATGGACATGACCGCGATGCTCTCACCCGAACAAAAAGACATCCTCCGCGCCGTTGCAACCGGCGAGTACCGCGCGCCCGATGGCGGCGGCAAACGCCGTATCCAGCGGCTACATCAGCACGGGCTCGTGCGGCGGCATGACACCGATATGATGCTGTGCTTTCCGACCGATGCCGGCATGACGCTGGCGCGCGATCTCGGCTTGCTCGACGCGGCGTCGCTTGAGCCCGCATTGCCGGCGGCTACGCTGGCGGTTGAGTTCGGCCTTGTTGAGGCTCCGAAGCCGGCGAAGGTGCCGGAGATCGTCACGATGCTGGAGACGGCGGCGCGGCTCTTCGACGAAGGCGACATCCAGCGCGCACGCGTGATTGCCGATGGCGCCTATGATCTCTCGCAGGCTGAGGCGCGGTTCGCCCAAAAGTATGCCGCGACGCGGGAACTGGTGCCGAAGTTCCGGCAGCTGCAGGGCGACGCGCTGCTGATGGAGACGCGCTGCAAAATCCAGCTCGCGAAGGCCTACGATGCAGCGCAAGAGGCCGGGCAGGCGGCGAAAAAGGGGCGTCCGAAAAATGTCGCAACTGACGACATTTTCAAACAGGCGGAAGCGGGACTAACCCGGCAGGAGATTCATGACGCGCGCAAGCTGGCGGCGGCGGAAGAAAAGATGCCGGGCATTGCCGAGCGGGCCATCGCCGCGCGTGTCGCCGCTGGCCTCGCGCCGACGCGGGCGAACCTGAAAAACGCGATCGGCACGAAGACGGCAACCAAGGAAGAGCGCGGCAACAATCTTTACGAGACCGCTGAGGAGGCGACGCGCGCCATACTTGCGCTGGAAGACTTCACGCCGACCGTGAATGAACCGTTCTGCGGACGCGGCGCAATCTGCCGCATTCTGGAGGAGGCCGGCTATGAGGTCGTGCTTTCCGATCTGGTCGATTATGGCACGGCGACAAAAGACGGTGAGGTGCAGGAGGTCGTCGACTTCCTCGAAACCACGGGGCCGGCCTTCGATATCGTCTCGAACCCGCCCTATGGCGACCAGATGAACGCCTGCATCGCGCACGCGCTGCGCGTTCACCGGCCGGCGAAGATGGCGCTACTGCTCAACCTCAATGTGCTGGCCGGTTTCGAGGATGATGACCGGAATTTCTTCATGGAGGAATGCCCGCCGGCTCGGATCTACGTGATGAAGCGCCGCGTGCCGATGATGCACCGCGACGGATGGGAGGGAAACAAGGCATCGAGTCAGATGAACACCATGTGGTGCGTCTGGGAGCTGCAGGAAGACGGCACCTATGGAGCCGAGACCGTCATCAGGCGGGTCGATTGGGCGAATTATCAGCCGGCGGACGCCTCGGAAGGCGAGGCGGAATGAGCGCGCCTTGGCAACGGAAAGAGGTGATCGGCGACTGCACGCTCTACCTCGGCGATTGCATGGAAGTCATGCCGGCAATCGGTCAGGTCGACGCCGTGATTACCGATCCGCCCTACGGAATCTCCATGGATCGGGGCGTGAGGGGCGGGGGCGTGGACGGCTTCGGCAAGGGCATCAAGCGCGCGCCGAAAGTTTATGCGGGCGAGTGGGATCGAAATCGGCCGGATGAAGCCCTTTTCCGGCGCATGCTCGCCGTCTCTGGCGTCCAGATAATCTGGGGTGGCAACTATTTCTCTGACCTCCTGCCCATGTCGCAAAAGTGGCTGTGGTGGGACAAGCTCCAGACGATGCCATCGTATAGCGATGGCGAGCTTGCATGGACGAGCCTGCCCGGATCTTCGACGAAAAAGTTTGTCTATAACGGCTCGGGCCTGATGGCGCGTGAAAAGGACCGCCGTCATCCGACCCAGAAGCCGGTCGAAGTCATGCGGTGGTGCCTGACCTTCCTCCGGGGGGGGGGCATCGTGCTCGATCCCTTTATGGGATCTGGAACCACTGGCGTAGCCTGTGCGATGGCTCGCCGCAGGTTCGTCGGGGTCGAGATCGATGCCGGCTACTTCGAGATCGCCTGCGATCGCATACGTCAAGCCTACGCTCAGCCGGATATGTTCGTCGCGCCTGCTCCAGCTCCGAAGGCAGAGCAGTCGGACTTTTCGTTCGGGGAGGATAGCTAGCGATGGCCGATTCTCCCGAAAGAGCGCGCGAAAAGGCGCAGCTGGCCAGATTCCGCGATATCGCCGACCGTCTCACGGGCGATGATTGGGAGCTGGATGTCAGCGGCACCGTTACGCGGATCATTGCGAAGCGCTCGACAGGCGAATCTGTCGGGCTCTGCGCCATGCATCAGGACGCGCTGACGCCTGAGCTTGAGCTGTTGTCGAGTAGCTTGGATCTACTGAGGCTGTTTCTGACGTTGCAGGATCGCGCGGCGCAGGCGGTGATCGATCTTCGCGGGCGGTTGGAGGGCCAAGCGCGGGCAAACCGGCCGTTGAGCCAGGTCGCGGCGACACTCTGCGGCAAGCCGACGTTTCAGCGGTTTTTAGAGGTGCGCGGTGCGGGCGGGCAGGTTCGCTCGACGGCCGAAGCCGATACCCGTCTTAAGTTCCTGCTCAACATCCAATCGAAAAAGCAGCTCGACGACGACGCGTCCTGTGCGGCGCGGTTCCGGAAGTTGCGCGGTGATTATGACCTGTACGTGCGTGCGAGGTCGTCATGAGCGCGCGCACGTTCCCCATCGAACGGATCGGAGCCACCGACACCGGCAACGCAGCGCACGGATATCGCATCCGCTGCACCTGCGGCGCCGTCTGTTTCTACCCGCTCAAGCGTGGCGTGAAGCGCCGGACGCCCGAATCCATTCCGCAACATTTCCGCAGCTTCGGCTGGCAGGTCGGCACGACGGGCCGGAAGGACCGTTGCCCGGAATGCCTGAAGCGTGCGGCGCCAACCCCAGAGGAGACCGAGACGATGACTACGCCCCAGAAAGGGCCGGCGGTGAACGTGGTGCCGCTCAAGGCAGAACCGCCGCCGGAGATGAGCCGCGCCGACCGGCAGATCGTGTTTGCCAAGATATCCGACCACTACAGCGGCGAGGGCTATTGCTCCGGCTGGACCGACAAGCGGCTGGCGGAAGATCTGAATGTTCCGGCGGCATGGGTGCGCGAGGTGCGCGATCAGTTCTTTGGGCCCGAAGGCTCCAATCCGCTGCTCGACCAGTTCCTGAAGGCGCAGGCCGATTTCGACCGCGAATACCAGGCCGTGATGGAGGTGCGCAAAAGGCACCTCGACGACGGCAAATCGCTCCGCAATCGCCTCGACGATCTCGACGGCAAGGCACGTGACCTCGCCGGGCTCGCCAAGCGGGTGGAAAAGGAGATCGGCCGATGAAGTCGATCTTCCTTGCGAGGCTCATCAACCGCGTGCTTGAGGCGCGCCTGAAACGTGAGCCGGATTTCATCATCGGCGGGGCCGAGCGGCCCTATATGCTTCGTTGGTTCATCATCCCGCGCAACCGTTTCTTCAACGTCTATCACCATCACATCAAGCGTTCCGACGACGATCGGGCGCTGCACGACCATCCGTGGTGGTCGCTGTCGATCGTGCTCGACGGCTCCATGCTGGAGGTTCTGCCCGGCGATGTCCGCCGGCAGCTGCGCCAGGGCGACATCGTTCTGCGCAAGGCCTCCAGCGCGCACCGTCTGGAGATCCGCGACTATTGGTACTGCAAGACGCTGTTCATCACGGGCCCGCGCATTCGCGAGTGGGGCTTCCATTGCCCGAAAGGCTGGAAGCACTGGAAGGATTTCGTGGCGAAGGGCGACAATGGAGCGGTCGGGCCCGGGTGCGACGATGAATGAGCTTCGTCCAGAAATCGCCCGGCTCGCGAACGCGACCGATGACGCGGAGCGTGCGAGCGCCTTGCTCGAATGCCCGCTGTCCATGCTCATGACCTGCGAATCGACAATCCGCAATCGCCTGATGCACTCCGGTTTCCGCGAGGGGCTGGCCTATCTCGATGCCGAAATGGCGCAGCTTCGCAGTCCGCGGGCGATCGACGATGCCGGATTTCAGCACATGGCCGTCATCGTCGCACGCGGGCGCATGCACCGCATCGTCAGCGGTTTGCCGGCGGACGGGCAGGAGGGCCAGCCGTGAAGGTTCTCGTCGGCTGTGAAACCTCGGGCGTCGTTCGTCGCGCCTTCGCCTCCATGGGCCACGATGTGTGGTCCTGCGACCTCTTGCCGGCAGACGATGGAAGCAACCGCCATATCGTCTGTGATATTCGCGACCTGCTGGGCGACGGCTGGGACCTGCTTGCAGTCATGCACCCGCCTTGCACGCGCCTCTGCAACTCCGGCGTTCGTTGGCTGACGGCTCCGCCGAAGGGGCGGATGCTCGCGGAAATGTGGGCCGACCTCGACGCCGGGGCCGCCTTGTTCTCCGATTGCTGGAACGCGCCGATCGAGCGGGTGGCTGTCGAGAACCCGGTGATGCATAGGCATGAGAAAGAGCGCATCCGCAACTACCAGCCGCCGGCGCAGACTGTGCAGCCATGGTGGTTTGGCGATCGGGCTCTTAAGGCGACGTCACTCTATCTTCGCGGGCTTCCGAAGCTCGTCGAGACAGATCGTCTGACGCCGCCCGCGTCGGGCTCGGAAGAGCATAAGCGCTGGTCGCAAGTTCATCGGGCGTCGCCCGGTCCAGACCGTTGGAAATTCAGATCCGCCACCTATCCGGGCCTCGCGAGTGCGATGGCAGCGCAGTGGGGCGGATATGCAATGCAGGAGGCGGCAGAGTGAGCCAGGAGGCAACCATTCGCCGTGGCGTGCGCAATGCGCGATACGCGGCAATTCCGAACCATGTGTTTGAAGACGCGAGGCTTTCGATGGAGGCGCGGTGGCTGCTCGGCTACCTGCTTTCCAAGCCGGATAACTGGACCGTGCAAATCGGTGACATCATCAAGAAAGGCGGCTGCGGGCGCGACAAGGCCCGCAAGATGATCGCCGAGCTGGTCGAGTTTGGTTATGCCGAGCGCGAGGAACAGAACCGCGATGGCGGCAAGTTCGGTGCGTCGGCGCTGGTCATCTTCGACGAGCCCAGGGTGATGCCGCCAGAGGCAGTCGTCGAGAGTGTTGCATCTTTGCCGCAGACTGATTTGCCGTCGACGGCAAAACCGTCGACGGTTCTGCCGTCGCCGGTAAAATCGGCACATAGTAATAACTTAGATTCAGCAAAGACTGATTATAAGAATCTGAGAGAGGGCGTGCGCGAGGCGGAAGGGCAGGAAAGCCAGTCCGAAAGCTCGGCGGCGATCGACAAGGCCTTCTGGGCGCTGGTGAAGGATTGGCCGGGTTTCGCCGGCATGCCGAAAGAGCCTGCGCGCCGTGCTTGGCATCTGCTGACAGCCGACGAACGGCGCGAAGCCGCTGACCGCTTCCCGCGTTGGCTGGATCTTCTCAAGGCGCAGAAGAAATCCCACGTGCCGGCGCCATCGACATACTTCGGCGAAAAGCTCTGGCTGGCAGTGCCTTCGGCGGAAGAGGCGTCGAAGCCCGCGAATGTGCCGGCGCCGCCTTACGGCAAGCTCTGGAACTCCACCCGTATCGCCGATTTGCTCTTGCCGCCGACTGGCGTTGTCGCTGGTCCGACCGGCTTCGAGCAGGCTCAGATCAACGCAGGCAAAACCACTCTGGCCGATGTCATGGCCGAAAAGCGGATGCGCAGCGGTTGGCCGACAGTGAACCTCATGCATGAACGGGCGAGGGACCGGCAGGGCTGGCTATGCCCGCGTCTGCTCGACGAGGCGGCGCACGGCTTCGAGCAGGTGCACCGAGATTCCGAGCGCATGGAAGCATGGCGGCGCGAGCACAAGCGCCGTGGGTGGCCGTTCTTTGACGGTCGCTTGCCGGACTGGATCTACTTCCCGGCGATCACTGCCGATGAAGACCTCGACCGCGCCGTTGCCGAAGCGGTCGACCGATACCGCGAACAGATTTCCGACTATCTCGCAGCTAGGAGCAAGGGCGATGATCATGCAGCGTAATGTGACCGAAGGTGCTCCGATTGCGGTCTACTCTGGCGAACGGTTCGAGGAGCGTATGCGTCGAATCACCGATAGCCTGCTCGACGAGGGCGCGCTCGTGACCCTGAATTGCCGAATCAGCGGGGGCAGGGCGCCATGGTTTGCGCTTCGGGTTTGGACCGGTCGTGAAAAGGCAGTGGAAAATACGCTTGAAACGATGGGAGTGCGGTCGCTTGTGCCCATGCGAAAAGGGCCGGATCTCCGTCGTCGTCACCGCGTTATCGAGGGCACGATGATGCCTGTTATACATGGATATGTGCTCGTTCAGATGCTGCCGCAGGCGGAGTATCTCGCTGGTCTCCAGGGCATCGAGCATGCCATTGACGTGCTCGGTGGGTGTGAAAAACCGATGCGCATCAGTGATAAGGAAGTATCTCGATTCAACGCGATGGCGCTTGGTGGAACCTACGACTGGGAGCGTCCTGTTGACCTGGTCGTAACGGCTGGCGAGCCGGTATGGATAACGGCTGGCCCGTTCAACAATCAGAAGGCCATCGTGGTCACGCCGAACAGGAAAGGACGCGGTGACGTCGTCGTGGCTATCCGCTTCATGGGTGGTGAAGTGCCAGTGACGGTGCCTCTTGCATTGCTGCGGAAGTTGTGAGAGTCATTCGATCACTGGACTAGCTGATGATCCTGAAGTGAGCCTCTGAAAACGCCTAAACAGCGGGGAGCAATCCCGAGGTCGGTACGCCGGTCAGCCCCAGCCTTGACAGTCTCCCGAGCGAGACACCGATTCAGGGCAAGTGCTACAGCTATGAGAAGATGACAGGCGGCCGAAAGGTCGCCTTTTGTGTTCTAAGAGTATGACTGCTGAGCTGAGACTGGACACATCGGAAGTATTGGCGCTCTCCCGCGCCATTCGTCGACTGCCCGAGCAGATCAAGGTCAAGGCCATGGCGCGCGCAATGACGCGCATGCGGTCGATGGCGAGAACCCGGATAGTCAATCGCAGTGCCGAGCATACGGCTTTGCCGCGCAACATGGTCAACAAGCTGACGCGGGCCTATTACAACGCTGGTGGCAACTCGATCGAGGTTGTTCTGAATTCTGGGTGGATACCGCTCTATCGGCTGGGCGCAAGGCAAACGCGCAAGGGCGTTTCGGTGCGTGGTCGCGGATCTTACGAGCAAGCTTTTCTGGCTGGATTCAAGAGCGGTCACCGAGGCGTCATGCGAAGGGTCGGTGACAAGAGGTTGCCGATCCGTGAGTTGTTCGGTGCTAACCCTGCGCACGCGGTGACCAATAACCCGGACGTCTATCTCGAAGTGATGGCGGAACTGATAGCCGAGCAGCTCGCTCCTCGCTTTCTTCATGAGGTCGGTCGCCTCCTCCCTCGGTGACCCTACCCCCACCCCCCCTCTGGGTCCTTCCCCGCCACCCCCCGCCAAGCGGGCCGGGGCGACCCCGAAGTTTCGCTAGTGACGGCGGCAAAAAAGCTGACCTGACAACCCTGACAAAGGGGCTGACAACCTGACATGAGCGATCTCGTCCAGCAGATGGAAGCGATGCCGGAAGGCCATTGGATCAGCGTCTCCGAGCTGGCGAAGCTGAAGGGCATCAGCAGGCAGACCGCAAGCGAGAAGGTTGCGAAACTCGAAAGTGAAGGCCGGCTGTCGACCCGCAAGGATGGACGGCTGCGGATGGTCGAGCTTGCCACTTACGACCGCCTCGTCGGACAGGTCGGCGACGCAGCCCGCGAGATCGGCGCCGCCACAAAAAAGTCCGTCGACGAAACCGCAGTCAACGGCGGCGCGTTGCGCGACGCCCAGACCGAAAAGGCCAAATACGAGACCCGGCTGAAGGCGCTGGATTATGCGGAGCGCAGTGGACAGGTCGTGCCGATCAAGGGTGAGCACGGTATCGAGGCCGCGCTGATCAAAGTTTGCGATCGTGTCGTGCGCGATCTGGACATGCCGATGCAGTGGATCGACGAGCTGATGGAAGCGGCACGCAAGGGTGAGCCGCACCTTCGTCGGCTGATGCGAACCAAGATCGCGGAACAGCGGAAGAAAATTGCCGATCGCCTGCTTGCCATCGCCGGCGAGGCTGTGAAGGCCGAAGCGCAGGGCATCGACATCAACATTCATTTCGATGGTGACGACTGATGCATATCGCGCTGAAGCGCTCGGCAGTTGCGGTAATCGCTGCCACGCTGGCGGCTGCCATCATGCCGCCGGAGAAGGTCGACGCGGTCGAGTATGCCCGCAACAATGTGGTCGTGCCGGATGGACCGCGCAGCGGTGACACCTGGGATGACAGCCTGACGCCGCATATCCGCGAGCCGCTGCTCATGACCATGGTCGAGAGCGGGCACAACGAAATCGCGGTGCGGAAGTCGGCGCAGACCGGCTTCACAACGCTGCTGCTATGCTCTGCTTCCTACACGATCGCGCAGGATCCCTGCCGCATGATGATCGTGCAGCCGACGACGAACGCGCTTGCGGAATTCAACCGCGAGAAGCTGACCGTCATGCTGCAGCAGTCGAAGTCGCTCAAGAAGCTGGTGCGCGATCAGACCAGCCGTTCGGGCGAAGGGTCGACCGCGCTGGCGAAGCGGTTTCCGGGCGGATCGCTGAAACTGGCGATCGCCAATTCTGCGGCCGACCTTCGATCGTCGACGATCAAGAAAGCCTTCTGCGACGAGATCGACGAATACCCTGACGATCTCGACGGGCAGGGCGACCCGTTCGGCATGATCGAAGCGCGTCAGGAATCCTTCCTGGCCTCCGGCGATTGGTTCCGGGCCTATGTGTCCACGCCCACCGTCAAGGGCTCGTCGAAGATCGACGACAAGTTCATGGCCGGCGACCAGCGTTACTGGAACATGCCGTGCCCCGGCTGCGGCCAGCATTTCAAGTTTGAGTTCGATCGCCGGTACTTCAAGTTCAACGATGCCTTCCCGCACGACCCGTACTACGCCACACCGTGCTGCGGCTCGATCGTTCAGAGCCATGAAAAGGTTTCGCTCTATCGGAAAGGCAAGTGGATCGCCGAGGCCAGCCGGCCGGGCGCATATCCGTCCTACCATTTCGATGCGCTGACATCGCCATTCGTTCCGTGGGAGAAGATCGCGGAACGTTTCGTTGCCTGCAACGGCGATCCGCAAAAGCTCAAGACGTTCTTCAACCTGACGCTCGGCCTGCCTTTCGACATGAAGGGCGATGCGCCCGATCATGTCAGGCTGATGGAGCGGCGGGAAACCGGCCTGAAGCGCGGGCATATCCCAGCGCAGGGCATCGTGTTTGTCGGTACCGCCGACGTGCAGATGAACGGGATCTGGTATCTATTCAAGGCCTGGGGGCCGGATCGCCAGAGCTGGCGGGTCGATGCCGGTTACATCGAGGGCGCGACCGACGATCCCCATGGCGGTGCCTTCCTCAAACTTGAGGAGTTGCGCAGCAAGGAATGGCCGGACGCGTTCGGCCGCACCCGCAAGGTTGATGCCTTCGGCGTGGATACGGGTTACCGCAGCCACGTCGTCTATACCTGGTGCCGGGGCAAGGCCGGTGTGTTCGCACTCGACGGTCTCGACGGGTGGTCCCGCCCGCCGATCGGGCAGCCGAAGCCGATGGATATCAACCTCAACGGCAAGCGCATCCGCAACGGCGTGATGCTTTGGGGTGTCGGCACCTGGTCTATCAAGGGCGCCTTTTATGCGAACCTTCGGAAGGAAGGTCGAGCCGCCGGCAAGGATGCCGACCCGCCGGGATACTGCCATTTTGGCGACTGGATGGACGAGGTCTATTTCAAGCAGATCACGTCCGAATATCTTGGTACCGAAAAGTTCAAGGGCCGGTCGCGCCAGAAGTGGATTCCACGCGTCGGCTACGAAAACCACCTGCTTGACTGCGAAGTCTATGGCGAGGCGCTGGGTGACTATCTCGGCATCGCGCGCATGACGCCAGACGAATGGCAGCGGTTGATTGCCATGCGCGGCGTACCCGAACAGGTGTTTACGCAGGACCTGTTTGCGCCGGCTCCGCTCGTCGCGCAGGCCGCTTCCGCAGCAGCGGTTGCGCCGACACCTGTCGCTGAGAACGACGATCTCGATCAGGTCTCGGAGGGCGATAGTGCCGCCGTCTCGATGACCCGCACCCGTGACCCTGATGAGTTTGGGGATCGCGATTACGATTTTTGAGGTTAACCCGTGACCACGACCAGTTGGACTGCAGCAGATCTCGTCGCCATCGAGGCGGCGATTGCAACGGGTGCGAAGCGGGTGCGCTTCCAGACCCATGAAGTCGAGTACCACTCGATCAAGGAACTTCTGACCGCTCGCGATGCAATCCGTGATGCACTCAGCACGCCCGAAACCGGCAGCAACGTAATGTTTGCCCAGTACGATAGTGGCTATTGATGAACCTCCTCGACAAATTCGTTTCGGTCTTCAGCCCGGAAAGTGGTGTGCGTCGCGCAGCTGCCCGTACTGTTCTCGATCAGTATCAGGAACGGGACTACGCTGCTGCGCAGGCTGGCCGCCGCAATCGCTCATGGCGGGCGCGTGCGACCTCGGCGAATGTCGAGGTTGGCGGTGCGCTCTCTACGCTTCGCAACCGTGCCCGCGCCTTTGTCCGTGACAAGTGGACGGGCACGCGCATTCTGGACGTGCTCGCCTCGCACGTCGTCGGAACCGGTATCCTTGTCGTTGCCGATACTGGCAGCGACCGCGCAGACAACGCTTTCAATTCTGCCTTCGGGGAATGGCAGGAAATCTGCGATGTCGAAGGGGTGATGAATTTCGGCGCGCACCAGGCGCTCGCCGTGCGTTCCATGGTCGAGGGTGGCGATTGCGTTACCCGAAAGATCGACCTGACCATGAATGAAGCGGATGGGACCGTGCCGTTCCGCCTGCAGGGACTTGAGGGCGATAGCATCGATGCCTCGCGCGATCGTTTCGCTGGAAACAATGTGCGCCTTGGCGTCGAGTTGGGGGAGTGGAACCGACGCAAAGGCCTCTGGCTTTTCAGGGAACATCCCGGCGATTCTTACGCCTCTGCCGTTGAAGGCTCGGCGCTCGTCGACTGGGCTGACGTCTGCCATCTCTATCGTCACCTGCGTTTCGGACAGGTTCGCGGTATCAGCTGGTTTGCGCCGATCCTGCTGACGGCAAACGAGATCCAAGACCTGATGGAAGCGGCGATCGTGCAGGCTCGCACGCAGGCAAGTTTTGCCGGCTTCATCAAGCGCCAGCCCGGCGGCATGAATGTCCTTGCTTCGAGCAATGACGAAAAAGGGCAGAAGATCACAAAGATTGAGCCCGGCATGATTGCCGACATCGGCGAGGCAGATATCACATTTGCCAATCCATCATCACAGTCTGCCTTTGCCGAGACCTATATCGCCGGGATGCAGGCCATGGCAGCCGGCGCCGGCCTCACCTACGACCAGCTGACCGGCGATTTACGTCAGGCGAACTACTCAAGTCTTCGGGCTGGCAAGATCGAGTTCCGTCGGCTCGTCGAGCAGATCCAGTGGCACATCATCGGGCCGCGCTTGTGCATGCCGGTCGCGCGTCGCTTTGCCGATCGGGCGGTTCTGGCTGGACGGATTCCTCGTCGGAAGGACGGCTACAGGTGCCGACTGGTTATGCCGGCGGTCGAGCCCATCGACCCGAAGAAGGATCTCGAAGCGGATATTCTGGCTGTGCGCTCGGGGCGGATGTCACCGCAGGACTTCGTATCAGCATGGGGCAACGACTGGCGGACTGTGGTTGCTGACTTCAAGTCGTTCTTCGCCTTCGCCGATCAAAACGGGATCGTGCTCGATATTGATCCGCGGCGACCACAGAACGGGCAGGCGCCCCGTAACGAACAGCCGCCGCAAGAGTGAGGCTACCATCATGAGCAATGTTATTCAGCTCCCGAAGCTCATTCGGGATGCGGAAGTGCGTTCCGCTTCGTTCGACGAGGCGGCCAACACGGTCGATGTCGTCTGGACAACCGGGGCAACCTTCCGTCGTGTTTCCTGGATTGAAGGCGAGTTCGACGAGGAGTTGGTTGTCAACTCGAAGAGCGTCCGGCTCGGTCGTCTGAATAGCGGCGCGCCATTTCTCGACACGCACTCCAAGTACAGCCTTGACGATGTGATTGGCTCGGTTGTCCGTGGATCCGCAAAGATCGAGAACGGCGTCGGCGTTGCGAAGGTGCTCCTTTCCAAGGCGGCTGGCGCTGCGGATCGGGTTGCCAAGATCGTCGAAGGCGTCGTGTCGAACATCTCGGTCGGCTACCGCATTCACGCGGTCGAAAAGAAAGAGCGGGCCGGCCAGATCCCGATCCATCGGGTTATCGATTGGGAGCCGTGGGAAATCTCTGCTGTCCCTATCCCTGCTGACGCAGGCGCGCAGGTTCGCGCTGGCGGTGATACTTCCGAAACCTTTGCCTGCCGCGTCATCGGTGACGCGGCTGATGCGAGCGAGATTGTGCGCATCCGTATGCGCATGGCTGCGGCTCAAAACCGATTGGCGCGCTAGCGATCCCGCACCGCCATCTGCCCCATCTTCGGCCGTCAGGGGCGCGGCTTCATGAATAAGGATATTATCATGACCCTCAAAGAATTGCGGGAGCACCTTGCCAAGCTCAAGGCTCGCGCCGCTGCCAAGCTGGCGGAAGTAAAGGACGGCATGGAGGCCGATGCGGCGCGCTCCATCGAGGATGAACACAAGGGCATCCTCAAGGAAATTGGCGACACCGAAGAAAAGATCGCCAAGCGCGAAGCCGATCTCGATGGTCTCGACCAGCGCGGCGGCACCACGCTGCCCACCGCGCCCGCACCGCAGGCAAGTCAGACCCCAGCTGCCGGCGAAGGGCAGCGCTCTGCCGAAATTCTGGCGCTGGGTCGCCAGGCTGGCATGGCTGACGATGCGATCTCCGAGGCGCTGCGCACCGGATCTAGCGTCACGGATTTCCGGGTTCGCGCTTTCGAGCACCTTGCGGCTCGTTCTTCCGCAACGTCCACGAGCCCGGCACGCGTCATCGTCGACGAGCGGGACACCCGCCGTTCCGCCATGACCGAAGCCCTTGCCTATCGCATGGGCGTTCCTGTTCCTCAGGCCGGCCCGAGCGAGGCGGCTCGCGGGTACATGTCTCGCGGGCTGATCGACATCGCTGCCGAATGCGTCGGTTACCGTGGTGGTCTGATGCTGAATGCCCGCCAGGTCGACGAGATCTACACGCGTGCATCGCACACGACGTCGGACTTTCCGGCGATCTTTGAAGGTTCGGTCAACCGCACGCTCGAAGCGCGCTACACTCTGGCGCAGCCGACCTATCGACGGATCTCGCGCCAGCGCAATTTCCGCGATTTCCGTCCGCATACCTCGGTCAAGCTCGGCGATTTCCCGATGCTGAAGAAGGTCGCGGAAGACGGCGAGATCAAGTACGGCACCTTCTCCGAAGGCAAGGAACAGATCTCGGTATTCAGCTATGCGATCGCGCTCCGCATCACGCGGCAGATGCTGATCAACGACGATCTCGGCGCGATCTCGGAGCTGCTCGGCAGCTACGGTTCGACTGTCGCGCTGTTCGAAGAGACGACCTTCTACGCCAGTGCTTTCAACGGAAAGCTCGCTGATGGCAAGGACGTGTTCCACGCCGATCACAAGAACCTGGCCGACACGGCTGCTGCGATCACGGTCGACTCGGTCGCCCTGGGGCGCGCGGCTATGTCGAAACAGAAGTCTCTCGAAGGCAATCCGCTGTTGGAGAACCGTGCACGCATCCTTCTCGTCGGTCCCGACAAGATCACCGAGGCGGAAAAGCTGGTGGCATCGATCACGCCCGCGACGGCTTCCAACGTCAATATCTTCTCCGGTCGCCTGGAGCCGGTCGAGACCGCACAGATCGCCGGCAACGCCTGGCACATGTTCGCTGATCCTGCTTCCGGCATCTCGAATTACCGCTGGGGCTATCTTGACGGTTACGAGGCGCCACGTGTGCGGTTTGACGAGCCGTTCGGACAGCAGGGCTTCGCCATGTCTGTCGAGCACGATTTCGGTTGCGGCGCTACCGACTTCCGCGGCGGCTACAAGAACGCCGGGGCATAAGCCCCGGTCACTCTCACCATCGGAGCCTCTTTGAGGCCCTCCTGAATTCATGAGGATGTGGACTATGAAAAACTTCATTCAGCCAGGGGATGCGATCGATATCCCCGCGCCGGCCGGTGGTGTCGTCTCGGGCGCCGCCGTCGTCGTTGGATCTCTCGTTGGCGTGGCTTCGGCCACGGCAGCCGAGGGCGTGACCTTCGCGCTTCAGACCAACGGCGTTTTCCGCATGCCCAAGACTTCTGCGTTGGCGATCGCAATCGGCGACAAGGTCTATTGGGATAACACGGCCAAGGTGGTGAACAAGACGGCCTCGGGCAACACGCTTCTCGGTATCGCCGTCGAAGCTGCGGCCAACCCGTCCGATTTCGTTGCTGTCAAGCTCGGCGCGACGACGGTCTGACGATGGGCAATGTGTTTGATCGGCTGGCGGCGGTGAGCCGCCAGACCGTCGAGCGGGTGCACGGCAAGGCCGTCACGATCTATCCGGTCGGGGGCGGCAGCGTTAATGCCGCGTCGGCCGTGGCGCTTGCCGATCCGGCCGCCTGGGAGACGTCGGCCGTGTTCTTCGAGAACACGATGATGGAATCCGACCGGCGGGCGCAACCTTCGGCGGATGGCCGGCGGATCATGCATCGTGCGCTGCAGGCCCAGGCTTCCATCCGTCTCATAGACGGAAAGGCGCTGAAGGCTGGTTTCCTCATGCGTCGTCATGAGGACGATGGGTGGTATTCAATTTCGAGTTTCGACCCTGATGGGCTTGGAACCGTGCTCGCGGTCGTGGCTCTCGCCAAGCCGCAGATCGTGGTCGACGAGGAACCCTGATCATGTTGGCACCTGAGGCGTTGCGGCTGCTTATCGTCGAAATTCTTTGCCCGACTGCGGCGATCGCGGGGGCGGAAGCGTTTCCGACAGTGGCCGGAAATCTGGTCTATGACAGCCGCGAGATCCCGGTGCAGGATATCAACCGGGATCGGGACTTCACGCCGGTCATTGCCATTCACGGCAATGATGCCCGGATTACCTCGCGCGGCGAGATGACGGATTTTTCCGACGTCGAACAGCAGGCGGTGATCGACATCGTCGTGGAATTGGCTGTGGTCGCGGAAGATGACCAGGGCGAATTTGCCGACGCCATGGCCGGTACTGATCCGACCGCGCGCCTGGTGTTGGCCGCGCTTTGCTCGCGCATTCGCTACCTGCTGGAATTCAGCGAGAAGGGCGTCGCCTGGCGTCGGTTGGTGCGGCGGGTGGTCAATCTTGAGGAGATGCCTTTTTCCGTGCCGGATCTCGGTCTGCGGTTTCAGCGCATGATACTGCGCTACACGATCGAGATCGCGCCGGACGCCTATAGCGAGGCTGGCGGGTTGCCGGAGCCCATTCGAAGCGTCGCGGCTGCCTTGCCTGATGGCAGCTACGCGAAGCGAAAGCTGCAGCAGCTCGGGGCCTACTTCCTGGCGGAGAACCCGGATGCCCTGCAGGAGATTGCCGGGACAGTGCATGTGACAGACCGCGTAGACCTGACGGCCGGCGTCTCCAGCCTCTCCTCCTGATTTCTTCCATCCATCATTTTTACGGAGGCATTGATGTCGACGAAGTACGTGGCGGCGCCCGGCCGCACGATCCCTGGCGGCTGGCCCGAGGATGGGCGGCCGATCGACGAGCTTTCCCAGTTTCACCGCCGGCTGGTCAAGGACGGCGACCTCATAAAACTGCCCGCCAAGTCGGCGGCGAAAAAGGATGATGCCAAATGACGACTAACATTCCGAGCGGCGTTGTCGCGCCTCTGCTTGCTTTCGATGTCGAGAGCGGTGGGCAGTTTTCCTCCGAGAACCGGGCAATCCTTCTTGGCTTCGGCCTGGCGGCCGGTGCCCTGGCGGCCGGTGGCGTCGCCCTCTGCGCGAGTGTCGAGCAGGCGCGCTACCTCGCAGGGCGAGGCTCCATGCTGGAAGCCATGTTCATCCGCATGCGGCGCAACGCCAATGTGCAGGAAATCTGGCTTGGTCGTGTCGAGGAAGGCGCGACCGCCGAAGTGCGAACGATCACGGTCGGCGTGGTTCCTGCCGCCGGCGGTCAGGGTGTGGTGACGATTGCGGGCGAGGATGTCTCGATTAACATCGCGGCAGGCGATACGGCCAATGCCGTTGCGTCGGCAATTGCTGCGGCCGTCAACGCCTACATCAACCCGGTTACGAAGATCTCGCTGGGGTTCACAGCCACGGTTGCCACAAACGTCGTCACCCTGACGGCTCGACACAAGGGCGCCTATGCGTCTGGCATCGACATCTACCTGCCGGTGCTTGAGGGCGTCAACGCCTTCAAGGGCGTTCTGACGTTTGCCACCTCGACCGCAGGCGCCGGCACGCCGGATGTCTCGGCGGTTCTTGCGGCCATGGGCGATAACCCTTTCGAGATTGTCGTATTGGCTTTCGGTGACGATACGAACCGGACACGGCTCGACACCTATCACGACAATGCGCAGGGGCGCTGGTCGTACCTGCAGCAGCTCTATGGCCATGTGTTTTATCCGAAGAGCGGGACGGTTAGCGAGATCGTCACCTCGGCACTGGCGAAAGACAGCTGGCATCTTTCGCTGATCCCGGTGCTGGCATCCATGGCGCGGCCGGATTACGAGTTCGTGTCGGCCTATGTTGGCGCCATTGCATCGTATCTCGATGGCGGTTCGGATGGCCGGGTCTCGGCAAATCAGTCTGGCCTGGTACTTGTCGATATGATCGCGCCGCGCGACCGTGACTACTGGCCCGATTATGCGACGCGCAACAGCCTGGTGACGAACGGCGTATCGACGTGGAAGGTCGATGTTTCCGGTAAAGTCACGATCGACAAGGCGGTGACGCAGCAGCAAACCACGAACGGCGTGCCGGATACGGCGCTGCGTGACATCCAGGCGATCTACCAGACAACGTACGCCTTGAAGTTCTATCGCGCGCAATTGGCCTATGAGTTCTCGAACAAGGCCATCGTCGACGACAATCCGGCCAACCTCCCGACGCTGGTCAAGCCGAACGACATCCGCGCCAACCTGGTCAACTCGACCATCCAGCTTTCGCGGCGCGGCGTTCTCGAGGCGGGGCAGGACGCTCTCGACCAGATCACGGTCATGCGCAACGCGGACAATCCCAACCGGGTTGATATCGTGCTGCCGATGGATCGGGCCAACCCGCTCGACATCTTCGCAGGCCTCGCTCGCGTCTACGCGGAAATCTGACCCTCTTTACCTCTGGAGAAATAAGCCATGGCAGGCAAGGATTTTGGCGGCCGTATGCAGGTTCGCCTTTCGAGCGGTGTGCCGCTTTCGTTGCGGGGCACCTTCTCGGTTCTGGCGGGTCGCCAGTCGATCGAGGCGGTGACCAACCAGGATGGTTCGACCGATCGTGTCGGCACCCCGACGGCGCCGCGTGCGAACGTGACATTCAAGGATGGTGGCATCGATCTGTCCGCTCTGATGGAGGCGCCGCGTCAGAACATCGTCATCACCGAGGAGATGACCGGCGTGACGCACCACTTCATCGACGCGTTCTTTTCCGGGGAATCGGAAAACAACCGCATCAATGGTGAGGTGAGCGGCCTGACGATTGTCGGTGACACCTATCGTCGTACTGGCGGCTGATCTCATGGCAGACAAGACCGTTCCACTCTCGAAAAAATACGAGGTGCCCGGGCACGAGCCGTTCGACAAGCTCGTGCTCCGTGCCCCTGTCTACCAGGACATCTTCATTGACGGCCTCGGAGAGCCTGCCGAAAGGCAGCCAAACGGGGCCGGAGGCTTCATGGTTGTCGTCTACCACTCAGTCGTCGACCAATATGCGCGGCGGCTTTTACGCTCTCCGGATTACAGCTGCATCACGCAGCTGGAAGCATGCGACGCTCTCGATCTGCAGAACGAGATCATCGGTTTTTTCTCCAAGCGGGTGGCCTCGACAACCTCGCCGGCGTCGCCGACACCCTTGTCTTCCGGCTCGGATGGGACGCTGCCCGCGTCCAGCTAATGACGATCGGCGAGATCGCCTGGTGGTCCCGTCGCGCTCTGGCTTTCAAGGGTAGATCATGAACCGCGAAATCGAAGCACGGCTGAAGTACACGGCGGTCGACAAGACCGGCAGTGCCCACAAGTCCGTCGCGGACAAGATGGATGGCATCAACAAACGTGCTGCTGCCTTCAGTCGGCAGCAGGGGGCCTTTGCGCGATCCACTTCCGCGATGTATGCGACCATAGCTCGGTATGCTGCTCCAGCAGCGATCGCCTATGGAGCGAAGGTTGCGCTCACGGATTTCGCAGCACTTGAGCGGCAGATGACGCGGATCGGCATTACCGCCGATGCATCATCGAAGCAGACGGCGGACGCTTTCGCCTTGGCGCAGAAGGTGTCGAAGGATCTGAAGTTCGACAGCGTAGCACCGGCGATCGAAGCGCTCGACACGCTGGTCTCGTCCGGCAAATCTCTGGAAGAGGCATTGGCTTTCCTTCCGTCCGTTTTGGCGACGGCGCAGGCCTCGGGTGCAGCGACTGCGGATATCGCCAATACCGGTCTGAAGGCTGCCGATGCTCTGAAAATTGAGACGGCCCATCTGCAGCGCGCTTTCGACATCATGGTTGTCGGCGGCAAGGCCGGTCAGTTCGAACTGAAGGATATGGCTCAATACATTCCCGGCCTAGCAAACAGCTTTGCGACGCTGGGCTATGAGGGTGAGGATGGTCTGAAAAAGCTGGTCGCCATGCTGCAGACCATCCGCGAGGATACGGGCGACGCTTCTTCGGCGGCGACGCAGGCGCAGAACATCTTCGGCAAGATGTATTCCGAAGAGACGGCGAACAAGTTCAAAAATTTCGGGATCAACCTTCGCAAGGAAATGACTGAGGCCCGCAAGGCGGGCGAGGATGCCGTCGATGCATTTGTGCGGATCTCGCAAAAGGCAATCAAGGGTGATCTGTCGAAATTGCCGCTGCTGTTCTCTGACCAGGAATTCCGACTCGGCATGCAGTCGCTGATGACCAGCACTGACAGCCTTGAGCGGTTTCTGACCTTGATGAATTCAGCGGAAGTCGACGGTGCTGTGTGGCGAGACGTGCAGCGCGTGATGAAGGATACGCAATCGTCCATCGACACGATGTCGAATAGTTGGGAGCGTTTGAAGACTTCCATTGGCAGCGCTATTGCGCCCGATGCATCGGCAGCAATGAACGGTGTGTCGGATAGTCTCGACTATCATTCAGCGGTGAATGCCGGGCTGGAGAAAAGCGGCGTCAACGGTTTCTGGAACCGGACGAAGTGGGGCGTGCTTAACGGCGACGACGAAAAAATGCAGATGGCTATCAAGGGCGGATATAGCAACAAGGACGCCATCGCAGAACACCAGAGAGGTCGGTACGAACGCGAGGCCAACAAGCCTTCGGTCGGTCGTCACAGCCGTGGCACTCCCGTTGCCGCCAAGGTCAATGCAATCCCCGCTGGGTTCGCACCGACGAGTGCGCCGGGCCTCGGGCTTTCCGACCTGGTCACGGTTCCGAGCAAAGAAGACTTCAAGGCTGCCTTGAAAATCGACCTGGGTTTCAAACGTCAGGGGGAGGAAGCGGGGGCGGCTGTCGCGGATGGCGGCAAGGAAGCCGGCAAGGCGATCGAGGAATCCGCAGCCTTCTTCAAGGTTGCCGGTTACGATGTTGGTGCTGCCATCGCCAATGCGGCGCGCGACCTCGCCAGTGCGGCCTCGAAGATGAGCGCCGTGGGCAGCTTCACCAATCCGGGTCAACGGCTTGCCGTGAATGCTGATACGGGGCGCAGCATGCCGCCCTCCGCCGGGCGACCGGCCGGTGGTTCCAAGTAAGGTGGTATCATGAAGGATTGGGCGGCGCGGTTGCGCAAGGCGAGCTTCCGCGGTGTCGACTTCTGGGTCGACGCGGAAGACTTCTCCGCTGGAAAGCGGATCGCACGGCACGAGTATGCCGGCGGTCGATACACCTATCTCGAAGAGATGGGGCTTGCGACTGCGGCCTATGATGTTACGGCATATCTGATCGGCGATGACAGCGACAGCGCGTCGCAGAGCCTGACGGCAGCCTTTCTGGCTGCCGGTCCTGGTCGACTTGTGTTGCCGATCGATGCCGGGCAGCTGGCCTACATCGAGGGTTTCCGAAGGAGCCGAGCACGTGACCAGCGCGGTTACATCGCCTTCGATTTCACTGCCATCCCTTTCTCCAATCAGCCTGGCGGCGTGCTTGGTGTCGGTGACCTGAATGCGTTGGTCGCCTCCGGTCTCGGGCCGGCGGCGGGCGTGTTTGCCTCGATCTTCCCGGCATCAGCCGACATTCCCAGTGTTGCCGGCTGGCTGACGTCGGCGGTTTCGGTGCTCGTCACCGATGACCTTGATAGCGTTTATCTTGGCCAAAGGATCGCGGCGTCCGTCAAACTCGACCGCTACGCGTTTGCCTGTGAGGCAACGGGTGTCATGCGGATCATTGCAGAGAGCGTGGTCGATCCTTCCGGGTTCGATACCCTGCGCTTGCCAGAGGGCAGTGACCAGACGACGCTTGATGCCCTGGGCATCCTGCTTGCTCAAGGGCTCTGCATCGCAGCACCACGGGTGGCGTGGGTGACAAGGCCGCAGGCGCGCGCTGCGCGCAACCGCGTCAGATCTGTCGGCGAGGCCGCCCTTCAGGTGGTCTCGGCGAAAGGCGCCATCGCGGTCGACCTATACCAGTTTGTTGCGCAGCTCGTCGAAGTGGCCGTTCGCATCGTGTCTGACCAGGCGGCCGACGCCGTGCCGGTGGTCAGGGTGGAGACCGGTGTCTCGTTGCCTTCGACGGTGCTCGCCTATCGCCTCTATGGCAAGGCGGATCGTGCGGGTGATGTCGTCGATATAGCGAGATCCGGAACGCCTATGTTGATGCCGATCGCCTTCGACGCTCTGGAGAGTTGATATGCGCCCATCGAGTTCGGGACCGCTGGAGACGGTCAGTGTCGACGGATTGCCTCGGCTGAAGTCGATCGAGATCAACGTCTCGGCCGAAGAGGCATCCCGAACAGCAAGCGGCGATTTCGTTCTGACCGGGTCCGGACTTCCTGTCGTTCCGGGGCTTTCGACAGCCATTCGCGCCAGTGGCGATCTGTTGCTGACGGGTTTCGTTCGCGACGTCGATCTGTCCTATGGGGAAGTCGATCGCAGTCTATCGTGCTCGTTTGTGTCCAAGACCATAGATTTGATCGAAGCCTCTGCGGTTCATGATGGCGGGGAGATCCTGAACAAGGATCTCGTTGCAATCGCAAAGGAGCTGGATAGCTACGGGGTCGGTATCGAGACGGATGGAGCGGCGTTTCCTCCCGAGCCTCGGCATAAGCTGCAGCTTGGCGAGAGTGCATTCTCGTCGATCGAGCGCAGAGCGCGCGGTCGCGGGGCTCTGCTCTATGATACTGCGAAGGGGCGGCTGAAAATCGCCACGAAACCGGAGGGCGTCCATGCGGGGACGCTGAAGCGCGGCGTCAACATCCTTCCAGGCTCCAGTGCTTCCCTGACGGAAGCGGGGCGATACTCGGATGTTCGCGTTCGTGGTCAGCAAAGTGCCGGCGTCGACAAGCAGCAGTTGCGACCGCAAACGAAGGTGACTGACAGCGGCGTGACGCGCAAGCGCGTGCTCATCCTGCCCTATGAGGGTGAGGCCAGCGTTGACGCGATGCGCCAGCGGGCAATCTGGCAAGCCCGTCGGGCGGCTGGCAACAGTGTCACCGCCTCACTTCTTGTCACCGGCTGGCGCGACGATGGCGGAAAACTCTGGTCGCCGAACTGGCTTGTCCAGGTCGAAGACGACTGGCTTGGGATCGAGGGGCAGATGATCATCAAGAGTGTGGTTTTCAGTCAGGGTGAGCGGACATGGGCGACGTTGTCGCTTGCGGACCCTCGGGCGCTGGGTGGCGAAAACCCGCGCGGCAAGACTTCGGCGGGTTATGCAGCGCCAGGCGTTATCGAAGCGGAGTACGAGGACGAATGAGGCGGTTTGAATTTGATGGCCGTCTTGAGGAGCGCGGCGGGCAGCAGTTTGCTTCCGGCCGGGGTGCCTTTGGAGACGCATGGACCTCTATTCATCGCATCGAGCCACATGGCTTTGCCTCGATGCCCGTCAAGGGCGCGAAGGGCTTGTTGCTTCCGATGCCGGAAAACCCGGACCTGGCTTTTCTGATCGGTGGCGAAAACCCCGGCAGCCGCCCGCAAGATTTGCCGCAGGGCGGCGCGGCTCTTTACGATGCCAGCGGCAACATCATCAAATTCATCATGGGGGATGGGGTCACGTTTGATCTTGCAGGATCGTCCTTCACCATCAGGAAGGGTGGTGTATCGGTGGTTATCGATGACGAGGGCCTGAAGGTGAATGGCGGCGGAATCTGGAACGATGGTGTGCCGGTGGATAAAACGCATAGACATGGCGTGTCCCCAGGCGGCGCGATGACCGATGTGCCGGCGGGCGGGTGAACCATGGTGAGAATTGTCCCCATAGAAGAACAGCAAGAGCCATATCGTTCGCCGGACCTTCTCTGGGATGGAGTGGCTGGAGATCTGGCCGTCAACCCTCTCGATCATACGGAAGCGCCCGGCGATCTGCAGGCCGAACAAGGGCTGGCGACGCAGGTACTCATCCACCTACAGACCGATCGACGCGTCGAGGCTAGCGAGCTTCGGGATGGTGAGGACAATCGTGGCTGGATCGGTGACAGTTTCGACCTGATGAATGACGAGCAGCCGCTTGGCTCTCGCCTGTGGCTTCTGCGCCGTCGCGGCATCTCCGACGGTATTGAGACTGTGGTCGAAGACTATGTTCGCGAGGCGTTGCAGCCGCTCATAGACCAGGGTGCGGTTGCCTCGGTCGGGGTCGAGGTTTCGGTTGATAGAATAGGGAACCGCGTCGACTACACCGCCTCGCTCTACGGGCGCGATGGCGCGCGGGTTTACGAACGCAAGTTCGACATCATGTGGCGCCAGCTCGACGGCGTCGTCAGTCCTTTGGCGCGCTGACGCCCTTTATTCATTCGAGGAACTTTTCCATGGCCTGGACGATCCGCTCTCTCGGCGAGACCTCGGCGCGCGTGCGTGGCGCCTTCCGGCAATACCTGCCAGGTACGGATTCGGCGCTGGCAAACAACTTCGTGACCGTGACAGGAAAGGTGCTGGCGGGCATCAGTCACGAATTCGAACTGCGGATGGGCTGGCTGGCGCGCCAGTTGTTTCTGTCGACCGCGAGCGGGCAGTATCTCGCGCTCCATGCATCCGATGTCGGTATCTATCGCCGCGCGGCCGCATCTGCGTCTGGGGTGATTGAAGGCTTGGGGCTTGCAGGCACCGTTTACCCTGCCGGTATCCGTTTCGTCTCCGGTCGAAACACCTATGTTTCGACGGCGGCGGCGACTGCGGCTGCCGGTGGACAGCTAAGCTTACCGGTGACGTCGGTCGAATTTGCGGCGTCGGCCAATCGTGATGCGGACGGCGCAATGACTCTTGCCGATCCTGGTCTGTGGCCCGATCTCAGTACGCAATGGGTTGTCGCGAGTGGCGGTATCGGCGGCGGTGCGGATATCGAAAGTGATGAATCGCTGCGAACGCGTGGACTTCAGCGCAAGCGCAACCCGCCGGGTGGCGGAACGCTGAGTGATTACGAACGCATTGCGCTTTCGGTGTCTGGGGTCGCGAAGGCCTGGGCCTACCGGGATACGCTGTCACCGGGTTTTGTTGTCGTCTTCTTTCTCTTTGAAGGGCGCCCCAATCTGATCCCGTTGCCTGCCGATGTCGATGTCGTGCAGGCGGCGATCGATGTGCAAAGGCTCATCAGGGTTGACGACAGTGTTGCCCAAGCTCCGATCCCGCGACCAGTCGATATCACCATATCCGGGCTATCCGTCGATACCGAGGAGCTTCGGGCGCGGATCTCCGAAAACTTGACGGCAATGTTTCGTGATCGATGCAGGCCTGGCATTCCGGCAAACGTCTTCGTCCTGTCGCGGTCGTGGATTGCCGAGACGATCTCTCAGACCACAGGTGAGGACCGACATACGTTGCTTGCGCCATCGGGCGATATCGTAATGACCGATGGGCAGTTTCCCGTTCTGGGGGTCGTGACCTATGGCGCGTGACCCGGCTCTTAACACGTTGACGACGATTGCTTCGATCGGGTTTCAACCGGTCCCGGTTCCTGCTCCGCAAGACAGCCTGTCAATGCCAGGCAATGATGATCTCGTCTCGGCGGCGATATCGCTCTGGCCACAGGGGGCGGCGTGGGGATCGCCAGATGGTCAGGCGGTAAGCCTGAATAGTAATCTCGCCCGTTTTACTCGCGTGCTGATCGACTCGTTCGAATGGCTCTATGCCAGGGCCTTTCAGCTTTGGCGTGAAGCGACAGTGAGTGGTGTATTCGATCTTTTGCCGGAATGGGAAGCGGAGTACGGGCTTCCGGATACGTGCGTTCAGGGGCCGTCGACGCGATCCGAACGGCTTCGCGCGCTTGAAGCCAAAGTCCTCAGTCAGGCGACGATCACGCCTGGCGACATCATCCGGATTGCGAGCTCCTATGGCTTTTCGATCTCGATCGAAGAGCCGGCTATGTTCGAATGCGGTTTCTCGGAATGCGGCGGAGAACACACCGTCGGTGATATCCGCCAGGAATCGTTCTGGATCGCTCGAGTTCTTGATCTGGCCATCGATTATTTCCGCGTCGGGGAAAGCGAACTTAGCGTCGATCCCTTGTTCGATATCGGCGACGGGGAGCGTTTGCTCTGCATCCTGAACCGCATCGCACCGGCATGGACTACGCCAGTGCTGTCGTTCGTCGCGTACCTGATTGATGGGCAAGGTAACCGCCTCACCGATGGTGAAGGCCGCCACCTCATATCCGGTGCAATCTAAGCTTTGAGGAACACCAATGAAATATCATGCGCCTTTTGGCTCCAGTGATGCGAATGCGCCCTACGTCGACCGAAATACGGCGGCTGCGATCAGGGGGTCTGTGCCTCCAGCGGCGGCAGTCGAAGAACCGCAGCGGGAAATCGTCGATGTCATCAGCAAATCCGGATTCGCGCCCGCGGATCTGCTGCAATTGGCGAGGGCCATTCAGAGCCAGAAAATGAACTTCGCAGAAGCAACGGGTACTGCGAACGCGATTGTCGTAACTCTCAATCCGGCGCCTTCATCTTACTCTGACATCATCGGCATGCCGCTGATTGTGCTGACATCCTTGGCTCCAACTGGACCCGCAACGCTGCGGGTAGCGGGTCTGTCAGCTGTTGGTATTGTCCGGCGAGGTGGCGGCGCGCTTGCCGGAGGAGAGTGGTCCGACGGCGATCTTGTTACCTTCGCTTACGACGGCGAGTTTTTCCAGGCGCTGGGTGCATTGCCTGCTGAGCAGACGCTTGTTCATGTCGGGACAGACACTGGCAGTGCCAATGCGATCGTTGCATCCGTTGTTCCTGCTATAAGCGAGTACAAGCAGGGAAGCGTTTACAGCATCAAGGTTGCCAATACGGTCACCGGCGCTTCGACGGCGAACTTCGGAGCGGGCATAAAGAGCATAGCGAGAGCCAACGGCGCCCCGACCCGGGCTAACGACCTGGTTACAGGACAGGACGCGTTGCTGGTCTACGACGGCGCAAAATTCCAGATCGCAAATTTCTCGCCGGCCAACATTCCAGCCCGCAATACCCAGCAGTTTACGGCGTCAGGAAACTTCACTGTTCCCGCCGACGTGTACCGCGTCAAGGCGCGCGTATGGGGCGGTGGCGGTGGAGCGGGTGGATCATTCGGCGCCAATGGCGCTGGCAGCGGCGGTGGCGGCGCCGGCTATGCCGAAGGCATCGTCGAGGTTAATCCGGGTCAGGTTATCGCCGTCACAGTAGGTAACGGGGGGGCGGGTGGAGCCTCCACGCCGACGGATGGACAAGATGGTGGGCCGTCGTCGTTCGGGGGCCTTGTCAGCGCGACGGGTGGCGGAAGAGGCTACGCCGGGAACAACGCTCTCCAGACGAGCCAAGGGGGCGCCGGCGGTACTGGCACCGGGCCGTTTGCTGTCTCTGGAGTGAGCGCCGGTATCGCATTCCTTGTCGGGACGACACCGGCGGCGGGCATAGGTGGAAGTGCAGGAATGGGCTCCGGATCGCCGACGATCTCGATCGGAGGCGTCGGTGCTGTCGGCCTCTTCCCCGGGGGCGGCGGCAATGGCGGGTCTGCAGGGACTTATGCCGGTGCAGCAGGCGCAAAGGGGCTTGTCGTCATCGAGTATTGAAGCTTCTGCGCGAACACGAATTCTCTGTTGAACACATAGACGAGCGCCTTCCAACGGCTCGCCGAGGCGGAAACTGATGGCAGAAAATACTCTCAGCAATTATCTTGCAAATCCTGGAGACGACCGGAGCTCGCTCGTCACGGCTCTTGGTGAACTGGGCCTTCTGCGCTCTGACGCATCGCAGGATTTCTCGGATGAAGATCAATCCGTGATAAGGTCCAACATCGGTGCGGCTTCGCTTGAGCAAGGAAGTCTGGCCGAGACGGCGCTTCAACCCGGTGACGTCGGAACGGAACCGGGTACGTTTGCAGCCGGCGACGACGCGCGGATCAACGGCGCAATGCAGAAGGCGCAGAACCTCAGCGACCTGGCTAACAAGGGCGCCGCTCGTTCTAACCTCTCCACGCCTGTGCATGTGGCCGACAGGACCGCGCTGAAGGCGATCAACCCGGCGCAGGATCTCGTCGCTGTGTCGCGCGAAAACCCGCGCCAAATCCCGTTCTACCCGCATCTATTGGCGTCTTTGTCGGCCACTTCGCTTGCGGCAATGGCGACCGACGTTGGTGAAAACATCTACGTGGCGTCAACCGAAAACCCGGCCTTCGTCTGGATCAGGCAGGGCGCAGAGGCTCGTGGTTTTTGGACCAACAGCACGACCCCGGCGTATGTCCATCGCCTGCGTGATCGAGTGATGATCGGGGATAGCGCTGGCTTTGATTGCTCCACGACACCGGACACAAACACGGGTGCATCGTGGCTTCATACGATCAAGCCTGGCGCCTCCCGAAGCATGGGATATTTGGAATCGCACGGTCGGGTTGTCTCGACAGGCGGCAACGGCATGCAGTTTGTCGGCGCAACTCGGATAGCTGGGACTACTGGCGTCGAGGGCTACGGCGGTATTTTCCACGTTCGAAATGAGACGACCGTCAATACTAAGGCATGGGGCCTTTACATTGACGCGGTTCGCAAGTTCACGTCGTCTGGCCATGTGGCAGGCATCGAACTAGACGTGGCCAACTGCACTGGCGTAGCTGATGTTTCAGTGCTGCCGTACGGCCTTGTTGGCGGCGAGAGCGCCAACGGTTGGACCTATGGCCTAGCGCTCGCCTCGGGCGCTGACCCGCTCGTCAACCCCGACGCACTTCCAGCATCGTTCGCGTTGAGCATTGTGAACAATGGCGCACGCTTCAATACCGGCATCGTGTTCCGCAGTGACGCCCTGGTGACTGATGGCGGCGGCTACGGTCGCGCAATCACGCTGGCTCAACAGCACAAAGTTGGCTGGTATGGCTCATCCGATGGTCTTGAAGCCGCGTATCTGACATCGACTGTCACGCAGGCCGCCAACGGGACCAGATCGCGATTTGTCAACGGCGGGTTTGAACTGATCCGTTATGCCGACGATAAACCGTATGCGAAGTTCTTGTTCAACGCTAGCGCGGTCAACTATCTCGAAATGGTTGCCACGGCAGCGGGCCTCTCTCCCATTATCCGTGTTGCTGGCGATGACGCGGACAGGAACCTTGTCCTGCAGCCGAAGGGAACAGGCGTTCTCCAAGTCACATATGCGGCCACCACGGCAGCCGACATCGCTTCAAATCGACGCGTGCGCATTCGCGTTGCTGGCGCAGACATCGATCTGCTCGGCGTGCTTGTTTAACAACGAAAGGAACTGCCTCATGAACTATCAGGAAGCTCTTACGCTTCTTCACGCTCTCCGTTCGCTCGACGGCCGGCAGGTCGCCGTGAAGAACGGTTCGCAAGACGCCGTCATCTTCAAGCCATACAAGTGCGACGAGACAATCAAGCTCAAGATTGCGATGAACATCAACCGCCTGTCTCAGGTCCAGCGCGACTACCAGGCCGCCCATGAAATGGCGCGCAAGGAATACGCCCCCGATGCCCAGCCAACCGATGATATTGAACTTTATCCGGCGCTTAACGAGGCCGTCAATCGACTTATGGCGCAGGAAGTCGAGGTGGATTTGAAGCCTCTGGCGTGGGCTGATCTGAAGATCTCCGAGAACGAAATCACGAATAGCGTTCTCTCAAATCTGACCGGCATCATCGTCGAACCCGAAAAAGGACTTTGATCCATGGAAGTAGCAATCAAAACCACATTCCTTGGAGGCGACGGCGAAAACCCGGCGCGCGTCAAGGCCCAAACGATACTCGACGGCGATGCAGCTGATCGCTTCATTACGGTCGATTGGAATTCAGCGCTCGACGCCACCGGGAACCACATCGAGGCTGCACGCCAGCTAGCGACAAAACTTGACTGGCCGGGAGATTGGCACGCTGCCATTGGCGCGAGTTGCCATGTATTCGTTCGGGTGGAAGGCGGGCCTGCTTTCACAGTGCCCGCCTCGTAACTGCTAGACAGCTCGCAGGTACATGTAGCGCTGCATAAGGTCGTCGCTCGACCGATCCATTGCGGCGATCTCCCAGCCCGTAGCGATGGACTTGAGATAATCGACGGTCATCGACGTGTCGCCATAGGTGATGTCGCCGTCGACGGCCTCTCTGTGATGAGGGGCGAATACAAAGCCCTCTGCATCGTGGCGCTTTTCCACCGACTGAAGCCAGCTTTCCCCGCGTTCGGCATACATCTTCTGCGAACGCCAATATTCGATTGGCCGGATGGTGACGCAGAGAACTCCACCGGTCTTCATGTGCTTGCGGATCGCCGCAAGTGAGGTGGTTGTGGCCCTCTGGCTCAGGTGGGTGAATACCGAAAAGGCGAAGGCGAAATCGAAGTCCTGATCGACCGGAAGCGACTTCGGCAGGTATTCGGACAGGTGGACGTTTGGCAATCCGGCTTCCGTGCAAACCTTGATCGATTCTGACCATGGATCAACGCCAACGACTTTGTCGGAGTAATAGGCGAACGCCCGCAGCATTCGGCCATAACCGCAGCCAAAATCGAGGATCTTCTTGCCGCGAAGCGTCTGGCCGGTGATCTCCGCATAGTTTGCGGCGGCGGCTCGCACAAACGACAGCGTTGCGCGCATCAGGATTTCGCCGCTTGCGCCGGTCCAGCGTGCTTGCGTCTCTTTCGAAGCCATGGGCGGCAATGCGGCTGAAGCCTTGGGGAACTCGGGCTTTGGCATCTCCCAAAGGGCGTTGAGGAAGTCATTCAGCCCGAGCTGGCGAAGCGTTTCAATCGATGCCTGGCGGTCACCGTCGGCAACCGATCCGGTTTCGATCTGCCCAATAACGTCTGCAATATGTCTCTGCATCTAATCCTCCGAGGCGATGCGCGGGAAAATGGCAATCTTTTGCGATGCAGTAAACCCTGCAACGAAAAGTTGGCGCTCTTCTATCAACTTTCCACACGACAACAAGGTGAACCACATGGCTCGGGAAACTCTTCCCGTCGCTCTCGAACTCGTGTTCGGGCACGAGGGCGGCTATTCGAACGTCAAGACGGATAAAGGTGGACCGACAAAGTACGGGATCACGCATAAGACGCTGGCCGCTCATCGAGGCGTGCCGGCCGTCAGCGCCGTCCAGGTGCAGGGCATGAGCCGCGAGGAGGCCGTCGAAATCTACCGGCGGTCATACTGGAACCAAGCAGGGGGCGACCTGCTGCCGCCGGGGCTCGACTATGCGGCGTTTGACTTCTCGGTCAACTCCGGGCCGGCGCGGGCGGTCAAGACCCTGCAGCGCGTCGTGGGTGTGCGTGAGGACGGCCAATTCGGCGAACAGACGCTTGCCGCGGTGCGGCGATACCCGGGCGGGGTCTCCACGCTGATCCGAGACTATTGCGAAGCCCGAATGAAGTTTCTGCGCTCGCTCACAAACGGCCAGACCGGCTTTCCGAAGAATGGTCGGGGCTGGACGATCCGCGTCACCGGCAAGGATCCGAAAGGACAGTGGGCCGATACCCCGGGCGTCGTCGGCAACGCGTTGCGCCTGGCTGCGGATGCAAGCGGCAGCACTGTCGCGAAGAGCCCAAGCCCGGAAGGTTCGGCCAAAGCCGACAGCCGGGATACGGGAATCGGTGAGGTGCTGAAGCGTCCTGAAGCCTGGGGCCCGCTCGGTGGCCTTCTCTCGGCCGGTGGCGCGCTCTTCGCCGGCAATGGACCTGTGCAATGGGCTCTGGCTGCTGCGCTCGTCGCTGGCGTCGGCGTGGGGCTCTATTACTTCGTCCGGCGCGTTCGTGAGGCGGGATGATGACGTCCTGGCCGACGATCATCGGCGGCGTGCTCGTACTCGCCGCCATCACCTGGGTCGTCCTTGAGATCCGCGAGGACGGCGCCCGATCAATCACCAATGCAATCGAAAGGCAGAACAATGCGGCGGCTCATTCGGCGGGCGATGCTCGCTCTGACTATGACCTATGTGTCGATGGGGGCGGCGTGTGGGACTTTGGCGCCCGCAAGTGTCGACGGCCTCCGGCAGATCGTCGGCACTGACCTGGTCGGCGCGCGCGGGGTGACGCCGGCGGATCAACGGAAAATAGACCGGACTGTCGTCGGCCTTTGCGCTGGCGGCGTCTGGACCAATGCGGAATGCGTGAGGCATGGGGAAGGGCGGTAATGGCATCAACAGAGACAGAGGCGGCTGTCCATCGCCAGCTTGGCGAACTGGCGGCGGGGATGCGGGCCCTGCAAGATTCCATGCGACGAATAGAGGAGGGCGCCGATCGAGCGGAAGACAAGGCGGCCGAAAGTCGCGCTGCCGTGCACCGCCGCATGGATGAGCTTGTCGGTCGCGTCGGCCATCTCGAAACGTCCACGGCCACAATCGTCGCTGACGTGGCCGAGATGAAGCCGGTGACCGACGACGTGAAGCGGTGGAAGCTGATGGGTATCGGTGCGCTCGGCGTCACTGGCATCGCGGCCATGGCGCTCGGTGTGAGTTTCGCCGAGGCGATCCGACGCGTGGTTTTCGTCATTATTGGGAAAGGATGATCGGCGCGGAGGAATGGCCTTAGGATAGGGGATGACGCTCTAATTCGACTGTGCCTTAATGAATCATGGCTAAGTCTCTCCCGCCCTATGACCCGATGCCTGACCGTGTCGAGCCCTGTCTAGCGCTGCTCGCAAAGAAGGCGCCAGTGGGCGACGATTGGGCTTTTGAGATCAAGTGGGATGGTTATCGGTTGGCGGTGCATGTTGAGACGAGCCGCGTGCGCATCCTCACCCGGGGCGGCCATGACTGGACGCATCGTTTCCCCGCGATCGAGGAGGCGGCGAAGGCGCTGGGGCCAACAACCATGATCCTCGACGGTGAGGCGGTCGTGCTCGACGACGCCGGCCGTTCGAACTTCGGCCTGCTCCAGGCGGCGCTTGGTGGCCGTGGCGGCAAGCGTAACGCCGGAGACGCCATCTTCTATGCATTCGATCTGCTCTACTTCGATGGCCACGATCTGCGCGGCATGGAACAGCAGGAGCGACGAACGCTGCTCGAAAGCGCGATTAAGGGGAGTGGCAGCGTTATTCGGCTTTCGGAGGAGCTTGAAGCCGATGGCGACGTATTGCTCGAAACGGTCTGCCAATTCGGCCTTGAGGGCATCATCGCGAAGGACAGGCGAGCGCCGTATCGATCCGGCCGCCGGGGCGATTGGCTGAAAATCAAATGCACCCAGTCCGACAGTTTCGTCATCGTCGGCTTTGAGCCCTCGACAAACGTGCCGGGTACAATCTCGCGACTGCTGCTGGCGGCGACGAGGGGCGACGAGCTTGTCTATGTCGGCGGCGTCGGGACTGGCTTCTCCGAAAAGATTTCCCGCGACCTCAAGAGGCGCCTGTCAGCCATGCCGGCGAAGGTGCCGCCGGTAAAGCTTGCGCGCAGGAATGCCTTCTTCTGTCAGCCAGTGCTGGTCGCGAAGATCGACTACATCGAGATCACCAGCGACGGGAAGCTTCGCCACGCGTCGTTTAAAGGGCTGCGGGAACGCACCGACGAAGTCGAGGTGTTCGATCTCGGCGAAACAACCAGCTAGCCTTTAGCTGCCTCGCGCGCTTCCACCTCCCGCTCCCATTGCTCCCTGCGCTCGATAATCCAGCGCTCATGGTCAAGCAGCTCGCCCAAGTGCTTCTGCGTCATCCCCGGCCATGTCAGGCCCAACACAGCGTCATAGCAAGCCTCGCAGGCTGCAGCAGCTTCCCGCGCAGAGGCGGCCGACCCATTGAAGAGTTGGACCCCGGTCATGTCCTTGATCCCGTGATTGAAGGGCATGAACCAGAGGAAGTGCCCGCCAACGACGCCTTTCTCAGCCCGGCCCATCTGTCGGTTGCCGTCGTAGGCGTGGTAGATTTCCGCCCCGCCTGGCTCTTTCGTCCATTTGTATTTGATCGCGATTTCGTCAGACATGCGCTTTCCTCCTCGATCGAGGTTTCAACAAGCCGCATGTCGTGAAGGGGCGCCCCGCAGCGCCGTTGGATCAGGACTTCTTGGCCGGTGGCCATTCGATCCGGTGTTCGAAGCAATACCAATTTGGCACTGCTCTTCCGTGTGCGAAGCCGAAGCTCCCCCACTTCGTGCAGCCAGGATGCTCGCACAGGTGCTCAACCAGGCCGCTTTCCGCTCTCTTGGTAGCGCCGACTTCGTCGCTCATGCTCAATGCCTTCTGAGTAAATTTGTTCTACAAATGTTCTCATTTGCGCAGAGAGTCAACGACCAGATTTAGGGAGGTGCTTAGTGCGGCTTCCGTGCCGCCAGCACGACGGCGGGTTCCATCGCGAGGAACTGGTTTTCCGCATCCTGCACCATTAGAGCAATCGCGATATCCACACGCGACCAGCCCGCCGCCTGCGCTCCATCGGGCAGCATCTGGTAATTGGCCTTCATCGCAGCCTGGCTAAGGATGTCGCGATCGGGGTGACAATTCGCATGCTTCGGCGCGGGAATTTTCGACATAGCGAGTCCTCCTACCGAAGATGGTAGGGCGCGCTCTGCGTTCTGCAAGGTCCCGCTAATTTAACAATTCGCCGTAGGAAGGGGCTGCATCCATGATCGTCTCCTCTTTCGGGACAGCCGGCGCTCGAAATGGCTGGACACTTTGCCGGAATGCATAATGAAAAAGCTGGACAGGTGAGTGTCCAGCTTATCCGCAAGCCATTGATTTTGGCTAATTGAGGTGGCCCGCCTCCGAGTACCATCGCGGCGGGCATCAAAAAAGGGCTTGCGACATACGCCGCCGTGAAATTCTATCTTTCAATCCGTCAGACAATCTTGGATAGGTGTTAGCTAAGCGGTCGACGGTTGTGGTGAGGGGCTAATGTTCAAGAATCTCAGTGTCTCCAATTGGCGGCAGTTTTCGCACGTCGATATGGAGTTCCACGACAAATTGACCATAATCGCTGGTGCGAATGGTGCCGGTAAAAGTACCTTGGTGAGAATTCTGGCTCAGTTTTTTGGGATCAGCCATTCACTCGTTGGCGTGCCGCTGGAGGGCGATAAGCGCATCTATTCCCACGCGAAGCGTTCGGATGATCAAGGCCGTGGCTTGTATTCTGCAAAATTCGGTTCGGTCGCACTCACAAACGGCTCTACCATCAGTCTCGCGATGCATGCCCAATCTGAAGACGTAGTATCTGGAATTGACCTGTCGCACTTCCAGAATGTCCCTGGGATGTTTTTTCACCCTCACCTGGGCGCGAATAGGTATGTAGGCGTCGGGCACCTACCGATAAATGGAAAAGGTCTCGAACAAATCTACCAGGAAGTAATTGGCAATCACGGAGTTATCTCGCACCACGAGCACCCAGTCGGAACTCCGGCCCCCCTTAACTCGGTAAAAACGAGCATGATAGCGATGGCCGCGTTCGGTCCGGGGGGGAAGTACATCACGCCGAACAGTGAAATGGAGTCAATGTTTGAAGGGTTCCGTGACCTGTTGCGGGGATTTTTGCCTGAGAGCTTGGGCTTCGAGGACTTTTCTGTCCGCTTGCCGGAACTGGTACTCATCACAAAGACGGGTGAATTCGCGCTCGACGCTGCGTCTGGCGGGATCACAACGTTAATAAACTTGGCGTGGGCACTTTTTGTCTTATCCAAAAAGCACCCCGACGGTTTCTCTGTCGTAATCGACGAACCGGAGAACCATCTTCATCCTGCTATGCAGCGGGAGCTGATGGTGTCTCTTCTGCAAGCGTTTCCGAACGCGCAGTTTATCGTAGCAACTCATAGTCCCTTCATTGTTTCATCGATCAGAGATTCCCGCGTGTACGCATTACGGTACGATGTGGCCACAGAGCGTGGCCGCAAAGTGCATTCAGAGCAACTAGATGGATTTAATAAAGCAGGTACCGCGGGGGACATTCTGCGGAGCGTGCTCGGCGTGCCCGTGACGATGCCATCTTGGGCTGAGGATGAGATCGAAGCCATTGCTCGCGATTTTAATATCCAGAACTTGACCGAAGCGAGTGTGCACGCATTGCGCGGCCGCCTCGAATCGGCCGGCCTTGGCTCATACTACGCGCAGACGCTCAGCAAGATGGCAGAGCGTCTATGATCAAGCTGAAAAAAGAGGATGAACCAAAGAAGTTGCGGGAGAACGCCGCAGCTTGGACGGCTGTAATCGAGGCAAAATATGCAGCAGGAGATAAGCCGACTGCCGCGGAAATGGCACGCTATCGGCATCCTGAAATTAAAGATGTGCTAGTCAAAGAGACCAACGGAAAGTGTGCTTATTGCGAAAGCAAATTACTGCATATCCACCACGGAGATGTGGAACACATATACCCCAAGTCTCTCGATCGAAAGATGACCTTTGAGTGGAGCAACCTGACCCTGGCTTGCGAGATATGCAACCAACTGAAAAGCGACAAAGATCCTCTCATCAAGCAAATATTAGATCCCTATTCAGTAGACCCGGCTCAACACATAACGTTGCTCGGAGTGGTCCCCAAAGGTAAGACTCCACAGGGAGTGTCCACCGTTGATTTGTTGAAGCTGTATCGGGCGGAGTTGCTGGAGCAACGCGACCAGGAGTTAGAGAGGATCTACGGCATCATCTATAAGATCGCAGATGCGCGAATTGCGGTCGAATCTCGTCGGTCAATGTACAGGAATCTTCTTGATGAAAGTCTTGCGGGTACTGGTGCGTACTCAGCGATGATCAGAGCAGTTCTGAGGGTTGAAACTGAAAATTTCGATCCGGAGATCACGTCATGAAAATTAGAGTGAGGTGGTCTGGATCGAGTGAGACAGATGCTGGGAAAAAGATAATGAAAGTACGTCCAACCCACATGTCCCACACTACCGCAAGGCATTGTTTTTAGGCAATTACCTCGCTCCGGCATGGGGCACCATATCCGGTGGCGAACGGCAAAAGGGGTTCGCCAAAAATCGAGAACAATCGCCGAACAGCGTTGGCTAACCGATCTGGTAGCCAATTGTTTTCGTTGACTCTTCGCAGGCCCTCCGGGCCCACCAATCCCCTCTGAGTATTAAATTTGCTAAGTTTTCTGGCTACGTGTGTCCCACATTTGATATGCACGCCGGCGAGGGACACTTTCCAGCGATTTTGTTGCTACGCGATATGGCGCAAGATGTGTTCCTCCAACGTCGGATAATCCCAACCCCTTTCCTCGTCGTTTCTGCTACGATGTCCGATCAGGCAGCAATGGAGAATTTCGATGGCTGGTCTGGGCGCGGACATGATGCGAATTGTACGTCGCAACAAGCTGGTCGGTTTCTGGGCAGCGGAGAAATTGGCCCTTGCCGGCGAGAATGCCAAGACCTACTCGGATGATCTTGCGATGGCGGCGCTGGACGTCGAACGCAGCAACATTCTTGCGATAATTCGAAGAGACTTTGATGCGGCAGGAGTGATCCAATCCGATGAGGACATTCTGGCGGTCATGACCGTCTGCTGGCTGGAGGCGGGAAAACCAACAAAGGGGTCAGACTGCAGCGATTCAGCGCTGCTGCACATTGCGCGTAACCTCATGCAAGGATCGTGAACGGAAGCACACCAAGGCCCCACGTCGACAAGCGAAGTTTCAGCCGGCCAATGCGCCACGTGAACAGGCGATAGAGCAAAATGCAGCGGCGTTCCAAGCTGGACGTAGGAGTAGCCGATACCGGGACCTGAGCTTTCTCTGGCTGCGAACCAGCAGAGCCAGCACGCTATCGTATAACAGCCGGATCCTAGCGCTCTGCGATGCCAAAAAAATGCCCGCCAGAAGCGGGCAGTTTTGGAGTGGGCGCATACGCTCAAACATGTTGCGCCTGGAAGCCAAGGTGCGTCACAGAGGTCAACACTGTGTAAACGGCGGGTGGCCAGAAATGAGGGGGACTTTGGTCGGAGCGGGTGCGCGTGCCGTTCCTTGCCTGCATCGAGCATCCCGCAGGAGAACGTTTGTTCCGGCTTGACAGGGCGTTGGCGCGCACGGCTTCGATGGCGGATGCCTCGGTCTGCACCATGAGAGGCGGGGAGTGCGGCCGATAGCGCTATCCCCTTGTTTTTGGTGCGTGCGGATCGGTTGTCTAACCTCATGATTTCGTGGCGGCTCTTTGTTGTGGTTGCGGGTCTCGACGCCGCTGGAGCGCGGTCGGCAGGGTCGGGACCGGTGCGGGCGGCTGCGGTCTGGCAGCGGCCTCGCGTTCGAAAAGCCGGCGCTCAGAAAGAAACTCTTAATTTTAGCTGTCAATAATAAGAAGTGAGGGTTGAACTTCACGGTCGATTCCCGCTAGGGAAATTGCCAGGCGGCGATGGCCGCTCGTTCGAAAGGATGCTTATGCGAAGCCTAACCGTCTTGGGCGGTCTCCGCCGCACCACCGTTTCAGGTTTCAAGTATCTCGTACCTGCCTCGTTTCTCGGTCTTCTGCTTGTCTCATCCGGCTGTTCGTCGGCGGGCATGGCGGAAAGCCCCCTGTTTGCGTCTGCCGGCCCGAAGGCCGTGACGGGCGTGCCGGGTATCGCCCCGAAAGCGGGTAAGTTGATCAGGGTTGCGCAGGATGACGATATCGTCGAGCCGCTGCCGGCAAGGAAGCGGGTCACCTCCTATCTCGGCCGTGCGCCCTACATCTGCTCGCCGAGTGGCTTCGGCCATACGTCGCGCTGCTTCCTCAGAAGTTCGCTGTAAAGCCGTTCCCATTTGGGTGATGCGCTTGAATTGGTTCGTCTTCATATAGTGTCGTTAGAGTGTTTCCGCTTGGGGTTTTGAGCGACGAAATACTCCAGTTCCTTGCAGTCATGCACCTTTTGGGAAGAGCCTTTTTCGCTCTGTTCCGCGAAACGCTCCAGATCCTCAGACGGAGACATATCGTGTCGATTGCGATGTTCAGATCGCTGGTGCTGGCCGGCCTCGTGGCGCTTTCGCCGGCGTTGGGGGCGGCGCATGCCGCGGCTGCCGATCTCGGTGACACGGTCGACCGGGTGCTGACGACGGCCTCGATCGGTACGGCCGGCAAGGTCGCGGGAAAATCCGGCGGCGCGGTCGCGATCGGCGTCTATGATCCGCATGACGCGGTAACGAACAGCGATGCGCTGACGATCGAACATGTGTTCGTCTATTGGCAGGCGCTCGACAAGGCGATGCTGAAGCGCAAGATCGCCATTGCCGAGGCGCAAGGCCGGGCGCTGATGATCTCCGTCGAGCCCTATACCCATGCGAGCGACTGGCGGGCAGGTGGCGAGCGGTTGTTTGCCGATATCGGCCGCGGCCGCTTCGATCGCGAGATCCGCGATATCTGCAAGCGCGCCGGTGCGGTGGCTGCCCCGGTCTACATACGCTGGGGCCACGAGATGGAAGATCCTGACGGACGCTATCCCTGGGCGCGGCGCGATGCGGATGGATACAGGAAGGCGTTTCGTTACTTCGTCGAAAGCTGCCGCACGCTTGCGCCCGACGTGCGCTTCGTCTGGTCGCCCAAAGGCCATCGCAACCTGACCGGCTATTATCCCGGCGACGATGTGGTCGATGCCATCGGCATTCCCGTCTGGGGCCTGCAGAAGATGGATGTGGACTATTGGGGCCGCGAGCGCAGCTTCGGCGAGACGCTTGGCGAAAAATACCGGCGGGTCGAAGGTTTCGGCAAACCTGTGATGGTTGCAGAGCTCGGCGTTTCCGGCTCGCCCGACTACAAGCGCGCCTGGTATGCGGAGATCTTCGATCGCAACACCTATCGCGATCGGTTCCCGCTGTTGACGGCCGTGGTGTTCTTCAACGACAAGGAACCGTATAAATGGCCGCTCGGCTACGGCTCGCCGGACTGGCGGCTGGACAAGGCGTCACTTGCCGCACTTGTTTCGGACAAGGGCGAAACCCTCGGCCGGCCGACGCAGTAGTGGCGGTGGACGCACCGGCGGTTCAGCCGGTGCGTGAACTTCGGAAAACTGGAGTTTTTCTCAGGCGAGCAGGAGGCCTGACTCACGGGCGGCTGCGGTAAAGCAGCGGCTTGCCCTGTTTACGCTGGTCAGCCCATCGAGCGCATCCAGGCAGCGCTGAAGGGCGGCACGATATTCCCGTCCACGTCTGCCCGGCCATTGCCGCAGCAGCTCAAGCGCCTCCCAGACCGTCCTGACGACGGTCTGCCGCTTGGACGACAGTTTCAGGTGGATCGGCGTTGCGAAGGTCTTTTCGCTCATCTTGCATTCCTCATTCATAGTCTTTTGAGCGGGAGGGCAACGCCGGGGATCGCCGATGGTTCCCTCGGCGAATGCAGTTTTTTAACCATGAGGACGGCGACCCGACATGGTCGGTGCGGCCGCGGCTGCCGAAAGTCCCCAAAGCCAAGGCTTTCGGACGAACGCGGCCACGCTTTGGCCGTGACAGATTTCGCCAAAGATTTTTCGGTTGATGGAGGTGCTGGAGGGAGGGGTGATGGTCGGCCCCAACGCAGGTCGTGCGCAAGCGGCGCCACATGATGCGCGTCGATGGACCGCTACCGCTGTGCCCTTCGGGCGGCAGGCATCAGAGATCGAGCGCGGCCCTGAGGTCGGTCGGCTTGCGCTCCCGAAGGTCGAGATCGGCCTCAATGTGATCGATATGATGGATCATCAGCGCTGCTGCGGTCTCGATGTCACCGGTTTCGATCGCGGTCAGGATGTCGTCGTGTTCGCTGTGGCCGCAACTCGAAACGGTCGATTGTCCGTAGAGCGCGATGACGAGCGAGGAGCGGGCGACCAGTTCGTCCATGAAGCGCCTGAGGATGGTATTGCCGGTGAGGTCGGCGAGCGCCAGGTGAAAATCGCCCGACGCCTTGATCTCGGCGCGGCGGGCCGAGCGGCCGCGCTGCGCGGTCAGGTGCTGTTCGGTGGCGAGCAGGCGGCGCAGTTCCTTGATCTCGACGGGGCCGATCCGGGCCGCAGCCGCGTGCAGGAGACCGGGCTCGATGAGCCGGCGGGTCGCAAAAATCTGGCGGGCTTCATCCGGAGAGGGATGGGCAACGAAGGCGCCGCGATTTTTCTCGACAGTGACCAGCCCTTCATAGGCCAGCGCCTGAAGGGCGGCGCGCACCAGCGTGCGGCTGACATTGAAGAGCTCGCCGACATCGCTTTCCGACAGCTTGGTTCCCGGCGCAAGCCGTCGTTCGACGATCGCATCGCGCAGCTTGTCGTGGATCTGGCGGGTGCTGGTGTCGGTGGGTACGTCGGCAGGTGCCGAATGGGTGGTCAGAGGCATGAAGGAGATCGATCCGCGAATGAGTGCGGCATCTTATCGTCGCGCGCGGTGAAGGGAAACGACAATCTGGCATGGTGGTGGATCGACACCATGCCGCCGTCTTCGAATGGCCAGCTACTTGTCGAGCTCGGGATACACCCGATCGAGGAAGCCGGGCCGTAGCTTTTCGCCGATCAGGCAGTCGGGCGCCGGCGTGGCATCGACGAGGCGCACGCGCGGCGGTGGCGGCAGGCCGCTCACCTCCAGGATCAGCTTCTGGCGGATGGCGATGGCGAAATCTTCCGGCTCGTGCACCGGCAGCACGAAGGAGCCGGGTCCACCGACGACGCATTCGGCATAATACTGGTCGAGCGGCCCGGTCGAGACCGACGGCCTGATCAGGATCGCCAGTCCATTGATGATGATACCGCGGGCAATCGCGATATCGCGGGCAGGGGTGACCGGTGGGCCGATGTTGTTGGGGCCGTCGCCGGAGACATCGATGACCCGGCGCATGCCGGAAAAGGCGTTGGAATCGATCAGCGCCGTTCCATAGCTGATCGCGTTTGAAATCGAGGTGCCGCGGCGTGTGCCGACGGGTCGTGCCTCGATCATCGCGGCAAAGGCGTCGGCCTCTGCGGCGTTGGAAATCACTCGCCAGGCGACGACGGAGGATTCGTTGACCGTGCCGGCCCATTCGAAATAGCCAAGGGCGATGCGGCCATAACGTCCGCTCTTCACCGCATTGAGGAATTCCGCATGGCGCAGCGCCTGCACATAGCCGGAGCGCTGGACCCGTGCTTCGTCCAGGTCCATCGAGCCCGACATGTCGACGGCCAGCACCAGTTCCACGTCGACATCGGTCGGCGCAGCGCCCGATTGGGTCGGGCTGCCCGTCAGGGAAAGGATCAACGCCAGCATGCTCAACATAGCTTCAACCCGTCATTGCGAGCCGCGTTATCTGACGAAATGTAGCACAGGATTGGCCGTCGGCGACTGTCTGGGGTTGGCCGACCTTCAATAAAAGGTGATATCGACATAGGTGACAGCCGACCGATACTGTGCCAGCAGTTCCAAATGAGCCGGTAAAATGCTTCAGCAGACACGGAATACGGAATGTTTTCAGATCGATAGGCTGCAAGCCGCCGCCTTCGATTATTTCCTGCGCTATAGCGACACCGAAACGGGGCTTGTCGCCGATACTTCGCTTGCCGATGCGCCCTCGAGCGTTGCTGCGACCGGTTTCGGGCTTTCCTGCTACCCCGTTGGCGTCGAACGCGGCTGGATCGGGCGCGGCGACGCGGCCAGCCGGGTGCTGACGACCCTGCGGTTTCTGGCGCAAAGCCGGCAGGGGAGAGATACGCTCGCCAGCGGCTATCGCGGCTTTTACTATCACTTTCTCCACATGAAAACCGGCGAGCGGGTGTGGCAGTCAGAGCTTTCCACCATCGACACCGCGCTGCTGATTGCCGGCGTCCTGGCGGCTGCCGCCTATTTCACCGGCGAGGATGCAACGGACACGGAGATCCGGGCGCTGTCGGAAAAACTCTATGCCCGGGTCGACTGGCGCTGGGCGCTCGGCCGCGGCGAGACATTGACGATGGGCTGGCGGCCGCCGGGGCGGTTTTTGAAATATCGCTGGCAGGGCTATAGCGAGGCGCTGCTGCTTTACGTGCTGGCGCTCGGCGCGCCGCACCATGCGATCGGGCCGGAGCATTACCGCGCCTTCACTGCCGCCTACGACTGGACGACGGTCGACGGTGCGCCGCATCTGAAGGCCGGCCCGCTGTTCATCCATCTCTTTCCGCAGGCCTGGATCGACCTTCGCGGTCTTCGCGATCCGCCGATGCGCGACAAGGCGACGGATTATTTTGAAAACACCTGCCGGGCGATCGACCTGCAGCGCCAGTATGCCGACGACAATCCCCGAGGTTTCGCCGGCTATGACCGGGTTGGATGGGGCCTCAGCGCCGGTGACGGACCGAAGGGGCGGCTGCGGCTTGTCGACGGGCGCTGGCAGCGGATGCTCGGTTATGCCGCCCGCGGTGCGCCCGGTGGACCCGACGACGGCACGCTGGTCCCCTGGGGGCCGGTTGCCTGTCTGCCCTTCGCCGCGGATGCTTCGCGCTCGGCGCTGGCCGCATTCGAAAACCGCTATCCGGACCTCCTGTGCGAAGGCCGCTTTCCCGGCGGGTTCAATCCAAGCCTGTCCGGCGCAGGCCCTGAAGGCTGGGTCGACGACCGCGTGGTCGGGCTTGACCAGGGGCTCGTCGTGATGATGATCGAAAATGCCAGAAACGGTTTTGTCTGGCAGCTGACGCGTAGCGTCCCGGCCATCCGGCGCGGCTTGCAGAAGGCGGATTTTCGCGGCGGTTGGCTTGCGGCAAGGGAGACGGCATGAGCTTCGCTCACCAGCGGCAGGACGATCGCCCGGCGGTAGAGGGCATGGACGCGGCGCAACGCCGGAGCGCTCTCGACCTGCTCGCGCGCCTGCAGCCATTCTTTCCCGAAGTCGGCTTTTCGCTCGATGCTGCCGGCGACGACGGTCTTTCCGCGGCGCAGTTCTGGGCCGAGGATGGTGCGGGGCTCGAAGCCGGGCTTGCCTATCAGGATTGTTTCGCCGTCGGTATGGACAACAAGATCCGCGCCGCCCATCTGATCGCGTTTTACGGCAACCAACTGGCGCTCGCGCTTGGCAGCCTCTATCTCGGTGCGGGCATCGTGGCGGGGGTTCGCCGCCTTCGCTTCGAAGAATTTTCGCGCGCCTATGGTGAGCGGCTGGTGGCGGCCAAACGGTTTCATTTCAGCCTAAGCATGCCTGCGGTCGGCGATAATGCCCCAGGCGATGCGGTTGCCTTCAGTGAAACCTTCGCCGTGCATCTGGCGCCAGTCATCGCCATGCTGAAGCGTCGCACGGGTCTTTCGTCCGGCGCGCAATGGCGGCTGGCAGCGGATTCGCTTGCGGGTGGTTTCCTGGAGATCGGTCGCGCGCTCGGCGACGAAGAGGATGCGATGTCCAAGGCGCTGGCGATCGTCAAACGCCAAGGCACGCCGCTCTATTCCGACAAGCTCTGTTATGAGGCAATCAAGGTCGAGTTCGGCGAGGGGAGCGGCGATCAAGCGCTGTCGCGCGTCTATCGCCTGCGCGGCGGCTGCTGTCTCTATTATCGAACCGAAGGCGGCAGCTTCTGCGACAATTGCGTGCTGTTGGCGCCGCAGGAGCGTCGGGAACGATTGCAGGCGCATCTGCTTGCATCGCAGACGGGCTGATCATCTCAAACGACAGAGCGCCTGATATCGGCGATATCAGGGGCTCGTTTGTCACGGTGGCCGGTCGGCTTATGCCTTGGCGAAACGGTCGTTGATGAAGCCCGAGACGACGCCGAGCACGATCCAGAAGGCGAGCGTGGTGGCGAGCGCCGCCACGGCGAACTCGGCGCCCAGTACGGCCGGAACATTACTGGAAATATCCGACGGCTGCGGCGCGCCATAGACGTGGGGTGCTGCGATCAGCACGAGGCCGATGATCTTGGCAACGATCTCTTCGCGCAGGACCAGCAGATAAAGGCCGACGGCGGAAAGCGCTACCGTTGCCAGCCACCAGACCTGGCGGTCGCCGAGTTCGGCGGCCGGGAAGCCCGGTAGTTCCGGCGGCAGGCCGATGGCCGGCAGCATGTGTACGGCAAGCCAGCCGCAGGCGCCCCAGAGCGCGCCGTTCCTGAGCGTGATCGGATAGCCGATGACGAGGCTGACGCCGGCCAGCAGCAGCGCGAAGCCGGAGCCGGTCACCAGATTGGCGATCAGCGTGCCGGAAAAGCGGCTCATGCCGAACATGATGCCACCTTCCTCGTGTTCGCCCTCGTGGGCGTAGGCGGGGGTGATCGGCGACAGGGCGTCGAGCAGGGCGCCGATCGGCGAAACCGCCTTCAGCGACGAATGCTGGTCGTGGTTTGCGGCGGCCGGATCGGCCGTTCCCGGCTGGGCGGCGGGCTGTTCGCCGGCGGCGGGTGCTTCGCCTTCGAATTCTTCCGCGTGCAGGATCAGCGGTACGACGCGCAGTTCCTGGGCGCCGGTCATGAAGACACCGGCAATCAATCCAGCCACGATCGCGGCCAGAAGCGTTCTGACAATCATTTTCGATATCCCTCGATATCGGCGCGCCATGCGCCTTGCAGGCAGCGCCGTGTCCCATTGGCAATCCTGCGAACGGCTCCGGCCGGCAGATCTTCGGTCTGCATCAGACGCAAGCAAACGCGTCCGGCTGTTTGCCGGAAGCGTTTTTGTCCGCAGCTATGTCGACGCGGAACGCATGTCGCGTCCCTCCGCATCGCTTAGTGGCAGGGGAAGCCGTAGGAGTGGCGGGTGTCGTGCGCGGTGTCGTGCAGCACGGCCGAATTCGCCAGGCCCGCGCCGAAGACGAGGAAGCCGCCGATGAGAAGCGCGATGATACCCGCGGTCAGACGATCGCTGAGGGAGAGCGGAATGCTCGAAACTGTAGACGTAGCCATGACAACCTCCGTGATGGCATCGGGAAATTTCCCGGTTTGGGCCCTATGCCCGCATCGACTGGCAGGTTTCCTGGCTCAGGACGTCGGGTGAGATCACCCTGGATTTGCCTCGCCTTCCCAGAGCCAAGGTCCGCCCTCTCGCGGTCTCGTCTCCAGTGGCTTCTTCCGGATCGCTCCGGAACGGCGCATTCACGTCGCTCTACAGTCGCGGGGTCGGCCGTGATTTGAATGCCCAGCATGGGTCCATCCGTCACGTTCCCGTTTACTCCCGAAACGCGTTCGCGTTGCGGGAACCAATCGATCTGATGATGATTAGGATCGCACCCCGGAGATGTCAATTAAACTTGCGCCGCCGCCCGGCCCATCCGCGACAAAATCCCGAAGGATCATGCGTTTATAGGCCTCGACGATCTGGTCGCCCTCGGCCCGGTCCACCGAGACCGCAAGCCGCATGGTGCAATCGCCGAGATGCATGATCAAAAAGGCGGCGCTATCGATCGCCTCGCGCGGCGTGCCGGGCGCAAACCGCGCCCAGACGTCGGCGAGAAGCTGGCCACCGGCACGGCTTTGCTGGAGGTCGATTTCGCGCAGCGCCTTGTCGGCCTGCATCGCCGACCAGATATCGCGCATGACGGGCTCGGCCAGGAACATATCGTAATAGATGTCGAACAATACGGCGAAGGCGTCACGCAGCTCGGCGAGCGACGTCACCTTGGCAAGCTCGGCCGCGATACACTCGTTGCACACCGCATTGTAGCGCTCGGCCAGCGTGCGCACGATCGCCGCCTTGTCGGGAAAGTACTGGTAGAGCGATCCGATCGAAATTCCAGCCTTTTCAGCGACTTCGCTCATGCGCATGGCGTCGCTGCCCTTCTCCTGGATGAGTGCCGTCGCGCAGGCGAGGATGTGTTCGACGCGCTCGCGGCTGCGTTTCTGGCTGGGTGTCCGGCGCAGCGCGGTCTCGTCGTCGGGGGGAGCCGCGGCTGGGCTTGTCTCTTGATTCATGAGTGATGCTCACATTTTGACTTGACTCCTAAAATACGAGGATTTATCACATTTGCAAATGTGAGAGATGCTCATGTTTGTAGGCCAACCTCAGGAGGAAGCGATGACGGACAAACTGACACTGGTTCTGGGCGGTACCGGCAAGACGGGGCGGCGGGTCGCGGCCCGCCTTCAGGAGCGGGGCGTTGCGGTGCGCATCGGCGCGCGCTCGGCGTCGCCTTCTTTCGACTGGACCGACGAGGCGACCTGGGCGACGGCCCTTGCAAATGTCGATCGCATTTATGTCTGCTTCCAGCCCGACCTGGCGGTGCCGGGTTCCGTCGAGATCATCGCCAAGTTTTCACGCCTTGCCGTCGACGCAGGCATCAAGCGGCTGGTGCTTTTGTCGGGCCGAGGCGAGGATGAGGCGGAAGCCGCCGAGCGTGCGCTTCAGGCCTCCGGCGCTGACTGCACGATCATCCGCGCCAGCTGGTTCTTCGAGAACTTCAGCGAAGGTTTTCTCGCCGATGGCATCGTGAGCGGGTCCGTCTTCCTGCCGACGGATGAGGTCACCGAACCCTTCATCAGCTGTGACGACATCGCCGACGTTGCGGTTGCGGCTCTTCTGGATGAGGGCCATGTTGGCCAGGTCTATTCGCTGACCGGCCCGCGGCTCATGACCTTTGCTGACGCTGTGGCCGAGATCGCTGCGGCTGCCAATCGGCGGATCAGCTATCAGTCCGTTCCGGTTGACGATTTTGCCGCGCAGCTGAAGGCCGACGGCGTGCCGGATGACTATGTCGAATTGATCCGCTATCTCTTCACCTCGGTGCTCGATGGGCGCAATTCGAGTGTGACGTCCGATGTCGAGCGCGTGCTTGGGCGCCGGCCGCGCGACTTTGCAACTTACGCCCGGGAGACCGCTGCAACCGGTGTCTGGAGTATTGCCGCATGATCCCGCTCATCCCCGCTCTGGCGTTTGCCGCCGCGATCGGTTCCGGCCTGATGGCCGGGCTGTTCTTCATCTTCTCGGTCTGCATCATGCAGGCGCTATCACGGCTGCCGGCCGAGCAGGGGATCGCGGCGATGAACGCCATCAACGTGGTGATCCAGAACCCGCTGTTTCTGAGCGTCTTCATGGGCACGGCGCTTCTGGCGCTTGCCCTGGTGATTGCCGCCTTCGTCTGGGGCGGCAATGGCAGCCTGCTCCTGGCTGTAGGCGGCATCGTCTATGTCGCCGGCGTGCTGATCGTCACCATCATCTTCAACGTTCCGATGAACGATGCGCTGGGTGCTGTCACGCCCGGCCAGGCTGCCACCGAATTCTGGCAGCAGCGCTACCTGACCGACTGGGTCTGGTGGAACCATGTGCGCACGGTGACTTCGATCGGGTCGCTGGCGCTGTTCATCCTCGGATTTGCACGCGCCTGACACGCGGCGACTGGCGGACCTTGACGAGGGTGCGCCGGTCGTTCCCGTCAATCGACCAGCGAACCGCAGGTGAGATTGGCGATTGCGCCGGTCATGGCGCCAGCCCGGTCCGAGGCGACGAAGGCGGCGTAGTCCGCGACCTCGTCGAGCTTCGGAAAGCGCCCGAGCAATGTCCCAGTCTTCGCGCGACCGTCGAGCATCTCCTCCACCGTCGTGTCGAAGCGGTCGGCAAAGCCTTGAAAGACGGCGCGTGCGTGCGAAACCGGCAGCGCCTCGGGAATGGCGTCCGGACGCAGGCAGATGACGCGGATGCCGTGACTGCCGACTTCGCCCGCCAGAATGCGCGAGAAGGTCTCGATGACGCCGCAGGTGGTGCCGTAGCCGAGGAAGCCCGAGCCTGACAGGCGCGAGCCGGGTGTCGACACCGTCAGGATGACGCCGCCGCCGCTTCTCTCCATATGCCTTGTGGCCGTCTTGGCTGTGATGAAATTGGCGCGGGTGTAAGCAGAGATCGGACGTTCGAACTGTTCCAGCGTCAGCGCCGAAAGCGGCGGACCCTGGACATGGGAAAAGCCGACGGCTGTCAGCACCACGTCGATCCGGCCGGCGCGATCGACAACCGATTGCGCGTGTTGTTCGACGGCGGCCTGATCGAGGACGTCGACGACGTCGAACTCTGCCTTTCCGCCCGCCGCTCGAATTGTCCCGGTCGTGCGGCTCAAGGTTTCGGCTGTCCGTCCGACCAGAAAGACATCAGCACCTTCGCGGGCAAAGGCAGACGCCGCAGCGCCGCCGATCGCGCCGCTGCCGCCATAAACGATGGCCACCTTGTTTTGAAGCAACATGTCAAACTCCGTTGATCCTGCCTCGTTGAATGGACGTGCGGCATGAGGCCCCTGGGTCGGCAGGGATCCCAGGTGGAAAATCACGCAGCAATTTCTCATGGTTAGAGGGTGCTAGGGCGGCGACAGCCGCCGGGCATATTCCAGTTCGGGCAGGGTATGCTTGTTCCAGAAGCCGCGCGACGTGCGGCCGGAAACCACATTGGCGAGAATGTCGAGATGGGTATGCCAGCCCGCGGCAAAGCTCGCCATCGTCTGCTGTTTCGCGATGCGCGAATGGGTGACGACCAGCAGCACGTTGGCACCCCTCATTTCCAGATCGAACCGCACCTGCGATGGCGTCGGCGTGCCTTCGCCCCAGCTATAGGCGAGCAGATGCGGCGGTTCGCAGGCGATGATGCGGCCATGGATTCGGCTTTCGCCGGCAAGGGCCGCATATTTGGCAGGCGGTTCGCCGCAATCCGTGCCGAGTTCCTCGTGACGGAAGATGTGCTCGACCTTCGTCCCGGCTGCAGCCCCTATGGTGCCGGCTGCCATCCACAGGCGGCGCTTGTCCTCCTCCGTCAGATAGGCCCAGATGCGCTCGATCGGCCCCGGCAACAGCCGCTCGATGCGCGCCGCATCCGGCGCGACGATCCGGGCATATCCGTCGTCGTTGCCGGTTGACGAAATCATCCCTTCTTCTCCGTCGTTGCCTGCGCATCCGCACCCTTTGCCGCGTCGTCCGCCAGCAGCAGCGCTTCCAGCACGTCGATGCGCTGGCGCCAGAAGGCTTCGTAATGGCGCATCCACTCCATGCCGGCATGCATCGGTTCGGCGTCGAGCCGGCAGACATGGGCGCGGCCGCGCACCTCGCGCCGCACGAGGCCGGCGCCCTCGAGCACCTTGATGTGTTTCGAGGCGGCGGCAAGCGAAATGGCGAAGGGGGCGGCAAGCTCGCCCACCAGCCGTTCGCCCGCCGACAGATCCTCAAGCATCGCTCGCCGCGTCGGGTCGGAGAGCGCATGGAATACGGCGTCGAGCCGATCGTTCTTATATTCAACCATGTTGTTGAATATTGCCGATGCGATAATTATTGTCAACCGTTTGGTTGAATTTAGTAGTAGCGCGAGAAGGAGCGGCCACGCGGCGGATCATCATGGATATGCCGTCCCTTCCAGGCGGCGAGCGCATCGGAGAGGTCGTCGGTCGGCACCATCTGGGCAAACTGCTCGCTTTCCACCAGCAGCCCTTCCGATATCGACATGTTGAGGCCGCGGGTGACGGCAGTGATGATCGAGCGGACGGCGAGCGGCGAATATCCCATGATGCGTCTGGCAAGGTCGCGGGTGGCAGGCATCAGTTCCTCATGGGCAACGACGTGGTTGACGAGGCCCATGTCCCGGGCGCGGTCCGGCGAGAAATCCTCGCCCGTCAGCAGCAGCTCGAGTGCGTGTTTGCGGCCGGCAAGCCGCGGCAGGCGCTGCGTGCCGCCGAAGGTTGGGGGCATGCCGAGTTTGATCTCGGGCTTGGCAAAGCGTGCCCGCTCGCTGGCGATCGCCAGATGCACCGCCTCGGTGATCTCGCAGCCGCCGCCATAGGCGATGCCGTTGACGGCAGCGATGACCGGCTTCGGGAAGGACTCGAGCCGCGCGGTCAGCCGCTGGCCCCGGCGAACGAAATCGCGCACCGCCGGGTTCACGCCCTTCGCCACGCTTTCGGAAAATTCGTGAATATCGCCGCCAGCGGAGAAGGCCCGCTCGCCCGCGCCGGTGATGATCACCGCGCCGACCTTGTCGTTGACCTCGATGGTGTCGAGCAGGGCCAGTAGGCGGTCTATCAGCTCGTAGTTCAGCGCATTGAGTTTCTCTGCCCGGTTCAGCGTCAGTTGGGCAATGCCTTCGGAAATCTGCATCAGCACGGTGTTGGACATGGTTGCTCTCCGGCAAGTGTTGACACGGAGAGGTTAGGTGAGGGAGGATACCATGTATATTCACTAGTCGGTATACATTGTGATGGCGAAGGCTCAGAAATCGACCCGGGAAACGATTGTCGCGTCCGCAGCAAAGCTCTTCTATGCGCAGGGTATCCGCGCCGTCAGCGTCGATGCGGTGGCCGAGGCTGCAGGGGTGACGAAGCGCACGCTCTACTATCATTTCGAAAGCAAGGACGAGCTGATCGCCGCCTATCTCGAAGGCCGCGACCAGCCGAACCTTTTGCTTTTTCGCAAATGGTTCGAAGCGGCAGACGGCGATCTGGCCGAAAAGGCCGAGGCGATCTTCGTCAACCTCGCCCGGGCCGCGCGACATCCCAAATGGAAAGGGTGCGGTTTCCTGCGCACCTCGGCCGAGCTCGCCAATATGCCCGGCCATCCGGCGATCCGCATCGGTGCCGCCCACAAGAAGACTTTCGAGGCCTGGCTGGCGCAGGTGTTCGCCGAGGCAGGCATCAATGATGCCGGTGAACTGGCGCGCCAGATGCTGCTTTTGCTCGACGGCAGTTTTGCCGTCGTCCTCCTGCATCGGGATGCAAGCTACATGGAGAGTGCCGGCAAGGCGGCGGCAATGCTGGTCCGCGCGGCGATGTCCGCCCGCTGATTTCCGGCTTCAGGGTTTGCCGTTGGCCTCGACCTTGGTGGTGCCGCAGGGGTCGAGTACGACGCCGTTTTCGAATGTGCCGGACACCAGTCCGCTGACGTCGACCCGATCTCCCGGCTTCAGCGCGCTGTTGTTGTATTCGAGGCAGACGACGCGGGTCCTGGTGTTCGGGCAAAGCGTGGTGACGGCGATCGGATCCTGGACCTCCAGCGATACAACTTCGGCGGTCAGCTCGACATCCGGCCATTCCGGTGGCTGCTTCTGCCAGCCGGCAACCATAGGGGCGATCGCCTCGCAGCTGGTAACGTGCGGGCCGCCATCTTCGGCGATCGATGGCGTCGGCAGCAACAGAAGCGTCAGGAAAGTGCTGCGGGCGATCCGCTTCAGGTCAAGCATTCAGGTCTCCTGTGTTAAGGAGGCGCTCTAGCAAAGCCCGTGATCGCTGGAAAATGATTGCTCCTCATCTCGCATTGAATGGAATTCAGCATGCTCGACTGGCGTCGGATCGACCTCAACAACCTGAAAGTGCTGCATGCGCTGATGCTGGAGCGCCATGTCGGCAGGGCAGCCGACCGGCTGGGGGTAACGGCATCCTCGATCAGCCACAGGCTCCGTCGCATGCGGGAAGACTTTGCCGACGATCTGTTCGTGCGCACGCCGAGCGGCATGGTGCCGTCGCCGCGCATGGAAGAGATCGCGGTGCCGCTCAGCGAAATGATCACCAGCATCACCCTTGCGGTTTCATCGGGCGCAATGGAGGCATTGTCGCAGGCGCGGCGTTTCACGCTCGTGGTGCCGGACGGTCTGCGCCAGCAACTCTTGCCGGTGCTGATACAGAGCCTGGTTCAGGACCATGCGGGCCATAGCCTGGAGATCCGCGTCTTCGAGCGCCGATCCTATGCCACCGAGCTGTCGCAGGGCGAGGTCGATGCGGTCATCTCGGTCGGTGGCGATCGCGACGACCGCAGTCTCGTCGAGCGGATACCGGTTGCATGCGACCGGCTCGTCTGTCTGTTCGGACCGCTCTGCCCACTTGCCGGCGCGGATGAGGTGGCGGTCGACGACTATCTCTCGGCCGCGCATCTCTATTCGCTGCCCTGGCCGGCGACGGACAATCACTTCGACCGGCTGCTGGCACGCGATGGGCGCTCGCGCCGGATCATGCTGACCATGCCATCGCATCTGGGGATCGGCGACGCGCTGATTGCCAGCCGGCTGGTCGCCACCGTCCCGTCGTCGCTTGCGCGTCATCTGACGGCGCTGCACCCGGCGCTCGCCATCCGCCCGCTCGCGATCGACGGCACCGAGGGAACGGTCTTTCTGGAAGCCTCGCGCCAACAACAGCGGCGGCCGGAAATCGCTCGCTTCAAGGCCCTGGTGGAAACGGCGATCCGCACGGTGCTGCCGCGATCGCCGGCGGCACCGGGCGTCTGACAGGACGCGAAAAGGCCGCTCTATCCTTTTGCAGCACGTGACGGCGCTGTAGCACTATAAATTGCTGCATAATTCCTTAAATCGATTCTGATTTAAGGAATTATGCAGTAGGCAAACGCGTTGCCGCGATACAGATTGCGCCCGAAAACCGGGAGAGCGACATGGCAGTCAAACGCATCGTTTCCAATTTATACGCGCCGGATCCCAAGGCCGCGCACGCCTTCTACGCCGACCTGCTCGGGCTTGAGCTGGTGATGGATCATGGCTGGATCCTGACATTCGCCGCCAAAGGGCAAACGGCGATGCCGCAGGTGGGCGTGGCGAGCGAGGGCGGAAACGGCACGTCGGTGCCGGTGTTGTCGATCGAAGTGGACGATGTCGATACGGTCTATGCGCAAGCACGGAAGAAGGGCGTGGACGTCGTCTACGAGCTTACCGACGAGCCTTGGGGCGTGCGGCGCTTTTATATGCGCGATCCGTTCGGCAATGTGATCAACATCCTGTCCCATTGAGGAGGCCGGTCGCCGAAGGGATCGGCGGCCAGCCTATCAGATCAGGCGAGCGTCAGCGCGTTCGCGAGGTCGGCGACCAGATCGTCGGCATGTTCGATGCCGATCGAAAGCCGGATCGTCGTGTCGAGAACGCCGATGCGACGGCGAACGTCGATCGGCACGCCGGAGTGGGTCATCGCCGCCGGATGGCTTGCCAGCGATTCCGTGCCGCCGAGGCTGACGGCGAGCTTGAAGATCTGCAGCGCATTCAAAAAGCGGAAGGCCGCCTCCTGACCGCCCGTGATGTCGAAGGAGAAGGTCGAGCCGGCCCCTGTGCATTGCGCCGCATAGGCCTTGCCGAGCGGCGAGGCTTCGTCGTGGAACGGCAGGTAGTGAATGCGCTCGACCTTGGGATGGTCGCGCAGGAATTCCGCCACCACCAGGGCATTGTCGTTGGCCTTGTGCATGCGCACCGACAGGGTCTCGAGCGAGCGGCCGAGCATCCAGCAGGAATGCGGGTCGAGTTGCGTGCCGATCGCGCCGCGCAGCGCCTTCACCTGCTTCATGACCGCCTTGGACCCGAGGGCGGCGCCGGCGATCAGATCGGAGTGACCGCCGACATATTTGGTCAGCGAGTAAAGCGAGATATCGGCGCCGTGCTCGATCGGTCGCTGGAACACCGGGCCGAGCAGGGTGTTGTCGCAGGCGATGACCGGCGTGTGGCCCTGTTTGGCGCCAATGGCGTCGGCGACGCGACGGATCATGGTGACGTCGACGAGGCTGTTGGTCGGGTTGGCGGGCGTTTCGATCAGGATGACCGAGACACGGCCTTTCGCCATCGCCGCTTCGGCAGCTTCCGTCACCGCCGCTTCGTTGACGCCATCGGCAAAACCGACGGCCGAAACGCCGAGATTGAGGAAGGTTTTCGCCAGCAGCGTCTCGGTGCCGCCGTAAAGCGGCTGGCTGTGCAGCACCGCATCGCCGGGCTTCACGAAGGCAAGCAGCGTCGTTGCGATCGCCGACATGCCGGAGGAAAACAGTGCGCAGCTTTCCGTGCGCTCGTAGACGGCGAGGCGATCCTCGACGATCTCGCTGTTCGGATGGTTGAAGCGCGAATAGACGAGGCCGGCACCTACACCCGCCGGCGGCTCGCGACGGCCCGAGACGAAATCGAAGAAATCGCGGCCTTCCTCGGCGGTGCGGAAGACGAAGGTGGAGGTCAGGAACACCGGCGGCTTGACGGCCCCCTCAGACAGTTCAGGGTCGTAACCATAGTTCAGCATCAGTGTTTCGGGATGCAGCTTGTGGTTTCCGATATGGGTCTTGTAGGGGTGCGGCGCGGTCATGGCTTTCTCCTGAAGCGAAACGGGGCGACTGGCAGGCAAATTATATCAGACGCTTGGACCGATCCTTGCTATTTGCGATCACATACCCTTGAGTTGCGCAAACTATTGCCGGGATTGAAGAGATATGACGCAGAAAATTGCCGACGAGACTGACCGCAGAATCCTGAGGGAGTTGCTGGCCGACGCACGCATCACCAACAACGACCTGGCCGAGCGTGTCGGCCTGTCGGCTTCGCCCTGCCTCAGGCGGCTGCGGCGACTGGAGGAAACCGGCGTCATCCGCGGCTATACCGCGCTCATCGATCCGGCAGTCGAGGGTTGGACGATGACGGCGATCGCCACAGTCCGCCTCAGCCGCCAGCACGAGGACGAGATCGTCATGTTCGAGCAGGCGATCCGTGGTTGGGACGAGGTGCTTGAATGCCATCTCGTCACCGGCTCGCGCGACTATGTGCTGAAGGTGATGAGCGCCGGGCTGGAACAATACGAACGGTTCATCAAGGAGAAGATCGCCCGGCTCAAATGCGTGGCCTCAATCGAGACAAGCTTCGTGATGAACACGATCAAGGAGCGGCGGATCTGACCGACAATTGCCTTTAGGCAATTGTATCCAGGACAACAGCGAACTTGTTCGGTTCGCCTCTGCAAGGTCCGCGTGCGTGGGGCATCGATCTCGCCTTGCCAAGCGGGCGCAGGCATTGTCTACTGCCGGAAATTGCACACCATATGACCTTTTGGGAGCATTGCGATGCCGCCTATGGAATTGCTTCTGGCCTTCGTCGTGACCACGGCAATTTTCGCCTATATCCCGGGTCCTGCGATGCTTTATGCGGCGGCGCAGACGATGGCGCGCGGCCGCTGGTCCGGCTTGATGGCGACGCTCGGCATTCACCTCGGCGGTTATGTGCATGTCGTTGCGGCGGCCGCCGGCCTGTCGGTGCTGTTTCATGCGGTGCCGGTGCTCTACATGATCGTCAAGTTTGCCGGTGCCGCCTATCTCGTCTGGCTCGGGATTTCGCTGTTTCGCGCCAAGGCGCATGGGACCGGCGACTTACCCGGCATCGGGGCGAAATCCGGCCGGCGCGCCTTCTTCGAAAGCATCACCGTCGAAGTGCTCAACCCGAAGACGGCGATCTTTTTCGTGGCCTTCCTGCCGCAGTTCATCGATGCATCCGCGGCGTTCCCGGTATGGCTGCAGTTCGTCATCCTCGGCACGATCGTCAACCTGATGTTTTCGTCGGCCGATATCGTCTGCGTCATTCTGGCGGGGGTACTGATGGCAAGGCTCAAGCGCTCGAGCATGGCGCAGCGTGCGATGCAGCGCGCCGGTGGCGGCGTGCTCGTCGGGCTCGGCGTGCACCTGGCCTTCCAGAAAAGCTGATCCGCGCATGCCGCGTGTAGGGGATGGCGTCGGTGGCGGTGACACTGCCGACGCGAGGTGGTCGCTGCTGCGGCTGGCGACTATCAATCGGGCACCGCGCCAACCCGAATGGTGCTCTTGACGAACAATTGACAACAAGGAGCCTGCCGGTGGATCACCTTGAAGAGATAGGCCTGCGCAGGACGAGGTGGCCCGTTCCACGTTTCGTGTCCGGGCTTTGGGCGTCGTTGTCGACGACGGGGCTCATCGTCGCAGTGCTGTTCTTCGCCGCGTCTCTGACGCCGAGCCTGATCCCGCGGCCCTATGTCATTCAGGCGTTGATCTCAGGCCTTTCGCTGTCTGCCGGCTATGCCATCGGCGTGTTCCTGCGCTGGCTCTGGTCCTATCTCGAACTGCCGGACGTACGGCCGAAGACTGGCCTGTTCCTCAAGATTGCGGCGGCCCTCGGCTGCGCAATTTTTGCGCTGACCTTTCTTTGGCGGGCGGCGGAATGGCAGAATACCGTGCGCAGCCTCATGGGGCTCGATCCCGTCGAGAGCGCCGAGCCGTTCAAGCTTGGCCTCATCGCCGCTGTCGTCTTCATCCTCATCGTGTTGCTGGCACGCCTGTTCCGGCTGACATTCCGCTTTCTTGCCGGGCGCTTCGAGTATGTGCTGACGCGGCCGCTGGCAAAGGTCACGGCTATTGCCGCGGCCATCGCTCTCTTTTGGTCGGCGACCGACGGGGTGATCTTCCGCTTCGCTCTGCATGCGGCCGACAGCTCCTTCCGGAGGCTCGATGCGCTGATCGACCCTGATGTGGCGCCGCCGAGCGACCCGCTGAAGACGGGCAGCGGCGCGTCGCTGATGACCTGGGACGAACTCGGCCGGCAGGGGCGCCAGTTCATCGCCTCGGGGCCGAGCGCCGGGGATATCGGCGCCGTCTTCAGTGGTGAGGTGAAGGAGCCCTTGCGCGTCTATGCCGGGCTCAATTCGGCCGAGACGGCGAAGGAACGGGCCAAGCTGGCGCTCGAAGAACTGAAGCGTGTCGGCGGGTTCGAGCGGTCCAACCTGATGATCGTCGTGCCGACAGGCACCGGCTGGGTCGATCCGCCGGGCATCGATTCTGTCGAGTATCTCTTGAAGGGCGACGTCGCGAGTGTCGCGGTGCAGTATTCTTATCTGGCGAGCTGGTTGTCGCTTCTGGTCGAGCCGGAATATGGCGGCGAGACTGCCAATGCCTTGTTCGACGCGGTCTACGGTTACTGGACGACGCTGCCCAAGGACAAACGTCCGCGCCTCTACCTCTACGGTCTCAGCCTCGGCTCGATGAACTCGCAGGGCTCGGTCGACCTGTTCGACATCATCAGCGACCCATTCCAGGGCGCTCTCTGGGTCGGCACGCCGTTCCCGACGCGGACTTGGCTTTCGGTGACGGCGGCCCGAAATCCGGGCTCTCCGGAGTGGCTGCCGCGCTATCGCGACGGTTCGGTGATCCGCTTCACCGGCCAGAAGAATGCGCTGGATATCCCCGGCGCGGTATGGGGTAATGTCCGCATCGTCTACCTGCAATATGCAAGCGACCCGATCACCTTCTTCGATCCGCTTTCCTTCTATCGCGAGCCGGACTGGATGAAGGCGCCGCGTGGCCATGACGTCTCGCCCGACCTTAGATGGTTCCCTGTGGTAACGATGTTCCAGCTTTTGGCCGACGCGGCGACGGGTACGACGACGCCGATCGGTTACGGCCATGTCTATGCGCCGGAACATTACATCGATGCGTGGATGGAGGTGGTCGATCCGCCTGGGGTGACGACTGATGACGCGACGCGGCTGAAGGCGCTGCTCAAGGGGCGCTACTGAAAGCCGGCCATGTCAGTCACCGCGCAGATGGGCGGCGATCTGATGGGCAAGCGCCTGGATCAGCGGCGCCTCGGCCTTCTCCGTCGGGCAGAGCAGGTAGTAGCCTGCCGATGCGGGTATCGCCGTCGGAAACGGCTGGATCAGCCGGCCCTCTTGCAGATAAGAACGGGTCAGCACATCCGAGACGAGAGCCATGCCCTGTCCCTGTAGGGCGGACGCCACCGCGACGGCGACTGAAGGCACCCGGACGCTGCGGCTGCCTTCAAGCGATATGCGCGCGGCGGCCGACCAGCGCGTCCATTCCCGGCCGTCGTCCTCATGCAGCAAGGTGACGTCGCGCAGCTTCCGGTCGCGGTGCGACCCTTCCAGCCGCGGGAAAAGAAGCGGCGAGCAAATGGTCCTGAGCTTCACGTCGCTGACCACCTGCCACCACAGCCCGTTGAAGGGCGGATTGTCGTAGACCACGGCCAAGTCGACATCGTCCCATTGCACGTCGCTTGCGCGGATACAGCTGCGCATGGCGAGATCACTGACCCCGCGCGCATCGGCGAATTGCACCAGCAGGCTCGCCATCCAGGCGATTGCCAGGGCCGGGGGCAAGGCGACCGTCAGCTTCGTCTGGTGGTTTTCGAGCTGACGTTCCGCATTGTTTTCAACGGCGATGGCGAGATTGCCGATGGCGTGGGAAACGGTTTGGGCAAAATCACGCCCGGCTGCGGTCAGGCGGATATTGCGCCCCGATTTTTCCAGAAGCGTCAGGCCCGTCGTTTCAGAAAGCCGGCGCAGTTGCAGCGATACGGCTCCGGGGCTGAGGCCGAGTTCATCTGCTGCCTGGCGCACCGATCCGATCCGGGCAACGGTTTCGAAGACCCTGAGATAGGGCAGGAAATGCAGCGCTTTCATTTGAGCTCCAAGCCCTGATTTGCAGTCGATCGACGCGTTTGCATCATCGATAATTGTTTAGCCAAACTAGACAATATCAAGCATAAAAAATCGCTATTCCCAATCGATTTTTGCTCCTATGAATCGGGTCGGAGAGAGGGAGTTACACCATGATTGCAGCGCAACCATTTGATTTTCCTTATGACGGCAGGCTGGTTCCGTCACAGACCGCGCTGATGGTGATCGACCTTCAGATCGACTTCTGTTCGCCCGATGGATACTTCGCTTCGATGGGCTACGATCCGGCGCCGCTCGCCGCCATCGTGCCGGCGGTCAACCGGGTGATATCGGCGGCGCGTAAGGCCGGCTGCCTGATCATCCATACACGGCAGGGCTACCGTGCCGACCTCGCCGATATGACGCCTTACGAAATATGGCGGCGAAAGCGTTCGGGCCTCGAGAATACGCAGGTGCTGCTGCGCTCGAGCCCCGGCTTCCAGCTGCTACCGGAACTCGATGTCGCCGACACAGACGTCATCATCGACAAGACCTGCAACAGCTCGTTCACCTATACGGATCTTGAGCATGTGCTGCGGGCGCGGGGCATCACCCATATGCTCTTTACCGGCTGCACCACCGATGTCTGCGTCCACACGACGCTGCGCGAAGCCTGCGATCGCAATTTCCAGTGCCTGACGATCTCGGATTGCTGCGCCAGTGGCGAGCAATGGGCGCATGAGGCGGCGATCAACATGATCTCGATCGAGAACGGCATTTTCGGCACGGTCTCGACCAGCGACGCCGTCATCGCCGGTCTGGCCAAAGCCAGCGGCTAACGCCGACAGCACACTCCCATTTCAAAGCGTTCTGCCAACCGTTTCAACGGAATGATGCCCCATGCAAAGATATATCTCGCTGATGAGACTGACGGCCAAGGGACTGGCCGAACTTGCCGACAGCGGCGCGCGGCGCAAGGTCAGCGAAGACCGCGTTTCTGCGCTCGGTGGCCGCTCGGTCGCCTTCTACGCCACGCTCGGAACCTACGACTTCGTCCAGGTTTTCGAGATGCCCGACAATGCGTCGATGATGCAATACGTGCTGACGGCGCGGCGCGACGGGTTCGTCGACCCGCTTATCCTTCCCGCCTTCGACAGCCAGGCCTATGGCGACATCGTCGGGCGCGTTTCACCAACCTAATCGAGGGGAATACAGATGATCAGACTGGCATCGCATGCAACCCTTCTCGGGACCATTCTGCTGTCGGCGGGGCTTGCCCACGCGGAAGTACCAGCCTTTGCCGCCGATGGCGACATCGGCGTGTGCACCACCGCTGCCTTTCCGCCGCTGACCTTCAAGGAGAGCCCGGCCGATCCAAAACCGACCGGCATCGATATCGAGATCGTCGAGGCGCTTGCCGGCCTCTGGAACGCCAAGGTCGGCTATACGGTCACGGAATTTGCCGGGCTGTTGCCGACGCTCGGCGCCGGGCGCTGCGACGTGATCATCAGCGGCATCTACATCAACGCCAAGCGCCGCGAGACTTATGACGGCGTATCCTACATGAAATCGGCGACCGCAATGGTGACCAAGGCCGGCACCGACACCATCAAGGTGCCGGAGGATCTGAGCGGCAAGGTGATCGCGCTTGAAGCTGGCGCCTACTACAAGCAGGAGCGGATCGAGCCCCTGAACAAGGCGCTCGCCGCCAAGGGCCAGCCGCCGGTCGAGGTGCAGGAATATCCGACCCAACAGGCGGCCTACCAGCAGGTTCTCGTCGGCCGCGTCGATGCGACGATGACCGAAGAGGCCGAGGGCGCCTATCGCGCCTCGCGCTCCGACGGGGCGCTGCAGCTCCCCTATACCTGGGCGTCGGATTTCACCTACGGAATCTACTCCAGGCGCGAAGGCAGCGATGCTGCCGCGGTCAAGGCGGGGCTGAAGACTTTGAAGGAACAGGGCTTCTTCAGCGGCATCGCCAAGAAATATGGCCTCGACCCGGCGCTGTTCGACGTCGATTACGATCGTTGATGCTTGAGAGCGGGATGAGGAAAAGTGTGCGCGGTTTGCCGCCCGCATCCCGCGCTAACTTAATCCAAGGAAGCGGGCAGGGCATGAACTTCGACACCAAACTGTTTTTCGATGCCCTGACCATGCCGGTCATGCTGCAGGGGGCGGCGATCGCGATCCTGCTCTCCATCCTGGTTCAGGCCGCCTCGTTCCTGCTCTGCCTGCCGCTCGCCGTCGCGCTCAACTCGATGGCGGCGGTTCGGCGCACATCGGCCCAGATCTATGTCTGGCTGTTTCGTTCGGCCCCGCTCATCCTCGTGCTGCTGATCGTCTGGAACGGTGCGCCGCAACTCTTTCCCGGCCTGACGCGGGCGCCCTGGTACACGCCCTTTGCCGCCGCCTTCATCGCCTTCACGCTGGTCACCACCGCCTATATGGCGGAGGCGATGCGCGGGGCACTGGCAGCGATCGGCCAGGGGCAGACCGATGCGGCACGCGCGCTCGGGCTCAACCGGCTGCAGACCTTCTTCCTCGTCGTGCTGCCGCAGGCCCTGCGCATCGTCATGCCGGTGCTCGTCAACGAGTTCATCAACCTGATCAAGCTGACCTCGCTTGCCTACGTCATCTCGATGCGAGAGATCATGGCCGTCGTCAACGACGCGATCGCCTCAAGCTTCCGCTTCGTCGAATGGTATTCGGCAGCGCTCGTCTATTATCTGGCGATCGTCTCCATCCTGATGGTCCTGCAGCGCTTGATCCAGCGCCGTATGGCCTAGCTTCCGGCCGCGGCGTCGCTCCCTGCGGAAAGCAACACCTGCATCGCGCCGATGATCTTGCGGTGCTGGTGGGCGTGGCGGGTGCGAAGGCTGGTGGCGGCATAGACCGTCTGCGGGACCACCGGCGCATCGGCAACAAGCTTTGCCCGGCCGGAGTGAACGAGCCGATCGGCCGTTGCCGCCGTGACATAGGCAGCGCCGCCGAGCGAATGCAGCAGCATGGTGATCGCCATGTTCTGCCCTGACGCCACCGGCGCTGCCGAGAGATGCGGCAGCGCCAGCCGGTGGGCGCGATCGAAGGCAGGCGAATAGATCGCCTGGATATAGGTCTCGATCCTGATATCCGATAGCGAAGCCGCATCCCTGCTCACCATCACGTAATGCAGATCACCGATCCTTTCATAGTGAAGATCGGGCAGGTAATGCGGGGTATAGAGCAAGGCGAGATCGAGATCGCCGGCGCCCAGATCCCGGTTCATCTGGTTGGAATAGTCCGCCTCCATGTAGATCTCGGTGGTCGGCAGATCGAGCCTGATGGCCGCGAGCCATTCGCCGGCAAAGGCTTCCGCCAGATCGTGCTGGATGCCGAGCCGCATGGAACGCTCCAGCGCGCCGGCACTTGTGACTGCTCTCGTTGCTTCATGCCACTGATTTTGAAGGGCTTTTGCATAGTCCAGAAACCTGAGGCCCGCAGCCGTCGGCACCGTCCCGCCCTTGTTGCGGGTAAAGAGCTTGCGGTTGAATTGCGCCTCCAGCGCCTTGACGCGGTGGGAAACGGTGGACTGGGTGATGTTCAGTCGCTCGGCGGTGCGGTTGAAGGAGCGGGTCTCCATCAGGTCCAGGAACGTCTCGATCAGGTCGACTTGCATGGGCATTGCGTCCGGTTTCGAAGGTCCGTCCAATCTAATCGAATTCATCGATCAATAAAGCCTGTTTCCGTCGCTTGATGGCGCCCCGTTTCAACGGCAAGAATTCCGGCAAAACGAGGGAACAGTGCATGTCGAATTTGCCGTCACACGCGCGGGTCGTGATCATCGGTGGGGGAGCGATCGGCGCCTCCTCGCTCTACCATCTTGCCAAGGCCGGCTGGACCGACTGCGTGCTTCTGGAGAAGAACGAGCTGACGGCCGGATCGACCTGGCATGCGGCCGGCAACGTGCCGACCTTCTCGTCGTCCTGGTCGATCATGAACATGCAGCGCTACTCGGCGTCGCTCTATCGCGATCTCGGCGCGCTCGTCGATTATCCGATGAACTATCATGTCACCGGCTCGATCCGGCTCGGTCACTCCAAGGAGCGGCTGCAGGAGTTCAAGCGCGTCGTCGGCATGGGCCGCTACCAGGGCATGGACCTCGATATTCTGTCGCCCGAGGAGATGCGCAGCCGCTACCCGTTCCTCGAAACACATGACCTGACTGGCGCGCTCTACGACCCCTATGACGGCGACATCGATCCGGCGCAGCTGACGCAGGCGCTGGCCAAGGGCGCGCGCGACATGGGTGCAAAGATCATCCGCTTCTGTCCCGTCACGGCGGCGCGCCGCGAAAACGACGAGTGGGTGATCACCACGCCGCAGGGCGAAATCCGCTGCGAATACGTCGTCAACGCCGCCGGCTATTACGCCCGCGACGTCGGCAAGATGTTCGGGCGAGACGTGCCGATGATGGTGATGAGCCATCAGTACATCCTGTTCGACGAGATCCCGGAGCTTGCCGCCTGGTCGAAGGAGGCAGGCCACAAGCTGCCGCTGCTGCGCGACGTCGACAGCTCCTACTATCTCCGGCAGGAGAAGAACGGCATGAACCTCGGGCCCTATGAGCGCAACTGCCGCGCCCACTGGGTCACGCCCGACGACCCGATGCCCGAAGACTTTTCGTTCCAGCTGTTCCCCGACGATCTCGACCGGCTGGAATGGTATCTGAACGATGCCGTCGAGCGCGTGCCGATCCTCGGAACCGCCGGGCTGTCGCGGATCATCAACGGCCCGATCCCCTATGCGCCTGACGGCAATCCGCTGATCGGGCCGATGCCCGGCGTGCCCAATGCCTTCGAGGCCTGCGTCTTCACCTTCGGCATCTGTCAGGCGGGCGGTGCCGGCAAGGTGCTCGCCGAGTGGATCACCGAGGGCCAGACGGAGTGGGACATGTGGTCCTGCGATCCGCGCCGCTACACCGACTATACCGACCAGGATTATTGCATCGCCAAGGGCATGGAGATCTACGGCCACGAATACGCGATGCATTTCCCGAAGCATTACTGGGCTGCCGGCCGCGGCAAGAAGCTGTCGCCGATCCACGACCGGATCGCAGCGCTCGGCGCCCAGTTCAAGCCCTATAACGGCTGGGAACGGGCGATGTGGTACGCCAAACCGGGCGACGCCACCTCGGAAGAGGCGACGCAGACCTGGGGGCGGGCAGGGCCATGGGCCAAACGCATCGAGGAGGAGTGTCTCGCCGTGCGCGACGCCGCGGGCATTCTCGACCTGCCGGGCTTCTCGCGCTTCCGGGTGAAGGGCAAGGGCGCGACCGAGTGGCTGTCAGGCCTGATCACCGGGCGCGTGCCGAAGCCCGGCCGCATCGGCCTTGCCTATTTCTCCGACGACAAGGGACGCATCGTCACCGAAATGTCGGTCATGATGCTGGACGAGGATTTCTTCTTCCTGATCACGGCGGCAACGGCGCAGTGGCACGATCTCGAGTGGCTGCAAAAGCACCTGCCGGCAGATGCCGCCTTCACGCTCGACGACGTCACCACGCAATTCAGCTGCCAGATCCTGACGGGGCCGAAATCGCGCGACATCCTCGCAGAGGTCAGCGACGCGGATCTCGCCAAGGGGTGGCTCACGCACCAGACGGCGCAAATCGCCGGGCGTTATTGCCAGCTGGTGCGCGTCTCCTTTGCCGGTGAACTCGGCTGGGAGATCCATACGAAGGTCGAGGACACGGCAACGATCTTCGACGCCGTGTGGGCGGTCGGCGAGAAGCATGGCCTGAAACCCTTCGGCATGGAGGCGCTCGACAGCCTGCGCATCGAGAAAGGCTACCGCGCCTGGAAGGGCGATCTCTCCACCGACTACACCATCCTGCAGGGCGGGCTCGAGCGCTTCGTCGACTGGGCAAAGCCGGGCTTCAAGGGCAAGGCCGCACTGGAGCGGGAGAAGCAGCAGGGCGTTTCCAAGCGCTTCGTCACCCTGACGGTCGCCGCCGACGGCTGCGATGCGCCCTACATGTCGACGCTCTGGTCGGACGGCCAGGTGGTCGGCGAGACCACCTCGGGCAACTGGGGCTACCGCGTCGGCAAGTCGATCGCGCTCGGCATGCTCAGGGCCGATCTCGCCGTACCCGGCAACGAGATCGAGGTCGAGATCTTCGGCGACCGCTTCAAGGCGACGGTCGAGGCCGACCAGCCGCTCTGGGATCCCTCCAATGAAAGACTGCGCGCATGACCAAGCCCATCCCCTCGAAAGCCCGGGCCGTCATCATCGGCGGCGGCGTCTCCGGCTGTTCCGTCGCCTATCACCTGGCCAAGCTCGGCTGGACCGACGTGGTGCTGCTTGAGCGCAAGCAGCTGACGTCGGGCACGACCTGGCATGCGGCCGGCCTGATCGGCCAGCTGCGCGCCTCGCAGAACATGACGCGGCTCGCGAAATATTCCGCCGACCTCTACGTCAAGCTTGAGGCCGAAACCGGCATTTCCACCGGCATGCGCCAGAACGGCTCGATCACCGTGGCGCTGACGGAGGAACGCAAGGAAGAAATCTACCGTCAGGCGTCGCTGGCGCGCGCCTTCAATGTCGACGTGCGTGAAATCACGCCCGACGAGGTGAAGGCGATGTATCCACACCTCAACACCTCGGACGTGAAGGCGGCCGTGCACCTGCCGCTCGACGGCCAGTGCGACCCGGCCAATATCGCCATGGCGCTTGCCAAGGGCGCGCGGCAGAACGGCGCAACGATCATCGAGGGCGTCAAGGTGACGGCCGTCTTGAAGAAGGATGGCCGGGTGACCGGGGTCACCTGCGAGCAGAACGGCGAGACCTACACGATCGAGACCGATCATGTCGTCAACTGCGCGGGCATGTGGGGCCGCGAGTTCGCGCGGCAATCCGGTGTGACCGTGCCGCTGCATGCCTGCGAGCATTTCTACATCGTCACCGAGGCGATCCCCAACTTGACCCGCTTGCCGGTGCTGCGGGTGCCGGACGAGTGCACCTATTACAAGGAGGATGCCGGCAAGATGCTGGTCGGCGCCTTCGAACTCAAGGCGAAGCCCTGGGGCATGGACGGTATCCGCGAGGACTTCTGCTTCGACCAGTTGCCCGATGATTTCGACCACTTCTCGCCGATCCTCGAAATGGCGGTCAATCGCATGCCGATGCTGGAGACGGCGGGGATCCATACCTTCTTCAATGGCCCGGAGAGCTTTACGCCCGACGATCGCTACTATCTCGGCGAGGCGCCGGAGGTGAAAGGCTACTGGGTTGCTGCCGGCTACAACTCGATCGGCATCGTTTCTTCCGGCGGGGCGGGCATGGCGCTGGCTCAATGGATGAACGACGGCGAGCCGCCGTTCGATCTCTGGGAAGTGGATATCCGCCGGGCGCAGCCGTTCCAGAAGAACCGCGCCTACCTCAAGGACAGGGTCTCCGAGACGCTCGGCCTGCTCTATGCCGATCATTTCCCCTATCGCCAGATGGCGACGGCCCGCGGCGTGCGGCGCTCGCCGCTGCATGAACACCTTAAGAGCCGCGGCGCCGTCTTCGGCGAAGTCGCAGGCTGGGAGCGGGCCAACTGGTTTGCCAATGACGGCCAGGAGCGCGAATACCGCTATTCCTGGAAGCGGCAGAACTGGTTCGAAAACCAGAAGGCCGAGCACCTGGCGGTGCGTGAGCGCGTCGGCCTGTTCGACATGACCTCCTTCGGCAAGATCCGGGTTGAGGGGCGCGACGCGCTTTCGTTCCTGCAGAGGCTCTGCGCCAACGAGATGAATGTCGAGGCCGGCCGCATCGTCTACACCCAGATGCTCAACGGCCGCGGCGGCATCGAAAGCGACCTGACGGTCACGCGCCTTTCGGAGACCGCCTTCCTGCTCGTCGTGCCTGGCGCCACGCTCCAGCGCGATCTCGCCTGGCTGCGCAAGCATGTGCGCGACGAGTTCGTCGTCATCACCGATGTCGGTGCCGGCGAAAGCGTGCTCTGCGTCATGGGGCCGAAATCGCGCGACCTTCTGCAAAAGGTGAGCCCGAACGATTTCTCGAATGCCGCGCATCCCTTCGGCACGGCGCGCGAGATCGAGATCGGCATGGGCCTCGCCCGTGCCCACCGCGTCACCTATGTCGGCGAACTCGGCTGGGAGCTTTATGTCTCCACCGACCAGACGGCGCATGTGTTCGAGGCGCTGGAGGCGGCGGGGCAGGATCTCGGGCTGAAGCTCTGCGGCATCCACACGCTTGACAGTTGCCGCATCGAAAAGGCCTTCCGGCATTTCGGTCACGATATCACCGACGAGGACCACGTGCTCGAAGCCGGGCTCGGCTTTGCGGTCAAAACCGACAAGGGCGATTTCATCGGCCGCGAGGCGGTGCTTGCCAAACACAATCGTGGGCTGTCGCGCCGGCTGGTGCAGTTTCGCCTCGCCGATCCGGAGCCGCTGCTCTTCCACAACGAGGCGATCGTGCGCGACGGCAAGATCGTCGGCACCATCACCTCGGGCAACTACGGCCACCACCTCGGCGGTGCCATCGGCCTCGGTTACGTGCCGTCGGAAGGCGAGAGCGACGCCGATGTGCTTGGCTCCAGCTTCGAGATCGAGATCGCCGGCACGCGGGTGAAGGCCGAGGCGTCGCTGAAGGCGATGTACGACCCGCGGGCGGAGCGGGTGCGGATGTGAACTCGCGCTTGGAGTTGCCCCTCACCCTAACCCTCTCCCCGCAGGCGGGGCGAGGGGACGAGAATGCGGCACGCTTGCCATACGATGGCAGTCGTTGAAATGGCGGAGTCGCAAATGGATTTGGGGAACGAATGGGTGCTGCGATGTCCCTTCGCCCCGCCTGCGGGGAGAAGGTGCCGGCAGGCGGATGAGGGGCCTTTCGAGGCACAACGAAAATACGCGCGCCGGAACGCGGTTCTTCCGGTTCTTCTTTCGGGAGTACAGGCCCATGTTCGCATCGGACCTTTCCAATACCACCGTCGCGGGCGACCGCATCGATCAGCTGGTGGCAGCGCATCGGCCGGGCCATGGGCTCGCCCGCGCCTTCTACCATGACGAGGACATCTACGAGCGCGATCTCGACCGGGTGTTTCGCCGCCACTGGCACTGCGTCGCGCATGAAAGCGTGATCCCGAACCCCAATGATTTCGAAGTCTTTCGCATGGCCTCCGAGCAGGTGATCGTCACACGCACCGCTACCGGCGCGATCCATGCGATGCTGAATGTCTGCCGCCATCGCGGCGCCGAGGTCTGCACCAAGGACAAGGGCAATGCCCGCGCCTTCGTCTGTCCCTATCACGCCTGGACCTATGGCAACGACGGCGCGCTGAAGGCGGCGCGGCTGATGCCCAAGGATTTCAAGCGCGAGGACCATGGGCTGAAGAAGCTGCATGTGCGCGTGGTCGAAGGTCTGATCTTCATCTCCTTTGCCGAACAGCCGCTCGACTTCTCCGAGGTCGAGAACCTCTTGCACGCCACCTGCGGCCAGTATGGCTGGGCGGAGGCCAAGGTCGCCCACCGGCAATCCTATCCCGTCGATGCCAACTGGAAGCTCGCCGTCGAAAACTATGTCGAGTGTTACCATTGCGGCCCGGCCCATCCGGAATATTCCGAGACGCATGCGCTGGAACAGCCGCTGCACATGATCGAGGAGCTGAATGCCAAGATGGAAGCGCGCACCTGCGCGCTCGGTATCGAGGTCGGCTCCGGCGACCACTGGCAGTCCTCGGCAGGCGGCAAGGAAACGGTGCATGCCTTCCGCTACGCGCTCTATGACGGCGTCAAGACCGGCAGCAAGGATGGCCAGCCGCTCAGCACCCTGATGGGCCGCTTCAGCGATTTCGACGGCGGCGTTACCTCCATCCATCTCGGCGGCACGACATTCCTCGTCTGTTACCCCGACCACGGCATGATCTACCGCTTCATTCCGAAGACGGCCGGCACCTGCGAGATGGAGCTGATCTGGCTCGTCGACGGCAAGGCCGAGGAGGGACGGGACTACGATCTCGAAAAGCTAATCTGGCTGTGGACGGTGACGACGGACGAGGACAAGGCGATCATCGAGCACACCTCGCGCGGCGTGCGCTCGCATTATTTCGTGCCGGGACCGATCGCGCCGATGGAGCAGAACGAGCTGCGCTACATCAACTGGTATCTCGACGAGATCAGCCGGCCGTCCCAACCTTCATCCATGAACCTGCCACAGGGAGCGGGCAGCGCCGCGTCGGCGGTGTGAAAACACTTTGAACACTGCAGCTGGGCGAAGCACCTCACTGACGGCGCGGACGCGCCGTCGCTAGATTCCCGTGACGAGCACGGGATTGAGGCAAGTATCTATGGCTCAGTTACGGCATTGAGGCCGAAACAAAGCGCGTCGTGCAGCGCCGTTGCGCGATCAATCCCGTCGGTCGAAATGGGTGCGCAGTGCCACATGGGTCTGCACCGTCGCGACGCCCGAGATCAGCGAGATCTGACGGCGGATGGTGTCGAGATCGCCATTGGAGGCGCATTCGATCAGGAGCATAAGATCGGTCTCGCCGGCAAGCGACCAGCAGCTGACGACCGGCGGCATGCCGGCCAGATGCGGGACGATGTGGTCGCAGTTCTTGCCGGGCTGGAAGGAGACGGCGATCAGCGCGCGCACCACCGGTGCCTTGTCCTCGACCCCCAAGCGAATGGTGTAACCGGCAATCACGCCCTTCGTTTCCAGCCGGCGCAGACGTTCATGGGCAGCACTGCGCGACAGGCCAGAATGGCGGGCAAGCGCCACGAGGCTCTGACGCGAATCCTGTCGAAGCGCTGCTACCAGAAGCCGGTCTTTCTCATCCATTTCTGTCAATGTGTCGCCCCCATGTGCGCCAGGCCGGAACTTCGTCCGGCCGGACGTCATCTTGTCCAGTGAAACCGGACGATAAGGCAGCTAGCTTCCTCAGGCAACCAAGGAGCGTTAGCCATGACCAAACAGCGACTTCCCGACAATGCCGTGCTTATCCCGATCGACATGCAGCAGGCGTTCGATGCCGCTCCCTGGCCGCCGCGCTGGAATGATGCCGTCGATGAAAATGGCCGCGCCTTGCTTGCCTCATGGCGCGCGGCCGGCCGGCCGATCATCCATGTGCGCCACGACAGCGTCGCGCCGGGCTCGACCCTTACCCGGGGTGCGGCCGGCAATGCGCCGCGTCCGGGTTTCGCGCCTGATGGCGATGAGCCACTTGTCAGCAAGAGCGTCAACGCCGCCTTCATCGGTACCGACCTCGATCTGCGCCTGCGTCGGCTCGGCGTTGATACGATCGTGCTCTTCGGCATCTCGACGGATATGTGCGTCTCGACTTCCGTGCGGGTCGGCGCCAATCTCGGTTACCGAGTAATCCTGGTGGAGGATGCCTGCGATTGTTTCGACCAGCCGGATGGCGCGGGCGGCACGATCCCGGCGCGGGACATTCACCGGGCACATGTCGCGACGTTGCGGGCGGAATTCGCAGAGGTGACGACGACAGCGCAGATCGTCTCGGCGTTGCGGCCGGCATCGGCGGCTTGAGCGGACCGCAAAGCTGGCAGAGACTTACTTGCTGGCGGCGCCGCGGACTTCCAGCACCTGGTAGGTCCACTTCGGCGTCGTCAGGCTCTCGCCCTCGCGGCTCGGGAAGGTGAGGAAGGTTTCGAATGGCCTTGCCTGTCCGACGGGCACACGGGAAAGCACAAGCGCGGTGTCGTCGCCGATCTTCGTGCAGGCGTCCTGGGGGCAGTCTTCAAGCGTCACGGAGAGCCGGAAATATTCGAGCGGTGTGGCGCCGTTGTTGGTGACCGTGCCGCGCAGGCGGAAGCTTCGCTCGGGTTGGCTTTGCTCGAAGGTCATATCGCCGAGACTGATGTTCTTTGCTGCCGGAACCGCGGGAACTGTCGCTACTGGCTCAGGTGCCTGAGCCTTGCGCTCGCCGCGATCGCTGATCCAGACGATGAAAGCGGAGAGCAGGGCGATTGCCACTGCGACCGAAAGGATGGGCTCGGCCCACCGGCGAAAGCGGCTGAAACGCGCCGCCAGATACACGATCGCCACGCCAACCAACGCTACCAACCAAAGCATGAAGCTCCTCCTTATCAACCCTTATATAGGGTGCGGAGCGGGTGGCAACATCGCCGGGCGCGCTCGAAGGTCACGCCTTCGGCATTTCCTGGTTTGGATCGCACGTCTTTTCGCCAACCCCTTGCTGCCATTGCAATTGTGTTGGGTTTCGCGGAGTCTCTAACGCGGCGTATCGGCGCCCAGGCTGACGGTATAGGTGCCTTCGAAGGGCACGGCGGCAAAGCGTTCGTTGATCTCAGCGAGGCTCTTTTCCGGGTCGAGATCGGCAAAGATGTCGGGGCGCAGCCAATGGGCGAAGGCTTCGGCAGCGACGATGTTGAGCGGGATGGCGTTGAAGAAGTTCCAGATGCCATGGACGCGGCCGCTCTCGACCGCTGCGATACCGGTAAGGACCGGCGCCTTGACCGCAGCGGCCAGCGTCTGTTCGGCCTCATCCCTGGCAACGCCGGGGCCGATCGAGAAGCTGCTGTAGGTTCCACCGGGAGACGAAGTGGCAATGTAGACGTCCGGATTTGCGGCGATGACGGCTTCGGCGCTCACTGTGCCGCCCGGGCGCGGCAGCGCGCCTTCGGCGATGTTGCGGCCGCCGGCGATCGTCAGGAACTCGCCGAGGCCGCCGACGCCATAGGCCCAGCAGCACTGGTCGGGCTTCGGGAAGGCATCCATCAGCACGCTCGGTCGCGGCTCGGGCTTGGCGGCGACACGGGAGCGGATCAGGGCGAGCTTGTCCTCGTAGTAGCGCGCAAAGGCCTCGGCCTGCTCGTCGCGCTCCAGGATCCGGCCGAGAAGCCGCATCATGTCGGGCGTGGTCTTGAGCGGATCGCTGTTGAAATCGACGACGATGACAGGCACGCCGGTGCTGGTGAGATAGTCGATGGCGCGCTGGCCCGGCTCGTTGTCGGCCTGCCAGTTGGCGAGGATTGCGAGGTCAGCCTTCAGCGTCAGCAGTGTTTCGTAAGACAGGCCCGGAATCGTGCCGTCATCGATCAGTGGCACGTCTGATATCGCCGGGAATTTCTGGCGGAAGCTCTCGTAGATCTCGGGATTGGCACCCTTCATGTCGCCGGACCAGCCGGCGAGCAGGCTGACGGGATCCGGATGGATGAGCGACAGGGCGACGAGGTTAAAGCCGCTACCGAGCAGGATCGCCTTTGGCGGCGCTGAGATCGTCACCTCGCGCCCGGCTGCGTCCTTCACTGTCATCGGCCATTTGCCTTCGGCCCGTGCGGGCATGGCGAAAAGCGGGATGGTGACGAGGAGGGCCAGTATAATCCGGACCGCGGACCGCAAAGCGAGATGAAGCAAACTACTGATTCCGTTGGCTGGGGAGGGCGCAGAGACTGCCGCAGCTGCGAACGCCCGGAAGCAGGTAACGCAGGCAGCAGATCTTGCGTCGGCACACGCGCGCCCCGTCCTCTTCCTCGTGGCGCAGGCAATCGAAGAAGGGGTTCGGCGAGCCGTCGGGCAGGGATTTGCTGCCAATCAAGGCTTCGGCCTGGGCATGAAGCGGCTCGACGCCGGCAGCGCGCAGGGCATAGTCGATGTAAACGAGCGCGTTGTTCCAGGCGAGTTTCGGGGCGATGCCGCCGCTCGACTTGAGATAGCCGACGACCTCGCGCAGGTGCTCGCCCATCAGCGGCGCCAGGGTGGCAAAGACATCGTCGTCATCACCCGCCTGCCAGTCGCCGGCATCGTCAACGCCAAAGGCGCGCGGCAGGCCATCGTTTGCCAGCGCCACCTTCATGCGGTTGAAGGCGACCGGCAGCACCTGATGATCGAGCACGCGGGCGACGAGGTAGGGGATGGTGAGGGCCGAGAAATAGTAGAGCGACCACATGGAGGCGACCGCGCGGCGGTCTGTTCCCCCTGACTTCTCGGCGTAGGTGTCGAGCGCGCGGTCAAAGGCGCCGGAGGCGAAGAACTCCGGCAGCGCGATGCCGTCGGAAAGATCGCCCGACAGCATCATCTTCTCGTTGCACCAGGCATGTGGCCCGGAAAAGGCGGATGAGAGCACCTTGGTGCCGCCCGTCTCCATGATCGCTTCGGACGCGGCAGCCGTCATCGCATCACCTTACGCGAGCGAGACACAACCGGGCGCCCGGCTGAAGCAGCGAACCTTGTTGCAAGCATGCGATACACCTTCTGAGCAACGGTCAGAAACTCATAAGGTGATCGTGTTACTCATGATTTCTTCAGGCGCAAGTCATTTTATGATTTGCGACCATGTTTCGATGCTGGGAAAGCGAGCCGGGAAGAACCGCAAGCCTTCACTCGCGGTTTGCCAGTGGCCGGTTTTGTTCTCGGTTACAGCAGGCCGAGCTGTTTGTAGAAGCCGAGCGCATCGTAATAGTCGTTCTGTGCGGCGATCTTGCCGTCCTTGACCGTGAACACCGAGGCGCCGGTGAACTTGAAGGCCTTGCCGGTTGCGGCCGTGCCATCGGCCCAGGCGCCCGAATTGGTGCCGGAGAACTCCCATTCGAAGGAGACCTTGTCGCCGGCGGCGATGGGATCACCCTTCATGGTCCAGACGGCATCCGGAGCTGCATTGAGAAAGTTGTCGATGACGCCGGTCTTGGCGGCGTCCTTCCCGTTGACCGGCTTGCCGACGGATGCGTCGTAATAGGTGACGTCATCGGCGAAGTAGGATGCGGCCTTGCTCGCATCATGGGCGTTCCACGCTGCGACATAGGCTTTGACGACATCAGGCGCCGCATCGGCGGCAAAGCCTGAGGGCACCTGCAGAACGGCGCTCAGACCCAGAGCACCTGCAGCAACAAGCAGTTGGCGGCGGTACATGGTATTTCCTCCCGTTTGTGGTGGCCTGAGGGGGCGGGCGCTGCCTGAGCGAAGGCCGCGCCACGCCCTTAACTCCTAGCCGTGGTTGATCATGATGTGGCGCACCGCAGTGTAGTCCTCCAGCGCATAGACGGACATGTCCTTGCCGTAGCCAGACTGCTTGACGCCGCCATGCGGCATCTCGTTGGTCAGCATGAAGTGGGTGTTGATCCAGGTGCAGCCATATTGCAGGCGCGATGCGGCGTTCATCGCCTTGGAGATGTCCTTGGTCCAGACAGAGGAGGCAAGGCCGTAATCGCTGTCATTGGCCCAGGCGACGGCATCGTCCTTGCCGGTGAAGCGGGTGACGGAAACGACCGGGCCGAACACCTCACGCCGGACGATCTCGTCCTCCTGGGTTGCACCGGCGATCACCGTCGGCTGGAAGAAGAAGCCATCGGCGCTGCCGGGCGCACCGCCGGTGGTGATTTCGATGTGCTTCTGGTCGGCGGCACGCTCGACGAAGCTGGCGACCCGGTCGCGCTGGCGGCGCGAGATCAGCGGGCCGATCTCGTTTTCGGTGTCGTCCGCGAGATTGTAGCGGATAGTGGAGACGGCCGAGCTGAGGTCGGCGACGAGCTTTTCGTAGATGCCGGCCTCGGCATAGATGCGGCAGGCGGCGGTGCAATCCTGGCCGGCATTGTAGTAGCCGAAGGTGCGGATGCCGCCCACGACCGCTTCGAGGTCGGCGTCGTCATAGACGATGACGGGCGCCTTGCCGCCGAGTTCCAGATGGGTGCGCTTCACTGTCTTGGCGGCGGCCGTCAGCACCTTCTTGCCGGTGGCGATGTCGCCGGTGATCGAGACCATGGCGATCTTCGGGTGGTTGATGAGCGCATTGCCGACGGTTTCGCCACGGCCGGTGACGACGTTGACCACGCCTTCCGGCAGGATGTCGGCGAGCAGGCGGGCGAGTTTCAGCGCCGTCAGCGGCGTCTGTTCCGACGGCTTGAAGACGACGGTGTTGCCGCCGGCAATCGCCGGCGCCAGCTTCCAGGCCATCATCATCAGCGGATAATTCCAGGGCGCGATCGAGCCGACGATGCCGACCGGATCGCGGCGGACCATGGAGGTGTGTCCGGCCAAGTATTCGCCCGCCGTCGGCGCATGCAGATTGCGGATGGCGCCGGCGAAGAAGCGCCAGCAGTCGACGATCGCCGGCAGCTCGTCGTTTCTTACCGCATTGATCGGCTTGCCGCAGTTGAGCGCCTCGAGCGCTGCAAAATCGTCGGCGTTCTTTTCGATCGCGTCGGCGATCTTCAAGAGGTAGCCGGAGCGTTCGCCCGGCGTCGTCATCGACCAGGAAATGAAGGCGCGTTCCGCCGCGTCGACGGCCGCCTCGACCTGCATGTGCGAGGCTTCGGCGAGATCGATGATCTTCGCGCCGGTGCGCGGGTTGAGGATAAGCTCCTCGGCTTCGGTGCCGGCCTCGAAACGCGATCCGATCAAAAGCTGGGTGTCCATGTCTGTTCTCCCTTGAAAGTCTTGTTCATTTGCCGGCGCCGGCGATCTGGTCGCCGTCGCGGGTCAGGTAGTAGGCGCCGAGGATCGGCAGGAAGGTGACCAGCACCACGATCATGGCGACCACGTTGGTCACCGGTCGCTGGCGCGGGCGGATGAGCTCTTCGAGCATCCAGATCGGCAGCGTCGACTGTTGGCCGGCGGTAAAGGTGGTGACGATCACCTCGTCGAAGGACAGCGCGAAGGCGAGCATGCCGCCGGCGAGAAGTGCCGTGCCAATGTTCGGCAGGATGATGTAGCGGAAGGTCTGGAAACCGTCGGCGCCGAGATCCATAGACGCCTCGATCAGCGAGCCGGAGATGCGGCGGAAGCGGGCGACCGCATTGTTGTAGACGACGACGATGCAGAAGGTCGCGTGGCCGAGCACGATCGTCCAGAACGAAAACGGGATCTCCGCCATGGAAAAGGCCGAGCGGAGCGCGATGCCGGTGATGATGCCGGGCAGCGCGATCGGCAGGATGACCAGGAGCGAGATCGTCTCGCGGCCGAAGAAGCGCGTCTGGCTGACGGCGGCAGCGCACAGCGTGCCGAGCACCAGGGCGACGGCGGTTGCGATCGAGGCGACCTTGACCGACAGCGTCAGCGCTGCCCAGACATCCGGCCGGTTCCAGGCGACGGCGAACCATTGCGTCGTCAGCCCCGGCGGCGGGAACTGGTAGCTCTTTTCCTCCGTGGTGAAGGCGTAGAGGAAGATCAGCAGGATCGGCACATGCATGAAGGCAAGGCCGGCAGCAGCGGCGATCTTCAGGCCGAGGGGGGAGCGGTTGCGTTCAGAGCGCATCGAAGGCCCCCATGCGTTTGGCGACGAAGAGATAGGCGCCCATGATGACGATCGGCACGACGGTGAAGGCGGCGGCAAGCGGAATGTTGCCGGCCGTGCCCTGCTGGGCATAGACCGCCTGGCCGATGAACAGCCGGGACGAGCCGATGATCTGCGGAATGATGTAATCGCCGAGCGTCAGCGAAAACGTGAAGATCGAGCCGGCGACGATGCCGGGAAGCGCCAGGGGGAAAAGCACGTGGCGGAAGGTTTGTGCCGGCGTGCCGCCGAGATCGGACGAAGCCTCGATCAGGTTGCCCGGCACGCGCTCGAGTGCCGCCTGGATCGGCAGGATCATGAACGGCAGCCAGACATAGACGAAGACGATGAAAGTGCCGGTGTAGCTGACCGAGAGCGAGTTGCCGCCGACGACGGGAAGCGAGAGCCAGGCGTCGAGCAGCCACTGCAGATGCAGCTTTCCCAGGAACCAGGTGACGATGCCTTCCTTGGCGAGAATGAGCTTCCACGCATAGATCTTGACGAGGTAGCTCGACCAGAGCGGCAGCATGACGCCGAGATAGAACAGCACCTTCCATTTGCCCTGCGCGTAGCGCGCGGCGTAGTAGGCGATCGGGAAGGCGATGAGCGCGGAGGCGATGGTGACGATGGCCGCCATCGACACGGTGCGCAGGATGATGTCGAGGTTGGTTTCGCTGAGCAGCTGGCGGTAGGTGGCGAAGGTGAACTCGTAATTGATCAGGCCGGAAAAGTCGTCGATCGAGAAGAAGCTCTGCAGCAGCAGGGCAAAGAGCGAGCCGACATAGACGACGCCGAGCCACAGAAGCGGCGGCGCCAGCAGGACGGTGAGCAATACGTGCGGATGCTTCCAGAAGAAGTCCGACAGCCGGCCCGCTGGGCCGCGGCGGTCCGGCAGGACGATATTTTCAGTGACGGCGGTCATGCGTCCTCCATCGGGTGCAACTCATGCGCCGCAAAGCTGATGGTGACGGGGCTGCCGATCTTGGGCACGGAAAGTGCGGCCGGGCTTGCGACCGCGATGCGCGCGCCATCGACATCGACGACGATGCGGTTGACCGCGCCAAGGAAACTATGGGCGGAGACGGTACCGTTGAGGCTGAGCGCGCCTTCACCCGGTGCCGACAGCACGATCGCCTCGGGGCGAAGGCTGGCATAGGCGGATTTGACCCCGAGCTTCTGGCAGAGCTTTGCCGGCAGCACGTTCGACGAGCCGACGAAATCGGCGACGAAGCGGGTCTTCGGCTGCTTGTAGACTTCCTCGGGGCTGCCGAGCTGCTGGATGCGGCCATCGTTGAAGACGGCGATGCGGTCGGCCATCGATAGCGCTTCGCCCTGGTCATGGGTGACGAAAACGAAGGTGATGCCGAGCGATTTCTGCAGCGTCTTCAGCTCTTCTTGCATCTGCTCGCGCAGCTTGAGGTCGAGCGCGCCGAGCGGCTCGTCGAGGAGCAGTACCTTCGGTTTGTTGACGAGGGCGCGGGCGAGCGCCACGCGCTGGCGCTGGCCGCCGGAAAGCTGGCCGGGGCGGCGGCTGCCATAGTTCGGCAGCTTGACCATGGCGAGCGCGTCTTCGGCTGCCTTGCGACGCTCTTCACGGCCGACGCCCTTGACCATCAGCCCATAGGCGACGTTGTCGAGGATCGAGAGATGCGGGAACAGCGCATAGTCCTGGAAGACGGTGTTGACGCTACGGCGATAGGGCGGCACGCCCTCGGCCGTCTCGCCGAAGATTTCGATATGGCCGCCGGTCGGCTGCTCGAAGCCGGCCATCAGGCGGAGACACGTGGTCTTGCCCGAGCCCGAGGGGCCGAGCATGGCGAAGAATTCGCCCGCGGCGATCTCGAGGTTCACGCCATCGACGGCGCGCACAGCGCCGAAGTGGCGGGAAACATTGTCGAAAAGAACGGCGGTGGACATCAAATTGCTCCAGGATTCCAGCCCCTCATCCCGCTGCCGCGACCTTCTCCCCGCTCGCGGGGAGAAGGGGATGTGCGGTCGGCGTCTCGCCCAAAGCTCATCCGGCGGGTTTGCCGGGGGCGTTCCCTCTCCCCGCATGCGGGGAGAGGGTCAGGGTGAGGGGCGATGCTTGCGATACGGTCGCGACGGCTCAGCGACCGCCGATGACGCCGATGTAGTCAGAGACCCAGCGGTGGTAGGGCACGCATTCGCCCTGGCTTGCGCACTTCGTCACCGGCGTCTTCCAGAACTTGACCTTCTCGAAGTCCTCGTAGCCGTTGGTCTTGCAGCCGGCGTCGGTCAGAAGCTCGTTGCCCTTGCAGGCCGCGCCGACTGAAGGGTTGGCGCCGAACCAGGCGGAGACGTCACCCTGGACCTTGGGCGAAAGCGAATGCTCCATCCACATATAGGCGCAGTTCGGATGGGCGCTTTCGGCGTGCAGCATGGTGGTGTCGGCCCATCCGGTCACGCCTTCTTCCGGAATGGTCGAGGCGATCGGCAGCTTTTCGGCTTCCATCAGGTTGACCTGGAACGGCCAGGAGCCGGAGGCGACGACGCCTTCGTTCTTGAAATCGTCGATCTGGATCATCGCGTCGTGCCAGTAGCGACCCACGAGCGTGCGCTGGGTGCGCAGCAGCTCGAGCGCTGCCTTGTACTGGTCTTCGTTCAGTTCGTAGGGATCCTTGATGCCGAGTTCCGGCTTGTGCTTCATCAGGTAGTTGGCGGCATCCGCCACGTGGATCGGGCCGTCATAGGCCTGGACGCGGCCCTTGTTGGACTTGCCGTCAGGCAGGGTCATTTCCTCGAAGACGACGTTCCAGCTCTTCGGCGCTTCGCCCTTGAAGGCGTCCTTGTTGTACATCAACACGTTCGGACCCCAGACATAGGGGGTGCCGTAGTGAACGCCGTTGACCGTGTGCCAGGGCGCGCTCTGCATGCGCTCGTCGATGGTCTTCCAGCTGGGGATGAGATCGGTGTTAACAGGCTGGACGCGCTTGCCGGCGACAAGCCGCATCGAGGCGTCGCCCGAGGCGGTGACGAGGTCGAAGCCGCCCTCGTTCATCAGCGCGACCATTTCGTCCGAGGTGGCGGCCGTCTTGACCGAGACCTTGCAGCCGGTCTGCTTTTCGAAATCGGTGACCCAGTCGTAGTTCTTGTCGGTCTCGCCGCGCTCGATATAGCCGGCCCATGCAACGATCGACAGTTCGCCTTCGCCCTTGCCCAGTTCCTTCAGCGGTTCCTGCGCCAAGGCAGGCGCCACGAGGCCGAGCGACAGCGTCAGCGCAGTGCAGGATTTCAGGATCTGCTTCATCTGAATTCTCCCAGTTTTGAGCCGCATTTTACGGCTTCGTTCCCAGGCTGAAGCGTGCCTTGATTTCTCCGCATTCGCAAATTCATTAATCAGAATGCCGCTATCGGTTTTTCCGATATATCGACGTGAGTGAACGGGAGCGCACTCATCTGTGGTGACGCATCCTCATGGTTTTCTGTGTATTTTTGACCTGTCGGTTTTTAGCGTGGACGGGCGCTGCGCAGAGCTTCGGCGATGCCGACGAAATCGCGTGCCGATTGCGGCAGGCTGGAGCCCTTGCGCCAGACCATGCCGACCTGGACGACGGGAAGGGCGCCCGAGACGTCGCGGCTCTCAATCCGGTCGCCTTCAAGAGACCATGGGCGGTAGACGAGGTCGGGCAGAAGGGCGATGCCCGCGCCTGTCGCCACCAGGCTGCGCACGGCCTCCACCGATCGGGTGCGGAAGGCGACATGCGGCCGCGCGCCGAGCGCCGACAAGAGCTTGCCGGTGTTCTCCTCGATTTCGTCGACCGTCAGCATGATCAGCGGTTCCTTGGCGATATCGCTGATCGAGATGATGTCGGCGCTGACCAGCGGATGGCCGATCGGCAGCCAGAGGCGATAGGGCGAGGTTTCCAGGATCTCGGCCTGCAGCGCCATGCGGTCGCGCAGGTTGGAGATGACCATGACGGCGACGTCGAGTTCACCGCCGATCAAGAGATGTTCGAGATAGGAGCCGTTGTCCTCGATGGCACTGACATCGACGCCGGGGCAGGCGCGGCGATAGCGCGCGAGCAGGTCCGACAGCACGTAGCCGGCCACCAGCGATGTGACGCCGAGATTGAGCTTGCCTCCCGTCTCCTCGCGGCTGTCGGAAAAGCTGCGTCTTGCGTCGGAGACATTGGACAGGATTTTTGTCGCGTGCCGCAGAAACTGGTGGCCATTGTGGGTGATCGAGAGGCCGCGTGGATGTCGGTCGAACAGTTCGACGCCGAGGTCGCCTTCAAGCTCCTTGATCGCCTCGGTGATCGAGGATTGCGAGATCGACAGGTTCTGGGCCGCGCGGGTGATCGAGCCTTGCTCGGCGACGGCGACAAAATACTGCAACTGTCTGAAGGTGAAGGCCATCCGCGCAGTTAATCGCTGTGAAGGCGCGGTTGCAAGCGCGGCCACGAGATCGTCCCCGACAATGCAACTGCGGCGGGATTTTCCGGATGATGTCGGTTTCCGGACAGAAGGCGGGCCGGCCGATGCTAGACTTGCGCCGGTAAGATCAGGGAGGCGGACTTTGGATCAGGGCGTATTGAAACCGATGCCGACGGAAGAGGGCATCCTCGCCTTCCATCGGCGCTGCGAAGCCTTCTATCCCGCCGATGCGGTGGATGCGTCGATCGAACAGCAGCGCAAGTGGTACGATGCGCTCTGCGCCGAGTTCGACGCGCCATCGCCCGAAGGCCTGACGCGCGAGGATGCGCTTGTCGAGGACCGCATCCCGATCCGGCGCTACCGGCCGGCGACGGTCTCTACCGACACCCGGATCTACTACATTCACGGCGGGGGCTTCGTCGTCGGCTCGCTCGACAGCCATGATGCCATCTGCGCCGAGCTTGCCGATTTCGCTCACGCCGAACTCGTCAGTGTCGATTACCGCCTGGCGCCGGACCATGTCTGGCCGGCTGCCTTCGAGGATTGCTACGCGGTGCTTCAGGCCCTGCTCGCGGATGGCCGTCCTGTTGTCGTTGCCGGCGACAGCGCCGGTGGAAATCTGACGGCGGGCATTGTGCTCAAGGCACGGGCCGACGGACTGCCCGGTATCGTCGGGCAGGCATTGATCTATCCCGGTCTTGGCGGCGATCTCGTTTCCGGCTCCTATATCGAGATGTCCGAAGCGCCGGGGCTGACGACGGCCGATACGAAGTACTACCGGGACATACTGCAGGCGCCGGCCGATAATCCGTTTGCAGCACCGCTGGCGGAGACGGATCTTTCGGGTCTGCCGCCGACCTACATCACCGGCGCCTTTTTCGATCCGTTGCGCGACGACGCCCGCATCTATGCTGCACGGCTCGCGATGGCTGGCGTCAACGTCACCTTTCGCGAAGAGCCGCAGATGATCCATGCCTGGCTCCGCGCTCGGCACATGAGCGAGGGTGCGCGCGAAGGCTTTCGCCGTCTGGCTGGCGGCATTGCCGTTCTTGTTGGAACCGGCTGAACGTTTCGGTCCTGATGGATGCGTAAATCCGGCTTCAGTGCGCCTCGGTTCTTTCTGGGTCGGGCTAGCTCTTCGCCTTGAACACCAGCGCCGGATTGGTGCGGAAGCTCTGCGGGAACAGTTGGCGCAGGTTCTCGATCTTCGGCATGTCGTTATAGACGATGTAGGGGTAGGTCGGATTGCGCGTCAGGAAATCCTGGTGATAGGCCTCGGCGGCATAGAAGCCTTTGAGCGGCGAAATCTCGGTGACGATCACGGCCGGGAACGCGCCGGATTTGCCGAGTTCGGCGATGTAGGCCTCGGCGATCTTCTTCTGCTCCGGCGTGGTGACGAACAGGGCCGAGCGATACTGCGTGCCGTGATCGGGCCCCTGATAGTTCAGCTGCGTCGGGTTGTGGCCGACGGAGAAGAAGATCTGCAGCAGCTTTCCGTAACTCACTTTGCTCGGATCGTAGGTCACTTCCACCGACTCCGCATGGCCGGTATCGCCATTGCTGACGGCCTCGTAGGACGCTGTGTCGCGGCTGCCGCCGGCATAGCCGGAGACGGCTTTGCTCACACCCTTCACATGCTGGAACACACCCTGGACGCCCCAGAAGCAGCCGCCGGCAAACACCGCCGTCTCCGGTCCGCTGGCGGTTTTTTCGTCGAGTGACGGCGGCGGAATGGATACGGCCGGTTCGGCGGCTGTTGCCATCGATGCGCCGGAAAGCGTGGCACTGAGTGCGAATGCGCGGGCAATCCATTGCAAGCGTCGGCCGGTCTTCACAGTGCGTGGCTGACTGTCGGGTTTTGCAAACATCGGTGGGTTCCTCTGCCGCGGTCGGGCGGCGGCCGTGTTGCGCCCATGTTTTTCGCGAGACCTTTCGAAAGCAAATCGCAAGAGCGTGCTTCACGGCAATGTGACGATCCGCTACCACAGTCACGAGGACTCGGCGGTCCCTCGAAACGAGGATCGCGAGACATTGCGGGGAGGGATGATGGCCGGGGAAACGGATCTTGCGAAGCTGCTGGCGACGATGGCGCCGGTGTTGTTTCCACAAACCTATGTCTATTGCACCGTGCCCCATGACGAGGCGCAGCGTTACATGACGCTCGAGCCGCTTGCGACCTATCGCGAGGACGAAGGGGTGACCCTGATCCTGGAGCGCCCGGCGGCGGATGCCGCCGACCTTTCCTATGGGCCGTTGCTTGCTCGCATCACGCTCAACGTGCATTCGGCGCTCGAAGCCGTCGGGCTCACGGCAGCGGTGGCGACGGCGCTGACGCGCGAAGGCATCAGCGCGAATGTCGTCGCTGCCTATTATCACGACCACATCTTCGTACCTGAGGCGGACGCCGAACGTGCGCTTGAGGCACTGCGGGCGCTGAGCCCCGCCTGACCTGACCCCGCTTGGTACCTTACCGGCTTTCCGGGCTTTGCCGATCACATGAAGCGGATGTCGGCGGGCGGGTTTTCGTAGTCGTCGTGACGGCCGTTCTCGTAGGTGATGGGGGCCGCACCCAGCTCTTCGTCGCTGACGCCGTCGAGGCAAGCGACGTTGACAGCGTAGAAATGGCCGAGGAAATCCTTGAGGTAGCCGCGGGAAAACGGCCTGACGCCGCAGCGGCTGCAGAAATAGTGATCGACGTCGCCCTCGCGCCAATTCGATGGCACTGCCCGGTAGCTCGTCAGCGCTTCCTTGCCCTTGGTGATCGCGAACTCGTCGCGAAGCGCGAAGGATTTCTGCATGCGCGTCTTGGCGCAGAAGCTGCAATTGCAGCGGCGGATGCCTTCGGCAAAATCGAGCTGGCATTCGAAGGCAACGGCGCCGCAGTGGCAGCTGCCGCGATAGGGCTTTTTCATCGGAAGGTCTCCTGTCGTTGGGCGGCGGTCAGCCGGCCCCGGTCCTTCGGCCGGGGACGATGACGCTGCAGAGATGGACGTTGAAGCAATTCATGTGTTGGCGTCCGCGACGCGGACACGACTTGCTATCCTGCCTTGGCAGAGACTTCCGCCTCGTCGGCGATCACAGGATCGTTGTCGGCGCCGTTGCCGGTCGCCTTGCGCAGAAGCAGGAAGGCGAGCAGCGCCGTCAGCAGCGACAGGGCGACGCAGATCGATGCGGTGAAGGCGAAGGAATTGGTGAAGACGTCGCGGGCGGCAATCAGCAGCCGTTCGGACTGCTCCCCCGGAAGCTGTTCGGCGATGGCGACGGCACCGCCCAGCGTCTGGCGCGCCGACTCGACGGTGTCTTCGGGAAGGCCGGTGACGACAACCGAGTCCATGCGGCTGCGGTAGGCTGCCGTCAACATGCTGCCAAGCACGGCGATGCCAAGCGCGCCGCCGAATTCGAAGCTTGTCTCCGAGATCGCCGATGCCGCGCCTGCGCGCTCCGGCGGGGCGGAGCCGACGATCAGGTCCGTGGTCAATGTGCCGACCGGTGCGAAGCCGAGGCAGAGGACGACCAGGCCTGTCGTGACGAGCAGGGGGCTGCTCGTCGTTTCGACCTGGGTGCAGATGGCAAAGCCGATGGCGGTCAGGACGAAGCCGGCGGCAATCAGGTTGGAGGCAGCGTAACGCGCAGCCAGCGACGGCACGAGGATCGAGCCGAGCACCATGGCAACCCCCGTCGGCACCGACCAGAGACCGGCAACGAACGGCGACAGGCCGAGCACAAGCTGCAGGTACTGCGCCACGAACAGGAAGGCGCCGAAGCCGACGAAAAGGCCGAGAATGTTGACGCCGAGCGCCGCGCTGAAGGCCGGGGTCCTGAACAGGGCCAGGTCGATCAGCGGATCGGCAAGCCGGCTCTGGCGCCTCGCAAACAGGAGGGCGACCGTCAGCCCGAGCAGGATGAAGAACACGGCGGTGACGTCGAGGCCATCCTCGGCGATCCGCTTCATGCCATAGATCACCGACAGAACGGCGACGAGCGACTGCCCGGCGCTGACGAAATCGAGCCGGCCGGCATTGGGGTCGCGGAATTCCGGCAGCAGCATCGGGCCGAGGATCAGAAGCAGGATCATGACAGGGACCGCCAGCAGGAAGACGGAGCCCCACCAGAACTGCGACAGCATCAGCCCGCCGACGACAGGGCCGATGGCGCCGCCGGCGGAGAAGCTGGCGATCCAGATGCCGATGGCGAGTGTGCGCTGCTTGTCGTCGAGAAACATGTTGCGGATCAGCGATAGCGTCGAGGGCGCGAGCGTGGCGGCGGCGACGCCAAGGACTGCGCGCGCCAGGATCAGCGTTTCCGCACTCCAGGCAAAGGCGGCGAGCACCGAGGCGATGCCGAAGGCGATCGAGCCGATCATCAGCAGCCGGCGCCGGCCGATGCGGTCGCCGAGCGTGCCCATGGTGATCAGCGAGCCCGCCACCATGAAGCCGTAGATATCGACGATCCACAGCAGCTGCGAGGCAGTGGGCTTCAACTGTTCGGTGAGCTGGGGAACCGCGAGGTTCAGGACGGTCAGGTCCATGGAGTAGAGCATGCAGGGCAGGGCGAGGACGGCAAGGCCGATCCATTCGCGCCGCGTCGCCTTCGGGCCTGGTGCGGTCTCTGCCGTGTCGGGTGCGTCAGACATCAGAAAGATACTCCCGCAGCCTTTCGAGGCACTCGCCCCAGCCTTCCTGGTGCGAGTCGCGCTCGTCGACACTATCGAACGGTGTCTGGTGGAAGGTCAGGCGCGTCTTGCCGCCGACATCGGCGAAGGACACCGTGATCAACGTGTCAGCTCCCGGCTTGCCCTCCTCGTCCCAGGCAAAGGTGAAGATGAGTTTTTCCGGCTCGATCACTTCGCGATAGATGCCGCCCATCCAATAGTCTTGTCCTTCCGGCGAGCGGATGCAGCCGCGCCAGGCGCCGCCGGGGCGGAAGTCCATCTTCATGGAATGGGCGGTGAAGTCGCGCGGCCCCCACCAGCGCAAGGCGTGCTCGGGCGTAGACCAGACCTTGAAGACGAGGCTGCGCGGCGCATCGAAGATCCTGGTGATTTCGAGGCTCAGTCTGTGTTCGCGCGATGCGCTTTCCCCGGCCAATGCCATGACAAGCCTCCCGCGGCCAGCGCAATCGTCGTGCGTGGCGGTTCTTTAACTCGAACGTTATTTAACTTGAAGGTTAATAACTGGACGAGCAGGGCCTTGTCAAGGCGCGAGGGATCCCGACCTGATGTTTGTCAGTTTTGTGATGGCTGACAGCGCGACTTGAGGCGGGCGAGGATCCGGCTGAAGGCCTGGGGATCATCGAGGCTGCGCGCAAGGATGAGCGCGCCCTGAATGCCGCCGATGACCTCTTCGGCGAGCGCCTGCCGTTCTTTTTCCGCCATGCCCTGGCGGCCTAGCGCTTCGGCCAGCGCCGTCCGCCAGTCGGCGAAGTAGCGGTTGAGCTCGACCGAGAAGCGATCATGGGCGCCGCTCGCGGCAATGACGCCCATCAGGCAGAGGCGGCGACCCTGGCGAAAGTAGCCGTTGACGGAAGCAAACATGTCGTCGATCGCCGCTGCCGGCGTTTCGCTGTCGTTCAGCCGGTCGAAGATGTGGGTCTGGAACCATGAGGCGATGTCGCCAAGCACCGCCTCGGCCATCTCTTCCTTCCCGCCGGGAAAGAAGTGATAGAGGCTGCCCTTGCCGAGCCCGGTCTTCTCGGTGATCAGGCTCAGGCTCGCGCCGTCATAACCGTGCTCGCGAAAGACCTCGGCAAGCGTGGCGATGACGTCCTGGCGTTCGGCGACGACGCGGCTCATGCGGGCTTCCTCAAGAGCGGATACTCGACCTTGCCGAAACGATGAAACAGCGTGCCGACGGCGACCAGTATCAGCGAGCCGGTCAGCACGGGGAACAGTAGAAATTCGAAGCCGGGGTCGCTGGCAAAGACCACCAGCGGGTTGGCGCCGGCCGGCGGGTGGGTGATGCGCAGCGCCGCCATCAGCGCGATCGCCGCGCCGACGGCAAGGCCGACCGCCCACCATTCGTTGGGGAAGAGCGCGCGCAGGACGAGGCCGACGAATGTCGCGACCAGGTGGCCGCCGACGACGTTGGCGGGCTGGGAAAGCGGGCTGCCGGCCACCGAGAAGATCAGCACGCAACTGGCGCCGAACGGCGCCATCAGCAGTGGCTCGCCGACGATGTTGGTGAGGGCGCCGACGGCGGCGATGGCGACAAGGCCGCCGATGCCGGCGATCAGGCCGCGGCCGATGTGGATGGGAGGCTGGTGACGAAAGAAGAAATGGCGCATGACTGTACCGATCAGTAAATTGTTTACCGATTGGTACAGTCATGCGCCGTTGGAGTCAAGATGCGCTTACATCAGGTCGCGCGCGACCCGCTTGGAGAAGGTCTTCTCAAAGATCGGAGCGTCGTTTTCATAGGCGACGATCTTGGCTTCGGTGATCCAGTCGTTGGCGTCACAGGTGAGAACCGAGGTCGAGACGGTGCGCACCGACCAGCCGTCGCGCCTGGCGATGCAGGTCCAGGTCGAAGTGCCGACCATCGAATGCGGATCGTCGGGGGCGATCGACCAGGTCTCGTCGCGGATGTCCTGCGTCGAAAGACCGGTATCGGGGTGCTCGCTCAAGCCGCCATCCTCGTAGATCCGGTAGTGCGTGACGCCGTTGGTCATGTCGCGCTCGACGGTGCGGCTGGTGCTGCCGGCCGTATGCTCGATGTATTTCGGCAGCGGATCAGGGTTTTCCGGCTCCGGCACCACGACCTCGTTGTGCTGGCCGAGCAGCGGGAGAGACAACGCCAGGGTGGACGTGTCGATTGTCAGGCCGGGATCGCTCGGCGGCGGCAGGATCATCGGCCAATATGAGGTCGACAGCGACAGCCGGATGCGGTGACCGGCGCGCACGCGGTAGCCGCAGGCGTCGAGCACCAGGGTGATCCGGGTCCGCCGACCTTTTTCCATCGCTCGCGGTTCGGCATTGCCGTCGCGGTGCGCCAGGTTGAGCACGCCGAACGCAATGCGGGTGGATGTGCCATCCGGGTGCACATCGACGATGCGGGCGACGAGGTTGGCGGTGTCTGCGGCGCAGGTGACGTCGACCGAGAGGCTCGCCTGGCCGAGATAGTCTTCAGCCTCCAGCAGCGGCCGGGTTTCGAAGGTCAGCGCGCCGGCATCGTCGATGCGCTGGTCGCCGGCCATTTCGGCATCAGGTTTCAGGGTGAAGTACTCGCCTGACGCCGTACCGGTGTCGAGTGGCGATTTCAGGTAGACCTCGCCGATGCCCACGGCTTTGGTCTCCACCGCAAGCCGGCCGTCGAGTGTGACGCCGAGAACCTGCATCTCCGGCGTCTGCCAGACGTCCTTGGCGACCCAGCGGCCGGGGTCGTCGTCGCGCCGGACCGCCGGGCGCGGGCCGTCGAGGATATAGGCGCGCACCTGCGGCCCGCCCTCGGCGCCGTTGTTCTCGTCGCGCAGCCAGCGGTTCCACCAGCGGATCGCCTCGCCGTGGAAATCGGCGCGCGGCTTCGGCCAGGCGAAATGCGGATATTTGTGCACCCAGGGGCCGATCATCGCCTTGGCCTTCGTGCCGAGACCCTCGACGGCTTTCAGCGGCGTGTTGCGATAGCCGTCGGCCCAGCCGGCGATGACGAGCGCCGGCGTGTCGAAGCTGTCGAAATTGTCCGAGATCGAGCCGTGCTGCCAGAAGGCGTCGCGGCGCTGATGCTCAAGCCATTCCTCCATGAAATAGGGCTCGTTTTCCAGGCGCTCCAGCCACATTTCCTTCCAGCGATCGCCGACGATTTCAGGGTCCGGCGAGCGTGATTGATAGGCCAGCATCGTCGCTGCCCAGGAGAGTTGGGCAGAGAGATGGCAGCCGTTCTTGTAGTGGATGTCGTCGTTATAGCGGTCGACGGTGGAGGCGATGGAGATGACGGCTTTCAGCGCCGGCGGCTTCAAGGCTGCGACCTGCAGGCAGTTGAAGCCGCCCCAGGAGATGCCCATCATGCCGACCTTGCCGTTTGACCAGGGCTGGGCGGCGATCCACTCGATGATCTCGCAGCCGTCTGCAAGCTCGCGCGGCGTATACTCGCCGTCGATGACGCCGTCGCTTTCGCCCGAGCCGCGGATGTCGACACGCACGCCGGCAATGCCGGCGGCGGCAAACACCGGATAGGTCGATTCATCGCGCAGGCTGGTGCCGCCGCGCTTTCGGTAGGGCAGGTATTCGAGCACCGCCGGCACCGGATCGGCCTCCGTGCCGGCGGGCATCCAGATCCGGGCGGCAAGGCGGGTGCCGTCCTTCAATCGGATCCACTCGTTCTCGATCAGGGTGAAGTCACGGTCTGACATATCGCTTGTTCCGCTCATTCTCATGGTTTTCAGGCATTTCCGGCAAGACCGTCACGCGCGTTTGCTGGAAATGCCCTGTCTCTTTCTTTGCCGGCCAAAATCCGCCGTCTTAGCTGTCGAACCACACGCGGCTTGCGACATAGCCGTTCGACAGGTCGTTGCCGATGTCGTGCACGAAGCCCTTCAGCGAGGCGGTGGCCGCGTTCACGTAGTCGTTGAACACCGGCAGGATCAGGCCGCCTTCGTCGCGCACCGTCATCGCCATCGTCTTGTACATCTCCTTGCGCTTGGCATCGTCGAGTTCCGAGCGGGCCTGGAGCAGGAGCTTGTCGAAGTCTTCGCGCTTGAAGCGGGTGTCGTTCCACTCGGCGCTCGAGAGGTAGGAGGTGGAGTAACGCGAATCCTGCGTTGGGCGGCCGCCCCAGTAGGAGGCGCAGAAGGGCTGGACGTTCCAGACATTGGTCCAGTAGCCATCCTCCGGCTCGCGGCGAACCTCGAGCTCGATGCCGGCCTTCTTGGCGCTTTCCTGGAACAGGACCGCCGCGTCGATGGCGCCGGGGAAGGCGGCATCCGAGGTGCGCAAGAGGATCGGCCGGTCGTGGCCCGACTTCTTGAAGTGGAAGGCGGCCTTGTCGGGGTCGTAGGCGCGCTGCTCGATGCCCTCGGGCGCCAGCGCATAGTTCTCGTTGACGGGGTAGTCGTTGCCGAGCGTGCCGAAGCCGCCGACGACCCGGTCGAGGATCGCCTGACGGTCGATCGCATACTTCAGCGCCAGCCGGAGGTCGTTGTTGTCGAAGGGGGCGGTGTCGCAGTGCATCAGGAAGCTGTAGAAGCCCTTGCCGGCGGTCCTGAGGATCTCGACGCGCGGCGCGCGCTTCAAGAGCGGCACGGTCTTCGGATCGATGTTGTTGATGAAATGCACCTGGCCGGAGGAGAGCGCCGCAATGCGGGCGGTCGTGTCGTTCATCACGATGATTTCGACACTGTCGACGAAGCCACGATCCTGGCGCCAGTCGTTGGCATTCTTCTCGAAGGTCGAGCGCAGGCCCGCCTCGTAGCTTGCAAGCTTGTAGGGGCCGGTGCCGATCGGCGAGGCGGGGTTGTCGACGCCGCCGCGCGGCTGGATGATCAGGTGGTAATCGGTGAGCAGCAGCGGCAGGTCGGCATTGCCTTCGGTCAGCGTCAGCACCAGGCTGCCTGCCTTCTCCTCGATCGTCTTGATCGAGCGCATCAGGCCGAGCGCGCCCGATTTCGAACCTTCGTCCGAATGCCGCTTCAGCGTGGCGATGACATCGGCGATGGTCATCTTGTTGCCGTCATGGAAGCTGACGTCGCTGCGGATCTTGAAGGTCCATTGCGACGCATCCGCCGAGGGCTCCCAGGATTCGGCAAGGGCCGGCAGCGGCGCGCCGGTCTTCGGATCGGATTCGACCAGCGTGTCGCCCCAGAGATGGCCGATGACGAAGGAGACCGAGCCGCTGTAGCCGGCGGGATCGAGCGTATCGGTGGTGGCGCCGCCCTTGAGGCCGAGCTTCAGGTGGCCGCCGCGCTTGGGCTCTTCGGCGCGCGCATCGCCTGCCAGCATCGTGCCGCCAAGGCCTGCAGCCAGACCGAGGGCTGCGGTGCCGGCCAGAAAGCCGCGGCGGTTGATGCCGGCCGGTACCAGAAGGCCGTCGGGACGCTTGGTGAAATCGGTCATGTGCAGGTTCCCTCTTATGTGTTGTTTCAAGGGAAAACCTAACCGCTGCAGCAGGTCGCACAATTTCGCGACTTGACGCTGTTTTACGCGACTTTACGCTACCCGCTCAGGACCATTGGGAGCCGCATGTGCACGACGCCGACCTGTTTGCCGCCAACCTTCGTTTCGCCTGCGCGACGCGACGTTCGATCTCGCAGATCTGCCGCGAGATCGGCATCAATCGCCAGCAGTTCAACCGCTATATCAGCGGCGAGGCGCGGCCTTCAGCGCACAATGTCGCCCGCATCGCCAGTTTCTTCGGGCTGCAGGCGCAGGACTTTTCGCTGTCGCCGAAACTGTTCGAAGCCCGGGTGGTCAGGCCCGATCGCGACCGCTCTGAAGCCGGGCTGCTGCTCGAAGGCTTTCCAGGTGATCTCGCGAGCCTTCGCCGCCATGTCGGCTATTACCAGACCTATCATCTGTCGCCGTCCTGGCCGGGCCGCGTCGTCTGCTCCTGCGCCCGTATCCATGAGGAGAGCGGCTCGATCCGGGTGAAATCGATCGAGCGCATCCGCGACGCTGCCAACGAAATCCAGCAGTTTTCCAAGTATGTCGGCCTCGTCACCTTCTGGCGCAACCGCATCTTCATCGCCGAGCGCAGCGTCGGGCGCCAGCCTATGCTGTCGCAGACGATCCTGATGCCGTTCGAGGTGCATCAGCGCGTCTATCTGCGCGGCACGACCATGGGCGTCTCCTGGCGCAAGGAGAACCTGCCCTATGCCTCGCGGATGATCTGGCGCACGCTTGGTCAGGAGCCGGATCTGCGGCAGATGCTGTCGCGCTGCGGGGTGCTGGCTGCGGGGTCGCGGCAATTGCCAGCGACGGTGCGAACCTTTCTCGAAACGCCTGACGCCGACGTGCTGACGGTGCCGACCGATTATTGAGGTGGCGGCCTTGGCGTTGCCGTCCTAGATTGCGCCAGGAGCAAGTGACCGTATCGTTGAGGGAAGCCGATGAAATCTGCTGTTGTCGTGTCAGGATTTCTGTTCGTGGTCTCGGCCATGCCGTCGGAGACGCAAGACGCGCGCCCACCGATCCCGGCCTGCGCGCTTTCGGGCTCCACCAGTGTCATGATCGGCGGCCAACCGGCGCTCAGGCTTTCCGACGTCGCCAACTGCCCGCCGGAGCTTTACGAGGTGGTGCCGAGCATCATGATCGAGGGGCAGCCGGTGGTGCATTTTCGCTCCGGCAGTGGTGCTGCGGGAGATTGCACCGCCAAGGGAGAACCGACGGTGACCTTCGAAGGCCAGGCGGCGCAGCGGCTGGGCGATGTCGCCTGCAAGGCGAAATGATCGCTGCTTTCTCCCCTCCCTGTGAGCCGGGAGAGGAGACCGTGTCGGTCCTCAGTTGCCGGCGCTTTCCATGCGCCGCGTCTTCAGCACCCGTTCCAGCCAGCCGATTTCCATCTCGGGCACGGATTTGAGCAAGAGGTCGGTATAGTCGTCGAAGGGTGGCGCCAGCACTTTCGACTTCGGCCCGAACCGCACAAGCTTGCCGCGATGCATCACGGCGACGCTGTCGGCAATCGCCCTGACGATGGCGATATCGTGGGTGATAAAGACATAGGAAACAGCGGTTTCCTCCTGCAGCTTCAGAAGCAGATTCAGGATGCCTTCGGCCACCAGCGGATCGAGCGCCGAGGTCGGTTCGTCGCAGAGGATCAGTTCCGGCTCTGCGGCAAGCGCTCGTGCAATGGCGACACGCTGCTTCTGTCCGCCGGAAAGCTCGGCCGGATAACGATCGAGGAAACGCGTTCCCATCTCGATCTGGTCGAGCAGTTCCTTGACCCGCGCCGTCTTCTTGGCGCCGTGCATGCCGAAGTAGAAGGAGAGCGGCCTGCCGACGATGTCGCGCACCGTCTGGCGCGGATTCATCGCCGTATCGGCCATCTGGTAGATCATCTGGATCCGGCGCAGCTCGTCATTGCTGCGGCCCTTCAGCGCCCGCGGCAGTTCCTTGCCTTCGAAGGTGATGCGGCCCTCGGTCGGCGGTAGCAGGCCAGTGATGACGCGCGCCAGCGTCGACTTGCCAGAACCGCTTTCGCCGACGATCGCCAGTGTCTGGCCCTTGGGCAGATGCATGGAGACGTCGTGCAGCACCTTGAAGCCGTTGGCATAGCCGGCGCTGATATGCTCGATCTTCAGCTGCGTGCCGGTCTGATCAGGCGCCTCGTCGCGCTTGGTCTGGCGCACGCTGACGAGGGCGCGCGTATAGTCTTCCTTTGGTGCCTCGATGATCTGCTGGGTCGTGCCATATTCCACTGTCTTGCCGTGGCGCAGCACCATGATGTCGTCGGAGATCTGGGCGACGACCGCGAGATCGTGGGTGATGTAGAGGGCTGCGGTGTGCGTTTCCTCGATCGCGTGCTTGATGGCGGCAAGCACGTCGATCTGGGTGGTGACGTCGAGCGCCGTCGTCGGTTCGTCGAAGACGATCAGCTCCGGATTGGGGCAGAGTGCCATCGCGGTCATCGCCCGCTGCAACTGGCCGCCCGAGACCTGATGAGGGTAACGGTCGCCGAAGGTCTCCGGGTTCGGCAGGCCGAGCACCCGGAAGAGATAGAGTGCGCGCTTCTTCGCCTCTTCGCGGTTCATGATGCCGTGGCGAAGCGACGCCTCGATCACCTGGTCGCCGAGCCGGTGCGCCGGGTTGAAGGCGGCGGCTGCCGATTGGGCGACGTAGCAGACACGCGCGCCGCGGATCGAGCGGATGCCGTTCTTGTCAAGCGTCAGGATATCCTTGCCATCGAGCAGGGCCTGGCCGCCGGTGATGCGCACGCCGCCGCGGCCATAGGCGAGCGCCGACAGGCCGATGGTCGATTTGCCGGCACCGGATTCTCCGATCAGGCCGAGCACCTTTCCCTTCTCAAGGTCGAAGGACACACCTTCGACAAGCGTCACGGTTTTCGGTGGTTCGCCCGGTGGATAGCTGGTTGCTTCGATCTTCAGGTTTCTGACCGAAAGAAGCATGTTCTTTGCAGATGAAGACTCAGGCATCGCCGCGTCCTCCCTTGAGGCTGGAGGTTCGCTTCATCAGCCAGTCGACCACGAGGTTGACGCAGATCGCCAGCGTCGCGATCGCCGCACCCGGGATGAGGGCTGCGGAGATGCCGAAGATGATGCCGTCCTTGTTGTCCTTGACCATGCCACCCCAGTCGGCTGCAGGCGGCTGGATGCCGAGGCCGAGGAAGGAGAGGGTGGAGAGAAACAGGATGGAAAAGGCAAAGCGCAGGCCGAACTCGGCCAAGAGCGGTGACAACGTGTTGGGCAGGATTTCGCGGAAGATGATCCACGTGCTGCCTTCGCCGCGCAGCCGTGCCGCCTCGACGAACTCCATGACGGCAACATCGAGTGCGACGGCTCGGCCGATACGGAAAACGCGGGTGCTATCGAGCACCGCCATGACCAGGATCAGGATCCACAGATGCTGCGGCAGCACCGCCAGCACGACGAGGGCGAAGATCAGCGTCGGGATCGCCATCATCAGATCGTTGAAGCGGGAAAAGAACTGGTCGACGAAGCCGCCCATGACAGCCGCCGTGAACGACAGGATCATGCCGAGCGAGAAGGACAGCACGGTTGCCGCCAAAGCCACGAAGATGGTGGTGCGGGCGCCATAGATCAGGCGCGACAGCAGGTCGCGACCGAGATTGTCGGTGCCGAGCAGGAAGTCGCCGCCGGCAGGAAGCCAGACGTCGCCGACGACTTCGCGTTCGCCGAACGGGGCGATAACAGGCGCAAACAGCGCGCAGAAGATCGCGATCGTTATGCCGGCAATGCCGATCCAGGCGCTCAGAGGGATGGATCTCAGGTTCATCGCGGGTGCCTCAGTCTCGGATTGGCGAGAATGGCGATAATGTCCGCCGCCATGTTGAGGAAGATGTAGAAGGCCGCAAAGATCAGGCCGCAGGCCTGAACCACCGGCATGTCACGCACGGTCACCGCATCCACCATGTACTGCCCCATGCCGGGATAGACGAACACCACCTCGACCACGACGACCCCGACGACGAGATAGGCGAGATTGAGGGCGATGACGTTGATGACGGGCGCCACGGCATTGGGAGCGGCGTGGCGGGCGATGATACGGAACATGCCGAGGCCCTTGAGCTCGGCCGTCTCGACATAGGCCGACGACATGACGTTGAGGATCGCGGCCCTGGTCATGCGCATCATGTGGGCGAGAACGACGAGCACGAGGGTTGCGACCGGCAGCGCGATCGCGGAGAGGCGCTCGGTGAAGCTCATGCTGTCATAAACCGTCGCCGGGAAGGTGGCGACGCCGAATTTGACGGCGAAGAACATGATCAGAAGATAACCGACGAAGAACTCGGGCAGCGAGATGGCCGCAAGCGAGACGACGTTGATGATCTTGTCGGGCAGCCGGTTGCGGAACTGCACCGCCAGCATGCCGAGGCCGACGGCAAGCGGTACGGAGACGATTGCGGCGAAGAAGGCGAGGAACAGCGAATTGCCGAGCCGCTTGCCGATCTGTTCGCCGACCGAATTCTTGCTGGCCCAGGAGGTGCCGAAGTCACCCTGCACGGCACCACCGAGCCAGGAGAGATATCGCTCGCTCCAGGGCTTGTCGAGGCCAAGATCCTTGCGGATGTTTTCGACGGCCTGCGGCGTTGCCGACTGGCCGAGATAGGTGGTGGCGAAATCGCCCGGAAGCGCCTCGATGCCGCCGAAAATCATCAGCGACACGGCAAAAAGCAGCCCGACGCTCAAGCCGAGGCGCTGCAGGATCAGCGCCGCGAGCGGGCGGCGAAAGGTGAAGCGCCGCCAGAAGGTGCCGTCGATTTCACCCTTGGCATCGGCGGGGTTGGGTTTTGCTGGTACACCGGAAAGAGCGGCAGACCGCGGATGTGTTCCATCCGCGGTCCCATCCGTCGGAACCGGACCAGTGAGCGGTCCGCTTTCCATCATCAGGCGTCGAGCCAGACGCGGGTGGCGACGTAGCCGTTCGACATGTCGTTGCCGATATCGTGGACGAAGCCCTTCACCTGCTTGGTGGAGGCGTTCACGAAGTCGTTGAACATCGGCAGGATCAGGCCGCCTTCGTCGCGCACCATCATTGCCATGGTGCGATACATGTCCTTGCGCTTGGCCTCATCCAGTTCGGCGCGGGCCTCGAGCAGGATCTTGTCGAAGTCGGGCCTGAGGAAGCGGGTGTCGTTCCAGTCGGCGGTCGACAGATAGGCCGTCGAATACATCTGATCCTGGGTCGGGCGACCGCCCCAGTAGGATGTCGAGAAGGGCTGGACGTTCCAGACGTTGGTCCAGTAGCCGTCGCCCGGTTCGCGCTTGACCTCGATCTCGATGCCGGCCTTCTTGGCGCTTTCCTGGTAGAGAACGGCCGCGTCGACCGCGCCCGGGAAGGCGACGTCGGAGGTGCGCAGCAGCACCGGGCCGCTGTGGCCGGACTTCTTGTAGTGGAAGGCCGCCTTGTCAGGGTCGTAGGCGCGCTGCTCGATGCCTTCGGGGAAGAGGGCATAGGTGTCGTTGATCGGGAAGTCGTTGCCGACCTTGCCGTAGCCGCCGAGGATGCGCTGGACCATGGTTTCGCGGTCCATCGAATATTTCAGCGCCATGCGCAGGTCGTTGTTGTCGAACGGCGCGGTGTTGGCGTGCATGATGAAGACGTAATGGCCGCGGCCGGACGTATTCAGGATTTCGACGGTCGGCGCCTTCTTCAGGAGGTTGACGGTTTTCGGGTCCACGCGGTTGATGAAGTGGACCTGACCGGAGGACAGGGCCGCGATGCGGGCCGTGGCGTCGTTCATTGCGATCAGTTCGACCGAATCGACGAAGCCGCGATCGGTGCGCCAGTCGTCGGCATTGCGCTCGAACGTTGCGCGCACGCCGGCTTCGAAGCTTGCGACCTTGTAGGGGCCGGTGCCGATCATGGCGTCGGGAGCGTCGAGACCGCCGTTCGGCTGGATGATCAGGTGGTAATCGGTCAGGAGCAGCGGCAGGTCGGCATTGCCTTCCGTCAGGGTCAAGACCAGCTTGTCGCCGTCCGCCTTGATCTCCTTGATCGACTTCATCACGCCAAGCGCGCCGGACTCCGACTTTTCGTCGGTGTGGCGCTGCAGTGTCTTGATGACGTCGTCGATCGTCAGTTCCTTGCCGTCGTGAAACTTCACGCCCTTGCGGATGGCGAAGGTCCAGGTCGAGGCGTCGGCTGACGGCTCCCAGGATTCGGCAAGCGCCGGCACCGGCGCGCCTGTGGTCGGATGGCTTTCGACGAGCATGTCGCCCCAGTTGCGGCCGACTACGAACATGAATTGTGAGAGTGCCTTTGCCGGGTCCTTGCTGTCGGTGGCGGCAGCGCCTTCGAGGCCAAGCTTCAGATGGCCGCCGCGCTTGGGCTCCTGGGCCTCTGCGCTTGTGGCAAACAGCGTGCCGGCGGTCGATGCGAGGATGCCGGCTGCAGCCGCGCGTCCGAGAAATTCACGCCGGTTCATCTTGCCGAGCATGACCTGTCGTGTGAGGTAATCCTTGTAATCGCTCATTCCCCTGTTCCCTTCTTTGTCGGCATTCGCCGTTCGTTGTGGTTGGTAGAGATTGCTGCGTACCGCCACCTTGCGGATGGCTTTCGGATCGGCCGTTCGGGCCATTTTTCATCTTCGATTGCCTGTTGTCTCCTTTCCCGGGCGGACGCTTTTGGCTTCAGATCGATAAGCCTAATCGCTTGGATGAACCTTGTAACGTCCTAAATTATCATTTATTTCCATAAGCATGACTTATGCATGACCTTCGGCGGCGCGCGAGTATGCCCCCGCGCGTTCCATGCCGTCGTTTGGCCGGATCACCGGCACGTTTTTCAGTCCTGCGTCGCCGCACGCAGCGTGTCAGCGCCCCTTCCAGACCGGGTCGCGCTTTTCGGCAAAGGCCTTTGCGCCCTCCAGCTGGTCCTCGCTCGAATAGAGAATGTCGACGGTCTTGAACTGCCGGCGGGTGATCTTGTTCATCGTCGTCTGGAAGGTCTCGCCCTCGGCAGCGCGCACCACTTCCTTGATCGCGGCATAGACGAGCGGTGGGCCGCTTTCGAGCAGCCGTGCCAGCTCCCAGGCGCGTGCCATCAGCTTATCCGCGGGCAGGATCTCGTTGACGAAGCCCCAGCGGTTTGCCTCGACGACATCGAGCCAGCGGCCGGTCAGGAGCATGTCCATGGCGATGTGATAGGGGATGCGCTTCGGCAGCTTGATGGAGGCGGCGTCGGCAACGGTGCCCGAGCGGATTTCCGGCAGCGCGAAGGTCGCATGCTCTGCCGCCAGGATCAGGTCGGTGGAGAGCGCAATCTCGAGACCGCCACCGCAGCAGATGCCGTTGACGGCGGCGATGACCGGCTTGTTGAGGTCGCGCAGCTCCTGCAGGCCACCGAAGCCGCCGATGCCGTAATCGCCATCGACCGCATCGCCGGCGGCAGCCGCCTTCAGGTCCCATCCCGGACAGAAGAATTTTTCGCCGGCGCCGGTGATGATGGCGACGCGTAAGCTGTCGTCGTCCCGGAAGTCGGCGAAGATTTCGCCCATGACCCGGCTGGTCTTCAGGTCGATGGCATTCGCCTTCGGCCGGTCGATCGTCACTTCCAGAATGCCGCCTTCGCGGCGTGTCAGGATCGGTCCGGTCATGGCGTCAGTTCCTCCGGCGTATCAGGGCGTCGGCGGCGATGGCTCCATGGCCTTCCGGTAACACCATCAAAGGATTGATATCGAGTTCTTCGAGCATTGAAGCGTTTGAAACGACATAGGATGCTGCAGCGGCGACAGCGTCGGCAAGGGCGGCAAAATCCCCCTTCGGTCCACCGCGATAGCCGTCGAGAAGCTTGCGGATCTTCAGGCCGTCGATCGCCTCGCGGATGAGATCCGGCGTCGTCGGCAGCGTCAGGATGGCGGAATCATCCAGCAGTTCCACGAGGATGCCGCCGGCACCGATGGTCAGCACCGGGCCGGCCACCGGATCGCGCATCGCGCCGATGATCAGTTCGGCCACCGGCTTTGCCACCATCTTCTCGACGAGATAGCCCGACGCCACAGAAGCCATGGCTTCCGCCGCCGCAAGCACCTCCTCGCGGGTTGCCAGATTGAGCTTGACCGCGCCCGCCTCGGTCTTGTGGGCAACGCCCAGACCCTTGAGAACGACCGGAAAGCCGAGGCTTTCGGCAGCATTGGCAGCATCCTGCGGCGTCGATGCAGTTCTGCCTGCCGGGATGCTCAAGCCCGAGGCGGAAAGCTCCGTCTTGGCGTCATGCTCGCTGAGCGTGATCGACGCTCCGCCACCGCCGGAAACACCGCCATTGAGGAGCTTCGGCGGTGCTGGCTTTGCCCAGGCCGCGCCGATGCCGGCCGCGGTTTCGACCGCCGCCAAAGCCTCGTCGATGCCGAAGAAGGGGATGACGCCGGCGGCCATCAGCGACAGCGCCGTCTGTTCCGGCATGTTTTCGCCAAGGCTTGCGACGATGCCGGCGCGGGCGCCGGTTGCCGTCGCCGCGTCGATCACCGCGTCGCAGGTCGTCACCCAGTCGGCCGCGTCGCAGCGGTCCTGGCGGGGAAAGTCGAGCACGATCAGGTTCAGCGCATAGCCGCCCTTCATCATGGCGCTGAAGGCCGTCGTCTGCTTCTCGCGATTGCCCCAGACGAAGGTGTGGTAGTCGAGCGGGTTGGCGATCGTGACCATCTCGCCGAGCGCTTCCTTCAAGGGGCGGCGTTGCTCGTCTCGCAGCGCCCGGTAGTTCACCCGGTAGCGCACGCCGGCATCGGCCATCAGCGAGGCCTCGCCACCCGAGCAGCTCATCGAGGAGATCTCGTTGCTCTCGAGCGGGCCGGCCACATGCAGCAGCTTCAGCGTTTCGAGCAGCGCCGGCAGCGTGTCGACGCGGCCGATGCCGAGGCGGGCAAGCAGTGCCGACGAGACCCGGTCGTTGCCGGCAAGCGAGGCCGTGTGCGAGACGGTGGCAAGCTGGGCTGCCTCCGACTTGCCGACCTTCAGCGTCACCACCGGCTTGCCGAGTTCGCGGGCGCGCGCTGCTAACCGCTCGAGGCTGGCAATGCTGTCGAAGCCTTCGATATGCAGGCCGACGGCCGTGACGCGCGGGTCTTCGAGCACGGCGCAGGCAATGTCTGAGAGGCCCGTCTGCGCCTGGTTGCCGGCGGTCATCAGGTAGGCAAGCGGCAGGCCGCGCGTCTGCATCGAGATGTTGCAGGCGATGTTGGAGGATTGTGTCAGCACGGCGACGCCCCTGTCGACACGCTGCATGCCATGCTGGTCGGGCCAGAGCAGGGCGCCATCGAGCATGTTGATGAAGCCGTAGCAATTGGGGCCAACGATCGGCATGTCGCCGGCCGCCGCGACCAACGCCTCCTGCATGTCGTTGCCGTCGTCGAGTTCGCTTGCCGCCTCGCGGAAACCCGAGGCATAGCAGACAGCGCCGCCGGCACCGCGCGAAGCCAGCGCCGCAATGATATCGATGGTGAGCTGTCGGTTGACGCCGACGAAGGAGGCATCCGGGGCGCCGGGCAGTTCCGCCACCGAGCGGTAGCATTTGCGGCCGAGGATCCGGTCCTCTCTCGGATGCACCGGCCAGATATCGCCGGCAAAACCCATCTTGTCACATTGTTCGATGACCCGACGCGCCTCCTTGCCGCCGAAGACGGCGATGGATTTCGGTCGGATCAGACGGTCGAGGGAACGGGGAGCGTGGATCATGCCGCTTCGCACTCCCTCATGTCGATGGCCGCAGGAGCGCCTGGCGCCGGGTCGCTGGCCGTCTGACTGCTAGCCGCCAACGCCCTCATTCCTGTGCTTGTCAGAGGAATCCAGCCGGCTTGCGTCGGCAAGCCCGTAGGTGCGCTCTTTTTCACGGCGCCAACGCCGGTCCGGTTCTGGTCTTGCGCGGCACGGACGTGCCGCTGCTGGATTCCTGTGACGAGCACAGGAATGAGGAAGGGAGAGGACGCCTGCTCGATCATCCGATCACGCTCCCAGCGGCCTGAGCAGATCGCGGCTGATGATGTGGCGCTGGATTTCGGAGGTGCCGTCCCAGATGCGCTCGACGCGGGCGTCGCGCCAGAAACGGGCGAGCGGCAGGTCGTCCATCAGCCCCATGCCGCCGAAGATCTGGATCGCCTCGTCGGTGACGCGGGCGAGCATTTCGGTGGCGTAGACCTTGGCAGACGCGATCTCGCGGTTGGACGGCAGGCCCTGGTCGAGGCGCCAGGCGGCCGACAGCGTCAGGAGATCGGCGGCGTCGATCTCGGTGATCATGTCGGCGAGCTTGAAGGAGACGCCCTGGTTGGCGCCGATCGGCTTGCCGAACTGCTTGCGCTCGGCGGCATAGTTGAGCGCATAGTCGAAGGCGCGACGGGCGCGGCCGACCGACGTTGCCGCCACCGTCAGCCGGGTTGCGAACAGCCAGTCGTTGGCGACGTCGAAGCCCTTGTGCACCTCGCCGAGGATCTGGGCGGAGGGCAGGCGGCAGTCGTCAAAGGTCAGGACGCAATTGTTGTAGCCGCGGTGCGAGACGGAGTTGTAGCCCTTGCGGATCTCGAAGCCCGGCGTGCCGCGGTCAACGAGGAAGCAGGTGATCTTCTTCTTCGGGCCGCGCGGCGTGTCCTCCTCGCCGGTGGCGATGAAGACGATGACGAAATCGGCGATGTCGGCATGGCTGATGAAATGCTTGGTGCCGTTGACGATCCAGTCGTCGCCGTCCTTGCGGGCAAAACACTTCATGCCCCGCACGTCGGAGCCGGCGTCCGGCTCGGTCATGGCGAGTGCGTCGAACTTGTCGCCCTTGACAGCCGGAAGCAGGTATTTTTCGCGCTGCTCGTCGTTGCAGGCCATCAGGATGCCCGAAGGACGGCCGAAGAAGACGGTGAGGCCCATCGAGCCGCGGCCAAGCTCGCGCTCGACCAGCGTGAAGGACGTGTGATCCAGACCGGCGCCGCCGACTTCTTCGGGGAAATTGCAGCCGAAGAATCCAAGCTCCTTGCACTTGCGGGCAATGTCCTGGCCGAGTTCGCGCGGCACCACGCCGGTGCGCTCGACCTCGTCTTCATGCGGATAGATTTCGGTTTCTACAAAGCTCCTGACCGTGTCGACGATCATCTGCTGTTCTTCGGTCAGTGCAAAATTCATGTGTTCTCCCTCGCAATTCGTTTGGCGCGTTCTGCGGTCAATCTCCCCATCGACCGCAGGCGTGCTTATTCTGCCCCTCACCCTAACCCTCTCCCCGCAGGCGGGGAGAGGGGACGCCTCTCGCGCAGCTCATCGCTGCGGCCACCAGAACCGCTGCGACCTTTGAAGGAGCCAGCGGTTGCGGCAGATCCCTTCTCCCCGTCTACGGGGAGAAGGTCGCGGCAGCGGGATGAGGGGCTTGACCCGACGTTACCCGCGATCCCTCCGAAGGTGGAGGCCCAATCTCAGCGCTTCTGCCCGACAAACCGTCCGACGCCTTCGGGTGTCGGCAAGCCGGCATGCGCCTCGGTGATCGCCTTCAGCTTGTCGAGGACCTTGGCAGGCGCTGCGACCGACTTGCCGGCCTTGCTGTCGACATGCAGCATCATCTGCTCGGCAGTCGCGACCGCTTCCTTCGTTTCGGCATTGTAGATCGTCGAGAACAGATGCAGGCGCTTTTCGTCCGAGGACAGGAGCTGGCAGGTCGAGTAGAGCGCGTCCCCAAGCTTGGCCTCGCCGAGATTACGGATATGGGTCTCGACCGTATAGTAGCTGTGGCCGTCGCGGACGTATTCGAGGTCGACGCCGATCAGGCGCAAGAGGCCATCCGAGGTGTCGCCGAAGACCTGGAGATAGCGGTGTTCGGTCATGTGGCCGTTGTAGTCGACCCAGGCGGCGCTGACCTTGGTGTCGAGAATGTGCAGCGGCTTGACGTCGCCGAGATCGGCTTCAGGTTTCTTGGCGTTGGCCCAGAGCTTCGCCTCGAAATCGGCGAGCAGCTTGCCGGCCCCCCAGCCTTCGCCGCCATTGCCCGATTTCAGCGCGTGCATGATGCCGACGAGGTTTTCGTCGCGGATGCGCTCAAGCTCGCGGATGGAGCGGCCGGCGGCCTGCGCGTCCGACTGGGCGCCGATCTTCTCCACCAGTGCATCGTCGAGGTCGACGACGTCGGTGAACTTGGTCCAGGGCCATTTCAGGCAGGGTCCGAACTGGGCGAGGAAGTGGCGCATGCCGGCTTCGCCGCCGGCAATGCGGTAGGTCTCGAACAGGCCCATCTGCGCCCAGCGCATGCCGAAGGAATAGCGCATGACGTTGTCGAGCGTCTCGGTATCGCAGATATCGTCCTGGATCAGCCACAGCGCCTCGCGCCACAGCGCTTCCAGCAGGCGGTCACCGACGAAGGCCTCGATCTCCTTGGCGATGACGACGCCCTTCATGCCGATCTGCTCGACGCCCTGCATGGCGCGCTCGATCGTCGCCTTCGAGGTCTTCTTGCCGCCGACGAGTTCGACCAACGGCAGCAGGTAGACGGGGTTATAGGGATGCGCCACGAACATGCGCTCGGGATGTTTCATCTCGGCTTGCAGGTCGGAGGGCAGCAGGCCCGAGGTCGACGAACCGATCAGCGCGTCGGGCCTTGCCGCCGCATCGATCTGCGTGATCACGCCACGCTTGAGCTCGAGCCGCTCGGGCACGCTTTCCTGAATCCAATCAGCGTCCTTGACGGTTTCTTCGATGCTTTTGCAGAAGGTGAGTTTTCCCTTCGGCGGCAGCGGCGCCATGGTCAGCATGGCATAGGCGCGCTCGGCATTGGCCATGACTTCGCCGATGATGCGCTCGGCTTCCGGATGCGGATCGAAGATCTTCACGTCGATGCCGGCAAGGGCGAAGCGCGCCACCCAGGCGCCGCCGATAACACCGCCACCAACGCAGGCTGCATTCTTGATTTCAGTCATTCCTCACCTCGACTTGTAAAATGGCAAACTGCTCTTGACCTGACCCTGTCCCCGCTCCGGTGGGGAGGGGACTGTGCGCCTTCGGCCTTCTTCCCGTCCTGCGGGGAGAAGGTGCCGGCAGGCGGATGAGGGGCCTCCCTCACCGCGCGGATGAGGGGTCGCGGCAGGCTCAGCGCTTCGTCAGCTTCAGTTTCTTGCGGACTTCATCCGGCCCGATGATCTTGGCGCCCATGCCCTCGATGACGCCGACAGCCTTTTCGACGAGCTGGCCGTTGGTGGCGAGCTGGCCCTTGCCGATATAGAGGTTGTCTTCGAGGCCGACGCGAACGTTGCCGCCGGCAAGGACGGCTGCTGCCGGATAGGCAACCGCGTTGCGACCGATGGAGAAGGCCGAGAAGGTCCAGTTGGAAGGCACGTTGTTGACCATGGCCATGTAGGTGTTGAGATCGTCGGGCGCACCCCACGGAATGCCCATGCAGAGCTGGATCAGCACCGGATCCTCGATCAGGCCTTCCTCGGCGAGCTGCTTGGCGAACCAGAGATGGCCCGTATCGAAGGCCTCGATTTCAGGCCGAACGCCGAGCGCCGTCATCTGGCGGGCCATTTCGCGCAGCATCGACGGCGTGTTGGTCATGACGTAGTCGCCGAGCGAGAAGTTCATGGTGCCGCAATCGAGCGTGCAGATCTCCGGCAGGCAGTCGGCCACATGGGCGACACGCTCGGTGGCGCCGGCCATGTCTGTGAATTTCTCGTTGACGGGCAAGGGGCTCTCGACATTGCCGAACACCAGGTCGCCGCCCATGCCGGCCGTCAGGTTCAGCACGATGTCGATATCGGCGGAGCGAATACGGTCGGTGACTTCCCTGTAGAGATCGAGCCTGCGGGAGGGTGCGCCGGTCTCCGGATCGCGAACGTGGCAGTGGATCACGGCGGCGCCGGCCTTGGCTGCCTCGACCGCCGCTTCGGCGATCTGTTTCGGCGTGATCGGAACGTGGCTGGACTTTGAAACGGTGTCTCCCGAGCCGGTGACGGCACAGGTGATGAATACCTCGCGGTTCATGCTGAGCGGCATTGCTGTCTCCCTTTTATTGCCCTCATTACGAGCCAAGAAAGAGCGCGCTGCTTTTCATTATCGGTTCCATCCTATACATTATCGGCGGTAGGCTGGAGAAGTTTGGGCATGGATCAGAACGTTTCGCAGGTGCAGCACGTCGATATCCTGGTGCTGCCGGAGACCAATCTGATCCTGGTTGCCTCGGTTATCGAGCCGATGCGCGCCGCCAACCGCATCGCAGGGCGGCCGCTCTATGACTGGACGATCTACAGCCCTGACGGCGAGCCGATCGAGACAAAAAGCGGCATTCCTATTCCCGTCTCCGGCGCCTTCCGGCCGCAGCGCGAGACGGCGCCACTGTTCATTCTCTCAAGCTACAACTGGCAGAGGAGCGCCACCTCGCAGCTGAAGATGATGCTGTCGCAAACGGCCCGGCACCGTGAGATGATGGCGGGCATCGAGTCCGGCTCGTGGCTGCTGGCAGAAACCAGCTTGCTCGACAGTTCGAAGGCCACCACCCACTGGGAAGACTTCGAGGATTTTACCGCCAGCTATCCGCAGGTGACGATGGTGCCCGAACGCTTCGTCATCGACGGCAAGCGCATCACGACGGGAGGATCGCTGCCGACGCTCGACCTGATGCTGGAGTTGATCCGCCGGGCGCACGGCTACTCGCTGGCGCTCGAAGTGTCGCGACTGTTCATCTACGAGCAGGAGCGCACGCGCGGCGACCTCTTGCAGATGCCGGCAATCGGCAACATGCGCATTCTCGACCCCCGCGTCGGCACTGCCGTCAAGCTCATGGAAGAAACAGTGGAAGCGCCGCTGACACTCGCGCGTCTCGCCCGCCGCATCGGCGTCAGCGTCCGTCACCTGCAGGACCTGTTTCGCGACACAATGGGGGTGGGGCCGCACGAGCATTACCTGGCGCTGCGGCTCAACGCTGCACGGCGCAAGGTGATCGAGACGCGCATGGAATTTGCCGATATCGCCGCGATCTCCGGCTTCAACTCGTCGTCGTCCTTCTCGCGCAGCTATCGTGCCCATTATCGCGAAAGCCCGAGCGAGACGCGCAGGCGACTGAAGCTGAAGGGCTGAAAGCGCACTTCAAGTACTGATTCAGGGTACGAATTCGGGAGTCGTTTCAGGTGGTTGGCCGCGGATGATCAGGAATTGATTCCAAAGCCGTTGCTTCAGTCATTGGGCCTGCCTTCGTCGACGATGGGTTCTCCATCCCTCATTCCTGTGCTCGTCACAGGAATGAGGGATGGAGAACCCGAGTTCGCGAAATTTTGTGCTGAACCCTGCGTGACACCGCACGCCGTCACGTCTGCGCGCTTGTTCGCATCATCGAAATCATCAGCTCGCCGACCTCGCTGGAAAAGGCGCCACGCGGCCAGATCAGCGTCAGCGACTGGCGGTATTGGGGCCCGAGCCTGATCATCGCGGGTGGACGGTGGATGCGCGACAGGGAGGTTTCCGGCAGCACCGAGAGATAGCCGTGATGCGTGACCAGGTTGATGATGACGGGGATGGAATCGACCTCGACCAACGTCACCCGGCGCCGCTCCGCATCGCTCAACCTGTCTTCGAGAAAGCGCGTGACCTCGCGGCGCAGACCGCTGCGTGCGCTCGGCACGGCGATCGGGCAGGTGGCGAGCAGCCGCGGGAAATCGCCACCCATATCGGACAAGGCCGGCGCCGGGCCGGCAAGCACCAGCGGTGTCTCTGTGACGAGCCGGCCGTCGAAATCGGGGGGGATGCCGGCGATGTCGAGCAGGGCTGCGTCGAAGCGCCGGCTCTTGAGGCCGGCCAGAAGCTCATCGGCGGTGGTGCTGGAAATGAACAGCGACTGGCGCGGGCGGGAGCGGTGCCAGGTGGCCGTCAATGCCGCCAGCATGCGGGCGATCTCGCTTTCCGGCCCGAGCGGCATTACGGCGCCGAGGCGCCAGGTGGTGACGTCGCGCCGGAAGCGGTCGGCAGACGCGCGCGTCAACCGCGCCCAGATGTCGAGCAGGCGTTCGACGTCGGGGATGAGGTCGAGAGCGGCCTTCGTGCAGGCGATGCCGCCATGGGAGCGCTCGAACAGCCGGCATTGCAGATGGTGTTCGAGATCGGCGATCTGTCGCGTCAGCTGTGGCTGGCCTAGGCCGAGGACGCGGGCGGCAGCTCGGATGCTGCCGGCGCGAGCGATGCGCACGAACCGATCGAGCGCGACGAGGCCGACAGGCGGGATTGCCGCTGTCGGTTCGGTGTTGGCGGTGGCGAGCAGTGCCCGGATGGTGGTGCTCGCCGCCGCCACATCGGCCTGGCGCGAGCGGGCCTCGAGGGTGAGCGCCAGGAGGTTGCCATCGCGACGAAAGAGCGGGATCGAAACGGCCTGCTCGAAGCGGCGAACGGCGGCGCTGACACTCGAGGGTGCACGTTTGGTCGAGGCGGCAGCGCGCCGGATGCCGCCTTCGTTCATCAGGGCCTCGACGAGCAGGATCGTGGCAATATCCATCGCAAAGGGTTCTCCGCCGCTAGCGCCACCCGAACCACGTTCGGCTTTAGGCATCAGCCGTTCCGGATTTGGGATATATCACGAGAGCGAACAAAACGCATAGCATGCCTGCAGGCGATCCCTCGCCCAACGGGGCGGGATAGGATCAAGTCTTTGCATCCACGCATCGTTTCGACGTCGGGGCGGCTCGCGTGGTAAGGTTCTCTAGGCATGCTGCAACAGGTCAAGTCCATCGTTCTCTGCGGGAAACCGCTCGACTTCGCGACGCTCGAGGAAATCGGCTCCGGGGCGGCGCGGCCTGTTGCGGACGAGGGCGGCATGGAGCGGGTCGCGGCTGCCCATAAGGTGATTGCCGATCGCGTCGCGCTCGGCCTGCCGGTTTACGGCTCCAACACCGGCGTCGGCTCGATGAAGGACCGGTTGTGGACGGCGGACGATCTGGCCGAGTTCAACACTTCGCTGGTGCGCGCCCACCATTTCGGCACCGGCGAGTTCTTCACGGTGCCGATCGTGCGCAAGGCGATCGCCATCCGCTGCAACACCGCGATGCGCGGGCATACCGGCTGCAGCCCCGACCTGATCACCGCTTTCCTCGCCCTCATCGAACACGACATCATTCCGGCGGTGCGTCGCCACGGCTCGATGGGCTGCGCCGATATCGGCCTGATGGGGCAGATTGCCGCCGTGTTGACTGGGGTCGGCGAAGCCTATCATCGTGGCCGGCTGGTGCCGGCCGAAACAGCCCTTGCCGATGCCGGGCTCAGTCCCCTGGTGATGCGGCCGCGCGATGCGCTGGCCGCCCTCAGCGTCAACGCAATCGCCTATTCGGCAGCAGGTGACGTGTTGCGCGAGGCGGCAGCGGCCATTCGCGTTTTGCTCGTCACCGGTGTCATGTCCTCCCAGGCGCTCGGCGCCTCTGCCGATCCGTGGCGGGTGGCAGCGACGCTGTCGACACGCGGCGAGGCGCTGGTCGGCTCCTGGCTCTACGGCCAGTCCGGCGTTGCCGACTGGCCGTTGCCGACGGCGATCCACGATCCCTTGAGCCTGCGCATGACTGCCCAGGTGTTCGGCGCCGTCGTCGATACGCTGCTGGTCGCCGCCGGCCGGCTGGTCGAGGCGACCTATCTTTCCGACGACAATCCGGTGGTGCTCGGCGGCCAGGTGCATGCCTCGGGCGCGTCGCTGCCCCTGACGACGACGCTCTATGTCGAGACGGCGCAGATCGCCTTTTCGCATGTGGCGCGCAACGTGCTCAATCGCTGCATCCTCCTGTCGAACGGCGGGCGCCGCAACCTGTCGGTCAATCTGGTGGCACCGGGGGAAGTCGCGACTGGTCTCGGCCCGCTGATGAAGCTTGCCGTCGAACTCTACATGCGCGTGCAGTCGATGGCGGTACCGCTCTCTGCCCAGTCGATCGTCGTTGCCGGCGGGCTGGAAGAAGAGGCGACGTTCCTGCCTCTGATCGTCGAACGCATGGAAACCCAGGTGCGCGATCTCCGACAGCTGGCGGCGATCGAGGCGATCCTGTCGTCGCAGGCAATCGATCTTGTCGGCGATGCGCCGCAGGGGATCGTCAAGCTTGCGCATGAGCGCACCCGGTCGATCAGCCCGATGTACATCAAGGACAGGCCGCTTTCGAAGGAGATCGAGGCGCTACAGCAGGCCTTCACCTGCCATGACCTCTTGCGCACCTTCGTCGCCATGGCGCCGATGCCGGAGTTCGACGACTTCTTTGCGCTGAGCAAGTGACCGAGCACTGATCCAACCAGCCTGATCCGAGGGAAGAGCACGATGTCCGATTTCGATCTTGTCCTGAAAGGCACCGTGGTCCTTCCGCACCGGATCGTCGAGGGTGGACATGTGGCGGTGCGCGACGGCAAGGTCGTGCATGTCGGGCAGGGGGTGGCACCCGCAGCCCGCGAGCGCCACGATCTCGGGACCGCGATGATCCTGCCCGGCGCCGTTGATGCGCAGGTGCATTCGCTGTCGCAGAAGAACCAGGAGGATTTCGTCTGGTCGACACGGTCGGCTGCGGCCGGGGGCGTGACGACGATTGTCGACATGCCCTATGACGAGGGCAATCTCGTCTGCTCGGCCGAGGCGGTTGCCTACAAGGTGGAGCATGCGAGCCCGCAGGCGCGCGTCGACTTCGCACTCTACGGCACCGTCGATCCCGAGGAGGGACCGGCCCGCATCCTCGAAATGGTCGAGGCCGGCGTTGCCGCCTTCAAGTTCTCCACCTTCGGCACCGATCCCAAGCGCTTTCCGCGCATTCCGGCAGCCCTGCTCGAGGATTGCTTTCGCGCCATCGCGCCGACGGGACTGGCCGCAGGCGTGCACAATGAGGATGACGAGGCGGTGCGCGCTGCGATCGAGCGCGTGAGGGCCGCTGGCATTGCCGACTATCGCGCCCACGGCCTGTCGCGCCCGCCGCTGACGGAGTTGCTTGCCACCAACCAGATTTACGAGACCGGGGCTGCGACCGGATGCCCGGCGCATGTGGTGCATTGCTCGCTCGGGCGCGGCTACGAGATCGCCGCCGCCTACCGCGCTCAAGGCCATGCGGCGACGATCGAGTGCTGCATCCACTATCTGACGCTGGATGAAGAGAACGACGTTCGCCGCCTCGGCGGCAAGGCCAAGATCAACCCGCCGATCCGCCCGCGCGCCGAGGTGGAAAAGCTTTGGCGGCATGTGGCTGACGGCACGGTGACGATGGTTTCGACCGATCATGTGAGCTGGTCCGAGGATCGCAAGACCAATCCTGATATGCTCGCCAACGCCTCCGGCGTGCCGGGCCTCGAAGTGATGGTGCCGCTGTTCGTCAAGGGCGCGCTGGAGCGCGGCATTCCGTTGACGCGGGCGGCCGAGCTGATGACGCTGAACCCGGCGCGGCATTTCCGGCTCGACCATTGCAAGGGCGCGCTCGAAGCCGGCAAGGATGCCGACATCATCGTCATGACGCCGGAGCCCTATGTCTACGATGCGGCAGCGAGCGGCAACAATGTCGTGGGATGGTCGCCCTATAACGGCATCCGGCTGCCCTGGCGGGTGTCTGCCACCTATCTGCGCGGTGCGCTTGTCTTCGATGGACGCACCGTCGTCGCCAAACCCGGCACCGGCGCCTTTGTTCGTCCGCTTCAGACCCTGGCCCTGCAGGAGGCCCGATGACAACCAACGTCAAGACCAATCTGCCGGTGGACGCCAACCGGATCGCCGGCATCGTCAACGGGCTCGCCGGCATTACCGAGCCGGACCGCCCCTATACCCGTCGCGCCTTCACGCCGCTGTTCCTGGAGGGCCGGGCGTTCCTCGATCGCCGCTTCCGCGCGGCCGGGCTCGAAACCCGCATCGATGCGGCCGGCAATCTCATCGGCCGGCGCAAGGGGCGGAAATCGGCATTGGGTACGCTGATGCTCGGCTCTCATTCCGACACGGTGCCGGAGGGCGGGCGCTTCGACGGCATCGCCGGCGTTGCCGCGGCCCTCGAGGTGGCGCGCGCATTGACAGACGCCGGCATCGAACTCGACCACGACCTGGAGATCGTCGACTTCCTGGCGGAGGAAGTGTCGATCTTCGGTGTTTCCTGCGTCGGCAGCCGCGGCATGGCCGGCATCCTGCCGGATGGCTGGCTGAGCCGGGTGCAGGGTGAATTGAGCCTGCGGCAGGGCATCGTCGAAGTCGGTGGCGATCCGTCACGGCTGTCAGCGCTGAAACGCTCCGACATCAAGGCGTTTCTGGAGCTGCATATCGAGCAGGGGCCGGTGCTGGAGACCGGGCGGCTTGATATCGGCGTGGTCACGGCCATCTCCGGCATCACCCGCATCGAGATCATCGTCGAGGGCCAGGCGGACCACGCCGGCACGACGCCGATGGGCCACCGGCGTGACGCGCTGGTTGCGGCCTCGCGGCTGGTGCTCGCGATCGAGGCGCTGGCGACAGAGTTTTCCAGGGGCGAGGGGCATTTCACCGCGACGGTCGGCGAGTTCTCGATCGAGCCGAACGCAGCCAATGTGGTGCCGTCGAAGGTGCGGTTGCTGATCGACGCCCGCGCCGAGTTGCGGCCGCAGATGGAACGGTTCCTCGCGGAGCTCGGGCCACTTTGCCTCGATGTCGCCGGCGATGCCGGCGTGACGATCGCGCCTGCCAATGTGATTTCCGACAATCACCCAACGCCCGGCGATGCGCTGTTGCTGTCGACGCTGGAAGAAAGCTGCGACGGGATCGGTGCCCGGCACCGGCGTATGGCATCGGGCGCCGGACACGACACCGCCTGGATGGGCCGTATAACCCGCTCGGCGATGATCTTCATCCCGTGCCTCGGCGGGCGCTCGCATGCCCCCGAGGAGTGGGCCGAGAACGATGACATCGCGCTCGGCGCCGCCGTCCTCTTCGAGGCGGTGAAGACGCTCGACAAGAAATTGCAGGAGAAGGTTTGAGATGGGCCGGATACTCAAGGAAAAGGATGTGGAGGCAGCGGTCAAAGGCGGCTCCGTCTATGCTGCGGGCGGTGGCGGCTGGGCCGATCATGGCCGCATGCTCGGCTATGCCGCGGTCTCGATCGGCAAGCCGGAGTTGGTGTCGATCGACGAACTGGATGCGAACGACTGGGTGGCGACGGCGGCTGCCATCGGCGCACCGGCATCGACCACGCCCTGGGAAATGCGCGGCGTCGACTATGTGAAGGCGGTGCAAATGCTGCAGGAGGCGCTCGGTGAAAAGCTTTCCGGTCTGATCATCGGCCAGAACGGCAAGTCCTCGACGCTGAACGGCTGGCTGCCATCCGCAATCCTCGGCACCAAGGTGGTCGATGCGGTCGGCGACATCCGGGCGCACCCGACCGGCGACATGGGCTCGATCGGCCTTGCCGGTTCGCCGGAACCGATGATCCAGACTGCGGTCGGCGGAAACCGCGACGAGAACCGCTATATCGAGCTGGTGGTGCGCGGCGCAACGGCCAAGGTGTCGCCGATCCTGCGCACGGCGTCGGACATGTCGGGCGGCTTCATCGCCTCCTGCCGCAATCCGGTGCGCGCCTCCTATGTCAGGGACAATGCGGCGCTCGGCGGTATCTCGTTGGCCCTGGCGCTGGGTGAAGCGATCATTGCCGCCGAAGCCAAAGGCGGCAGCGCCATCATCGACGCGATCGTCAAGACGACCAAGGGCGCGCTGCTTGCCGAAGGGGTGATTACCGACAAGTCTGTGGTCTACACCAAGGAAGCCTTCGACATTGGCACGGTGACGCTGGGGAAGGGATCTGACTCAACGGTATTGCACGTGATGAACGAATACATGGCGGTTGACTCTGCGGAAGGCACGCGGCTGGCGACCTTCCCCGATGTCATCACCACACTGTCGTCGGAGGGCGAACCCTTGAGTGTCGGCCAGTTGCATGTCGGCATGAAAATCTTCGTGCTGCATGTGCCGAAGACCGTCATTCCGCTTGCCTCGAGCGTTCTCGATCCGACGGTTTATCCTTCGGTGGAAAAAGCCATGGGCATCGAGCTTGCCCGCTACGCGCTCGCCGGGCGGTAATCAAGGGAGCGCCGTCATGGCACGGGATGCGGGACTTGAGGAACTGATCAAGGACGAGCTCGCCGGTCGACCGGGGCTTTCGGAAAAGGCGATGTTCGGCGGCTGGGCGTTTCTGCTCAACGGCAACCTGCTCCTGGGCGCGCGCGAAGGATCACTGCTGGTCAGGCTCGGCAAGGGCAATGACGGGTGGGCGCTTGATCTGCCCGATATCGAGCTGATGGTGATGAACGACCGGGCGATGCACGGCTGGGTGCGCGCCGGGGCGGAAGCTTATGGCGACGATGCCTTGCGTAGGAGATTGCTGGATGGTGCCATCGCGTTTGTGGAGACGTTGCCGCCGAAGTGAATTCTGAGAGGCGGGTGCGTTTGAGCGGCCCATCACCGATGTGGTGGTGAATTGCCCCTCACCCTAGCCCTCTCCCCGCTTGCGGGGAGAGGGGACGTGCCAGCTATCATCCGCGGTGCGCGAGGCAGGGGCGAGCGCGTCACTCGCCCCTGTGATTCGAGGAGACGTCGAGGTGGCGTGTGACCGGGGCGGCAAACACAACGGATCCCCTCTCCCCGCTAGCGGGGAGAGGGTGAGGGGCCGTCGCGACCCGCCACCACAAACGTCGGGGCCGGCGACTTTCGCGCCACGAATGCAAGGGAGCGTGACCTCCCGCCATCATAAGCGAGAGGGGGCAGCGACCCGTCGCCGTGAATGCCTGGGGCAAACGCCCCCGAGACAACAACGAGGAACGAAACGATGCCCAAGGCCAATCCCCGTCATCCTGGCTTCCCCATTCCCGGCGGCTCGGAGCTTCGCGCCAAGGGCTGGCGGCAGGAAGCGTTGCTGCGGCTGCTCGAAAACGTGCTTTCCGTCGGCGAGGACCCGGACAATCTCATCGTCTATGCCGCGCTCGGCAAGGCGGCGCGCAGCTGGCCGGCGCATCGCGCCATCGTCAAGGCGCTGACCGAGATGGACGAGGACCAGACGCTGATCATCCAGTCCGGCAAGCCCGTGGGATTGCTCAAGACTCATGCCAAGGCGCCGCTCGTCATCATGGCCAATTGCAACATCGTCGGCCAGTGGGCGAAGGCCGAGGTGTTCTATGAATTGCAGCGCAAGGGTCTGATCTGCTGGGGCGGGCTGACGGCCGGCGCCTGGCAGTATATCGGCAGCCAGGGGGTGATCCAGGGCACCTACGAGATCTTCATGCGCATCGCCGAGCGCCGCTTCGGAGGCGACCTTGCCGGCCGCTTCGTGCTGACGGCAGGCCTCGGCGGCATGGGCGGGGCGCAGCCGCTTGCCGGCCGCATGGCCGGGGCTGCCATCCTTTGCGTCGATATCGATGCGGAGCGGGCCAGGAAGCGCCGGGAGATCGGCTATCTCCAGGAGATCGCGCCGGATCTCGATACGGCACTGTCGATGATCGACGCGGCGGTGAAGGACAAGCGGGCGCTGTCCGTCGGCCTCGTCGGCAATGCTGCGGAAATCTATCCGGAGATTGCCCGGCGCGGCATCGTGCCCGATGTGGTGACCGACCAGACTTCCGCGCACGATCTCGTCTACGGCTACGTGCCGAAGGGCATGACTATTGATCAGGTGAAATCGCTGCGCGACGACGGTCAGGGACAGTTGATGGCGGCAAGCCGGGCCTCGATCGTCGAGCACGTCAAGGCGATGCTTGACTTCCAGAGACAAGGCGCTGAGGTCTTCGACAACGGCAACCTGATCCGCACCCAGGCGCGCGAGGGTGGCGTCGCCAACGCTTTCGACATTCCGATCTTCACCGAGGCCTATCTGCGCCCGCTCTTTGCCCGGGCAATCGGCCCCTTCCGCTGGATGGCGCTGTCGGGCGAAGAGAGCGACATCGCCCGCATCGACGACCTGCTCCTCGACATGTTCCCGAACAACAAGATCGTCACCAACTGGATCAGGCTTGCGCGCCAACATATCCCGTTCGAGGGCCTGCCGGCCCGCATCGCCTGGCTCGGCCATGGCGAGCGCACGGCGCTGGCCCGCCGCGTCAACGTGCTGGTGGCATCCGGCGAACTGAAAGGCCCGGTCGCCTTTTCGCGCGACCATCTCGATGCCGGCGCCATGGCGCATCCCAACATCATGACCGAGCGGATGAAGGACGGATCGGACGCGATCGCTGACTGGCCGTTGCTCGACGCCATGCTGCTCTGCTCGTCGATGGCCGATCTCGTTGTCGTGCATTCCGGCGGTGGCGGCTATGCCGGGTATATGACCAGCTGCGGCGTGACGGTGATTGCCGACGGCACAGTCGAGGCCGACGAGCGGCTCGACCATGCGCTCACCAACGATACGTCGCTCGGTGTCATCCGCTATGCCGATGCGGGGTACGAGGAGAGTTTCGAGGAGATTGCTGCAAAAGGCATCGGGCATGTGAAGGTGTGAGGGCCTTTGCTGCGCGCCGACCCTCATCCCTGTGCTCGTCACAGGGATCCAGCGGTGGCCGCGTCGGCGGCGCCAGCGACTCGCTCGCCCCGTGTCCCGCAACAGTCATTCACGGCGCGGACGCGCCGTGGCTGGATCCCTGTGACGAGCACAGGAACGAGGAGGTGTGGGACCGCTGCGGGCCTACTAGGCACTCACCAACCTGAGGCGGCGGGATGTACTGCATCCCTGCACACCTGACCATCACACCACCGTCTCGCCGCCATCGACCACCAGGATCTGGCCGGTCATGTAGGACGAGCGATCCGAGACGAGAAAAAGGACCGACTCGGCGATCTCCTCGACGCTCGCCCAGCGGCCGAGCGGCACCTTTTCGCGGATATAGGCCTCGATCGCGCCGCGGCCGCCCATTTGCGCAATGAAGGGCTCGTTGAAGGGGGTATCGACCCAGCCGGGGCAGAGCGCGTTGACGCGGATGCCATGGCGGGCGTAATCGCCGGCCATCTGCTTGGTCATGGCGATAACGGCGTGTTTCGTCGTGGTGTAGGCGATCATCTCGCGGTCGTAGAGCACGCCTGACGATGACGAGGTGTTGACGATGACACCACGGCCGGCGGCCTTCATCGACGGCACGACCAGGCGGGCGGCCATGAAATGGGCGCGGACATTGAGGCTCCAGGAGCGGTCGAAGCCGGAGACCTCCACGTCTTCAAGGCTGCCCGCAACCTGTGCGCCGGCGTGGTTGTGCAGGATATCGATGCGGCCGTGGCGATAGAGGACATCAGCGATGCCGTCTGCAAGTGCTGCGTCGTCGGTGACATCGAGCGTGACAGCCTCGGCCTTGCCGCCCATGGCGCGAATGGTGTCGACGGTCAGGCTGCCGGCCTCGACGCTGCGGTCAACGACGACGACGTGCGCGCCCTCGCGCGCCATGATGGCAGCGCCTGCCTTTCCAATCCCGGAGCCCGCTCCGGTCACGATCGCGACCCGGTCTTTCAGGATCATCTGTTCACTCCCCGGATTTCGGTTTTTTATACCGCATCAGGATGCGGGCGGTCAGGATCAGGAGCAGCGAGGCGACGAGGACGAGCGTCGCGATCGCGTTGATCTCGGGCGTCACGCCGCGGCGGATCGAGGCGAAGACGTAGATCGGCAGCGTCGTCTTCGAGCCGGCGACGAAGAAGGCGATGATGAAATCGTCGAAGGAGAAGGTGAAGGCGAGCAGGAAGCCGGCGAGGATCGACGGCAGGATCTGCGGCAGCACGATCAGCCGGAAGGTGGTTAGCGGCGTGGCGTAGAGATCGCTGGAGGCTTCGACGATGTCGCGCCCGAGGCTGGCGATACGGGCTTTGACGATCATGGTGACGAGTGCCATCGAGAAAAGGCCGTGGGCGGCGATGATGGAACCATAGCCGAGCCCGAGTTGCGGCGGCTGCTCGCCCGGCCAGATCGTTGCCAGCGCCGGGTTGACGAAGGAGAAGACGGCAACGAGTGCCACCAGCGTGGCGATGCCGATGACGACGCCGGGAACGACGATGGCCGCTGCAAAGAGCGCATCGAAGATCGCGCGGTTGCGCGGCGCCAGCCGCTCCATGCCGAGTGCGGCCATGGTGCCGAAGATTGCCGCGAGCGTCGCGCTTGTAAAGGCGATCATCAGGCTGTTCTGCAGCGCCGAGACCAGGAAGGTATTGCCGAGCGCCTTGCCGTACCAGGCGGTCGAAAACCCGGTGAACTCGCTGGCGCTGCGTCCGGCATTGAACGAGAACAAGACGACGAGTGCGATCGGCGCGTAAAGGAAGATGTAGACCGAGGAGATGAAGGCGCGCATCAGACGAGATCCACTTGTCTTGTACCGGCGACCCTGAAGGCGATGCGCATCGCCACCATCAGGATCACCACGACCACGGCCACCAGCGTTACGGCGATCGCCGAGCCGAAGGGCCAGTTTCGCGATTGCAGGAAGAGATCGACCAGCGCATTGCCGATGAAGAACACCTTGCCCCCGCCAAGCAATTGCGGGATCAGGTATTCACCAAGCAGCAGGATGGTGACGAGCGCGACGCCGGTCATCACGCCCGGTAGCGACAAGGGCAGAGTGACGCCGAAGAACGTCGATACCGGTTTGGCGCCGAGATCGGCGGAGGCTTCGAGCAGTCGGCGGTCGAGCTTTTCGAGACTGACATAGATCGGCATGATCATCAGCGGCAGATAGCCATAGACGATGCCGAGCAGCACGGCGCCGGGCGTATTCAACAGCCGCACATCCTCAAGGCCGATCATCGACAGGAGGTTCGGGATGCCGCGCGAGCCGAGGATGTACATCCAGGCATAGGTGCGCACGAGCAGGCTCGTCCAGAAGGGCACGACCACCAGCGACACGAGGATCAGCCGGTAGCGCGGGTTGGCCTTGACGGCGAGGTAATAGGCGACTGGATAGGCTATGAGCAGGCAGGCGAGCGCGCCGATCGGCGCGAGAACGAGCGTGTTCCAGAAGGCGGCCGCCCGCGTCGGAAGTCTTGCAAACTGGGCGAAGGTGAAGGCTGCCTGATAGCCGCCTTCCGGCGCGCGTTCGCCAAAGGCGAAGACCAGCATGGCGATGAACGGCAGCACGAGAAAGATCATCAGCCATGCCGCCGCCGGCGCCACCAGCGCCGCCGTCACCAGGTTTCTCTTCGTGTTCGTTGCCACAGGCATAAAGCTCATCCGTTCGCATTTCAGTCGTGTTTTCGGGCCCATCGGCGCAGCGAGGGAGCCCCCTCATCCACACGGTGAGGGAAGCCCCTCATCCGGCCTGCCGGCCACCTTCTCCCCGCAGGCGGGGCGAAGGAGACTCGTGGCGCCCGCCCGGTCCCACGCATGAACAGCGGGAAAGGGAGCGGTGAGCCCGCCACTTGTCCCTTCTCCCCGTCAGAACGGGGAGAAGGTGCCGGCAGGCGGATGAGGGGCGCTTCCCTCTCGACGCAAGTGAGGACAGTACGGTCCGGGCGCTGATCAAGCCGACTTGAACCGCGCCATCAGTTCGGCGCGGCCCGGATCCGTCAGCGTCACGGCGGCGCCGAACTCGAGCGGCGTCAGCGAAGCTTCGTCCGGATAGACGATCTTGTTGCCGGTAACATCAGCCGGAAGCAGCTTCAGCACGCGGCTGTCGGTGGTGGGCGCGCCGTTGGCGATGTGTTCCTTGACTGCGTTTTCCGGCGCCATCAGGTAGTTGAGCAGCGCGTAGCCGGCCGCCTTGTTGGCGGCACTCTTCGGGATCGCGTAGAAATCCGACCAGATCTCGCCGCCGTCCTTGCCGAGCACGAACTGGATTTCCGGCATGTCGCGGTTGAGTTGCGCGCCGTCATTGGTCCAGCACATGGTCATCCAGGCATCGGTCGCGCGCATCGATGGCTGGTAATCGCTGTTGATGGCGTAGAGATGCGGCTTCACCTTGATCAAGAGTTCCTCGGCCTTGGCGAGTTCGTCCGGCTTGGTCGAGTTGAAGGAATAGCCGAGCGACACCAGCGCATTGCCGATGGTGGTCAGCTGGTAGTCGTGCACCATGGCACGGCCGTCAGCCTCGGTCATGGCCACCTCGAAGAAGTCCTTCCAGCTGGCGATCGGGGTCTTGATCTTGGTCGAGTTGAGCGCAATGCCGGTGGTGCCCCAGTTCTTCGGCACGGCATAGGTCTTGCCGTCGACGACGCCCTCGTTGGTGAAGCGCGCGGTCTCGGTCGCAGCGTCGTAGTTCGGCAGCTTGGAGAGATCGAGTTCGTCGATCAGCCCGAGCTTCACATAGGTGGAGATCGTGTAGTTGGTCGGCACGAACAGGTCCCAGCCGGTGCCGCCGGCCTGGAGTTTCGCCAGCATCTCCTCGTTGGAGCCAAAGACATTGACCTCGACGGCAACGCCGGTTGCGGCCTGGAACGCCTCGAAGGTGGCGGGGTCATGGTAGTTCGGCCAGGTGGCGATCGACATCTGGGTGCCGAGATCCTGCGCGAAAGCGGTCGAGGAGAACAGGCCGGGCTGGCGCGCCAGCACTGCGGTTGCAAGGCCAAGGCCGGTAACGCCGAGGAAATGACGGCGGGTGACCGAACCGCGCTTCAGGCGCATCAGTTCGTCGGCGAGCTGCTCGGCGGTGATCGGGGCATTTTCTCTGTACCATTTGGTCATGACGCTGTTCCCTTTATTGTTTGACGTTCATGCAAGGTCCCGGCCGGCTTGGCCGGGAAGAGATTTCAGGCCGGAAAGACGTGAAGCGCGTTGGGATCGAAGGCGAGCCCGACCTTGTCGCCAGGCTCGACAAGATCGCTGTCGCCGAGCGCCCTGCGATCGGCGGTAACGAGGAAATCACCGAGGCCGTCGACGTCGACGGAGTATTCGACCGACGATCCGAGGAAAATGCGGTGCGTGACGGTGCCGGAGAGGGCAGCGGTGCCTGCCGCGCCGTTGCGTTTCAGGCTGATTGCTTCCGGGCGCAGGGCGACCATGGCTGAACCGGCGCTCGGCGTCGTCGTGGCGGGTGATGCAATCCGGGTGCCATCGGCAAAGACGAGCGAGGCGCCACCGTTGTCGACGGTGGCAGCGATCCGGTTAGTCTTGCCGACGAAATCGGCGACGAACAGGCTTGCCGGGCGGTCGTATATCTCCTGCGGCGGCCCGACCTGGACGATACGGCCGGCATTCATGACGCAGACGAAGTCGCTCATCGATAGCGCTTCTTCCTGGTCGTGGGTCACGAGCACGAAGGTGATGCCGAGCTCTCGCTGCAACGTCTGCAGTTCGATCTGCATGGCGGTGCGCAGCTTCTTGTCGAGCGCTGCCAACGGCTCGTCGAGCAGGAGCACCTTCGGCTTGTTGACGATGGCGCGGGCAAGCGCCACGCGCTGTTGCTGGCCGCCGGACATCTCGTGGATCCGGCGCTTGCCGAAGCCGCCGAGGCGAACCATCTCCAGCGCCTCCTGGGCGCGGCGCGTAATCTCGGCGCTCGCGATGCGCGGCCGCATCTGCCTCAGGCCGTAGGAGACGTTCTGCTCGACGTCGAGATGGGGAAACAGCGCATACTGCTGGAACACCATGTTGACCGGGCGCCGGTAGGCGGCAACGCCGTTCATCGGCTCGCCGCTGATGTAGACAGTGCCTTCGCTCGGCTGCTCGAAGCCGCCGATCATGCGCAGGCAGGTTGTCTTGCCGCAGCCGGAAGGGCCAAGCAGCGCCATGAAGGCGCCCTTGGGCACCGCGAAGTTGATGTCCGAAACGGCGGTCACGCTGCCATAGCGTTTGGCGACCGAACGGAACTCGATGTCGTTCGTCGAAGCGGATGTCACGTCTGTTCCCTGCGGTTGTTGTCGGATACCGCCAAGGCTCGGATGCCCTTGCGTTCCACCGTCATTGACAGGCAGCCTAGTCAAAGCGCCCGGTCCCGGTATATACCCCGAGAGAGGTATTTTAACTCAGAATGGCTTGTGGGAGGAGTATACCCCTAAACAGGGCCGGATCGGCGGGAGAGCGGTTTGGGCATCGATCTCGAGGGGTTATTTCAGGTCATGGCGCCCATGGTCGACGGGGCGGCGATGGACGACGAGGCCGTGGGCTCGGCCTATCGGCAATTGATGTCGGCGCTGATGACATTCGATTACGTGGTGGTGTTCGCCTATCGCGGCAAGGAACGGCCGATCGACCTCTACAGCACCTTCAATGCCAAGGATCACGTGCTGTTCGTCAGCCTCTACCAGGCGGGTCCCTATCTGCTCGACCCGTTCTACCACGCGGCCTGCGAAGGCAAGCCGGGCGTCTGGCGGATGCGCGAGCGGGCGCCGGACCGGTTTTTCTCCAGCGAGTATTACCGGACCTATTACGTCCAGACGGGGCTGGCCGAGGAAGTCGGGTTCTTCGTGCCGATCAGCGACGAGATCACGATCGTGCTGTCGCTGATGCGGCGCGAGGCGACGGGGGCCTTCAGTCCTGCAGAATTCGCCCTGTTGAAGAAGGCCGAGCCGCTGGTCTCGGCACTGGTGCGCCACCATTGGGCCGATCTCGGGCGCCGGTTCGACGCGGCGTTGGCAAAGACCGGGCGCAGCCGCCGGAAGTCCACGCATCCACCGGCCGACGGCGTCTGGCAACATCTCAATCTGACCGAGCGCGAATCCTCGATCATCGAACTGGTGCTGCAGGGGCATTCGTCGGAATCGATCGGGCTGAAGCTCGGCATCTCGACCGGGACCGTCAAGGTTCACCGCCGCAATGTCTACCGCAAGCTCGGCATCTCCTCGCAGACGCAGCTTCTCTCGCTCTATCTGCGCAATCTCGGCCAGTAGGGGCGTACGAGACCTTTCAGAGGGGGCTTGGAGGTGTTGCACAATCCATTCTCCCTCGTTCCCGCCTTGTGCCGGAATCCAGAGACCTGACGTCTGTCGCGTTAAAAGCGCTTTCAGTGCAATGATTTAGGTTGGTTGCAACCCTGTAGCGGGCACAGGGATTCGGCGCTTCGCGGCGCCCGCTGCTTTCCATTGGTCCGCCGAAGGCAGCAGTCTCGTTGCCATCTTTTCTCGGCCAGCGGCACCCTCGTCGCCGATCCCTTCTCCTCATTACGACCACCGATCCACAAACCGTGATTGCCGCTTGCGCGTTCTCGCTTGACATTTTTTTCACGACATGAAATTTCTTTCATCAACGAGATAAAAATATCATGCAGTGCAAAAAATATCGGGCACTGCAACATAAAATCGGGTGGGAACGATGGCGATCATCGGCGGTACAAACCTTCGCGACGACGAAACCAGCATGGCGACGCGGGCGGCTTGGCTGCACTATGCCGGCGGTCTAACCCAGGCGGAGGTCGCCAAACGGCTGGGGCTGACATCGCTCAAGGCCCACCGCCTGATCATGAAGGCCAACCAGGAAGGCCTGGTGAAGGTCTATATCGACGGCGAAGTGTCGGAATGTGTCGAGCTGGAGCAGAAGCTCTCGGCGCGCTACGGCCTCGACTATTGCGAGGTTGTTCCGGATTTCGATGCGGACGACCTGCCGCTGAAGGCGCTCGGCATATCCGGCGCGCAGTTCCTCAAGCGCGAGATCGAACGCGGCGAGACCGCGCTCGTCGGCGTCGGCCATGGCCGTACGCTTGCCGCGTGCGTCGAATATCTGCCGCGAACGACCAGCAACAACACCCGGTTCGTCTCACTGCTCGGCGGGCTCACCCGCAAGTTCTCGGCCAACCCGCATGACGTGATCCACCGGCTGGCCGAGCGCACGGGTGCCGAGGCCTATGTCATGCCCGTACCGTTCTTCGCCAACACGGTCGAGGATCGCGACGTGCTCTTCAGCCAGCGCGGCGTGCGCGAGGTCTTCGATCTCGCCAAGACAGCAGACCTGCTGATGGTCGGCATCGGCACGGCGGAGCGCGAGGCGTCGCTGGTGTCGACCGGGATGATCGAAATGAGCGAGATCGAGGAAATTCAAAGGGGAGGCGGCAAGGGCGAGTTGCTCGGCCACTTCTTCGATGAGGATGGCCGCCCGATCGAGACGACGCTGTCGAACCGCACCTTCACGCTCAGCCGCGACGACCTGAAGGATCGTCGCACGGTGGCGGTCGCCGGCGGCAAGATCAAGACGCCCGCCATTCGCGCCGTGCTTGGCAGTGGCCTGTTGAGCGGGCTCATCACCGACGAAAAGACGGCACGGGCGCTCGCCGCCGACGTCAAATGAGGAGTGTCTGACACGTCGAGGGGCGAGGGCGAAGAGGTGTCGCTCTCAAGCCTCAAGGGGAGGAATACCGGTCGGGTAGCCGGTGATCGCATGATGCAATCATACCCGCAACGGAGGAGAAGACTTATGTACGAGAAGGAGAAAGACCTCATCAGCGCGTTTCTGCGCGGAGAGGTAGATCGTCGCGGCATGCTCAAGGGTCTCGGTGCTGCGGGCCTTGCCGCCGGCACCGCCGGTACGCTCTTCAACATGATGTCGACCCAGGCGCTGGCCGCCGATTTCGACTGGAAGGCGCATTCCGGAAAGTCGCTGAAGCTGCTTTTGAACAAGCATCCCTATGCCGACGCGATGATTGCCAACCTTCAGGCCTTCAAGGATCTGACCGGTATCGAAGTCACCTATGACGTGTTCCCGGAAGACGTCTATTTCGACAAGGTGACGGCAGCGCTGTCCTCGGGTTCCACCGAGTACGACGCCTTCATGACCGGCGCCTACATGACCTGGACCTACGGTCCCGCAGGCTGGATCACCGATCTCAACGAATGGATCAAGGATCCGACCAAGACCAATCCGCAATATGCCTGGGACGACTTCCTGCCGGGCGTGAAGAACTCCTGCGCCTGGAACGGCCAGCCGGGCGGCGCGCTCGGTTCGGAAGACGCCAAGCAATGGTGCATTCCGTGGGGCTACGAGCAGAACAACCTCTCATACAACCAGGAAATGTTCGACAAGGCGGGCGTCGCCGTTCCGAAGAACCTCGACGAGCTTTCCGCAGCTGCGGCGAAACTCACCAAGGATGTTGGTGGCGGTGTCTACGGCATCGGCGTGCGTGGTTCGCGCTCGTGGGCGACGATCCATCCGGGCTTCCTGTCGGGTTACGCCAATTTCGGCCAAAAGGACCTGAACGTCTCGGCTGACGGCAAGCTTTCCGCGGCGATGAACACTGCCGAATCCAAGGCCTTCCACACCAAATGGGTGTCGATGATCCAGGAAAGCGGGCCGAAGGACTGGTCGACCTACACCTGGTATCAGGTCGGCACCGATCTTGGCGCCGGAGCCTCCGCCATGATCTACGATGCCGACATTCTCGGCTACTTCATGAACGGCGGCGACAACAAGATGGCGGGCAAGCTGGCTTACGCGCCGTTCGCCGCCAATCCGGCCACTTCCGCACCGACGCCGAACATCTGGATCTGGTCGCTTGCCATGTCCAACTTCGCCAAGGACAAGGACGCGACCTGGTACTTCCTGCAGTGGGCGACCGGTCTCGAGCATGCCATCTTCGGCGCGACCAAGATGGACTTCGTCAACCCGGTTCGTGCATCGGTCTGGAAGGACGAGATCTTCCGCGAGCGGCTGAACAAGAGCTATCCGGGTTATGTGGAGATGCACGACATTTCCGCACCGGGCGCGAAGATCCACTTCACCGCGCAGCCGCTGTTCTTCGACGTCACCACCGAATGGGCGGCGACGCTGCAGAAGATGGTCGCCAAGCAGGTGCCGGTCGATGAAGGTCTCGACCAGCTCGTCGAAAGCATCGATCGCCAGCTGAAGGAAGCTGGTCTCGGCTGATAGGCCTCCCAAGCGATGCCCGGCGACTTGAGAGCCGCGTGTTCACATGAACGCAAAAGGCACTTGAGCGTCGGGCGTCCCGTGACCGGCCGGTGGCCGCCCAAAGCAACCTGAGATGCCGATGGACTGGCGCGGGCGCGAGACGCCTCGCGTGCCGCGTGCTTTCTTCAAGAGTTAGAGAACGGAGCTCGACATGGCTTCAACAGCAACCCTCCGCAAACCGGCGTCAGGTTTCAGGATCAGCAGGAAGATGCTTCCCTATGTGCTGAGCCTGCCGGCGCTTCTGGTGTGCATCGGCATTCTCATCCCCTTCTTCACGGCGGTCATCTATTCGTTCCAGCGCTACCGGCTGAGCCAGCCTTGGGCGCGCCAGTTCAACTGGGGCGAAAACTACCTGAACTTCGTCACCGATCCGGCCTTCTGGAACACGCTGAGGGTATCGCTGCTTTATGCCGGCATCACCGTGACGCTGGAACTGCTGCTCGGCCTCGGCATCGCGCTGCTCCTGCAGCGCCGCTCGACCATCAACAACTTCATCTCGATCATGCTGCTTCTGCCGCTGATGATCGCGCCGGCGCTGGCGGCGCTGATGTGGAAGCTGATGACCAATCCGAGCTTCGGCATTCTCAGCTATCTCGCAAGCCTGATCGGTCTGCATGATTTCCGCTGGGCCTCGTCACCGGATACCGCACTTCTGACCGTGGTTCTGGTCGATATCTGGGTCTACACGCCCTTCATCATGATCCTGCTTCTGGCCGGGCTCCGGTCGCTGCCGACCCAGCCGTTCGAGGCGGCTGCCCTTGACGGCGTGCCGAGAAGCTTTGTGTTTTTCCGCATCACCTTGCCGATGCTGACGCCCTATATCCTGACGGCGACCTTGTTCCGCCTGCTCGACAGCATCCAGCAGTTCGACATCATCTATGCGATGACGCAAGGGGGGCCCGGCAATACGCTGACCGTCTTCCAGGTGGAGGCCTATCTCAATTTCTTCCAGTCGACCAACGTCGGCCGTTCGGCAGCGCTTCTGATCATCCTGTGGGCGATCACCTACACGCTCTCCAACGTCTTCATCAAAAACTGGCTGCGCCTGCGCGAACGCGCCCGCGGCGAAGCGTAAGGAGGTTCCAATGGATACCATGTCTCCTGTCGAACGGGTCTTGCGCGCACTCGCCCTGACGCTCGTCGTCGTCTTCTTCATGTTCCCGATCTTCTGGATCTTCCTGATGTCGTTCCAGACGAACGAGACGATCCTGTCGATCCCGCCGTCGATCGTGTTTTCGCCGACGCTGTCGAACTATGCGGCGCTGATCACCGGCAAGCTGCAGACGGCGGCCGGCACGCTCGACATCGCGTTCATGCGCAACCTCGGCAACTCGATCTTCCTGTCGGTGACCTCCGTTGCCGTGGCGCTGGTGCTCGGTGTTCCCGCCGCCTATGCCTTCGCCCGGCACAAGTTCAAGGGATCGGAGGACATCGCGTTCACGCTTCTGTCGTTCCGCTTCGCGCCGCCGCTTTTGGTGCTCCTGCCGCTGACCCAATATTTCCAGTGGCTCGGGCTTTCCAACACCTATTTCGGCCTGATCTGGGTCTACCAGCTGATCTGCCTGCCGCTCATCCTGTGGATCGTACGCGGCTACTTTGAGGATATCTCGGCCGACGTCGAATATGCCTACCGCATCGCCGGCCACTCCTGGTTTGCGACCTTCCGCAAGATCGCCCTGCCGCTTGCCGGTCCGGGCATTGCGGCGGCCGGCCTGCTCGCCTTCATCTTCGCCTGGAACAATTTCGTCTTTGCGCTGGTGTTGGCATCGGCCGACAAGCAGCCGGTGACCGTGGGCGCACTTGCCTTCATCACCTCTTCGGGCATCCAATACGGGCAGATCGCCTCGGCCATCGTTCTCTCGGTGACGCCGACGCTGGCGCTCGCACTCTACGCTCAGCGCTACCTCGTCGAAGGCCTGTCGCTTGGCGCGGTGAAAGGGTAAGACATGACGACGCTTCACTTGCAAAACATCGTCAAGCGCTACAAGAGCCATACGGTTCTCGACGACCTGTCGCTCGACGTCGCCAATGGCGAACGCCTGGTGCTCTTCGGCCCGTCCGGTGCCGGCAAGACGGTGCTCCTGCGCCTGGTCGCCGGCGTCATCGAGCCGGACGAGGGCAGGGTGCTGATCGGCGGCGAGGACATGACCGATGTCGATGCCGAGCATCGCGGTGTCGGCATGGCCTTCCAGAACTTTGCGCTCTTTCCGCACATGAGCGCCTTCGACAACATCGCCAGCCCGCTGACGGCGACGCGGTCGTCGAAGGATGCGATTGCCGCCGGCGTGCACAAGGTCGCAAAGCTGCTCAAGATCGACCATGTGCTGAACCATCACCCGAAGGCGCTGTCCAACGGCCAGAAGCAGCGCACGGCGCTTGCCCGTGCGCTCGTCGGCTCGCCGCCGCTGCTGCTGCTCGACGATCCCTTGCGCAACGTCGATGCGAAGCTGCGCTTCGAAATGCGGTTGGAACTGCCGCGGCTGTTGGCCGCCCAGGGCGCGACCGTCGTCTACGTCACCCAGGACTACAAGGAAGCGATGGCGCTCGGCGACCGGATCGCGGTGATGTCGCAGGGCCGCATCCGCCAGATCGGAACCCCGCAGCAGATCTACAACGCGCCCGCCGATATCGAGATTGCCCGCCTCTTCGGCGATCCGACGATCAACCTACTGGATGTGACGCCGCAAAAGAGCGGCGACGGCGTCTTCGTCGAACTTTCCAACGTCCGGGTGCGCCTTTCCGATTATGACGGCGATGTCTCGGACAAGGCCTGCGTTCTCGGTCTTCGCCCTGAGGCCATCGTCTTTGTCGACGCATCGGCGCCGGGCGCCATTCCCGTGACGGTCGAGGCGGAAACGCCGCTCAACGAAAAGACCGTGACACTGGCGATGACGGCGCGCGGTCGCGAAATCCTGGTGTCGCGCCCGGCCGGAACGCCCGGGCCGGTGGCGGGCCCCGCGCATATCGCCGTCAACGGCGCCCAGGCCTTTCTCTTCGACAAGGCGAGCGGCCGGCTGTTGCCGCGCGCCGACATGGAATCCAAGCGCAATGGAGAAGCGGCATGACTGACACCGCTCTTTTGATCCGGGACGTCGACAAGTTTTATGGACCCGTCGATTACGGCGTGCACGCCGTCAAGAAGCTCAACATGGACGTCAGGAAGGGTGAGATCATCGCACTTCTGGGCTCGTCCGGTTGCGGCAAGACCTCGACGTTGCGCATGATCGCCGGCTTCGAGGCTGTGTCGCGCGGCACGATCTCGCTTGGCGGACGCGAGGTGCAGACCTTTGCACCGGTGCGTCGCAACGTCGCCATGGCCTTCGAGGGCTATTCGCTCTACCCGCCGCTGACGGTGCGCGAGAACATCGCCTTCGCGCTCAAGGCTTCCAAGCTGTCGCAAAGCGTCGTCGACGACAAGGTGGCCGGTATCGCCAAGCTCTTGGAAATCGAGGACATTCTCGGGCGCTATCCGAGCTCGATCTCCGGCGGCCAGCAGCAGCGCGCCTCGCTCGGCCGAGCGCTGATCCGCGACGCCAGCCTGCACCTGCTCGACGAGCCGATGGGCCAACTTGAGCCGCAGCTGCGCGCGGTGCTGCGCGGCCGTATCAAGCACTACATCAAGGAGCGCGGGCTGACGGCGATCCTCGTCACTCACGACCAGACGGAGGCAAACGCTCTTGCCGACCGCATTGCCGTCATGGAGGGCGGCGTGCTGCAGCAGTTCGATACGCCGCAGAAGATCAAGGAGCGTCCGGCCAACCTCTTCACCGGCACCTTCGTCGGCGAGCCGCCGATGAACGTGTTCGAGGCGAGCATCACCGGTTCCGATGCTAAGGTCTCATTCGGCCTCAAGGATGGCGTCAGGCTCGAATATCCGGCGTCGGACTTTTCCCATGCCGTGCGTGATGCGCTGATGAAGCGGCAGAAGGTGGTGCTCGGCATTAGACCTTACTCCGTGCGCCGCAGCGCCGACGGGGTCGCCGGCCGGGTGGCCGTCAACCAGTGGCTCGGCGACCAGACGCATATCGCCGCGGATTTTGCCGGTGGCACCATGGTGCTGGTGGAGCATGACCGCACAGAACTTGCCGTCGGCCAGCCGATCGGCATTCGCCTCGACCCGTCCAGCCTGCACGTGTTCGACGGCGACAGCGGCAAGGCGATCAGCCATGGCGAGGAGCTTGCCTGATGCGGGACATCCTCATCGGTATCGATGCGGGAACGTCGGTCATCAAGTCGGTGGCCTTCGACCTCGGCGGGCGGCAGCTTGCCATGGCCGCGGTGCCGAACGCCTATGAGGCCGTCGGCCGAACCGGCAGCGTGCAGGATCTCGACCGCACCTGGGCCGATACGGTCACCACCCTGACCGAGCTTTCGGCCAGGATCGACAACCTCCCTGGCCGTGTTGCCGCGATTGCGGTGACCGGCCAGGGCGATGGCACCTGGATGATCGACAAGGCGGGCGATCCCATCGGCAAGGGCTGGCTCTGGCTCGACGCGCGCGCCGGCGACACGGTCGAGCGGCTGCGCAGCGACAGCGGCGACGTCGAACGGTTTGCCAGCACCGGCTCCGGGCTTGCCGCCTGCCAGCAGGGCGCGCAACTGCGCTGGATGAGCGACAACGCGCCGGAAATGCTATCGGGTGTCGCGACCACGTTCCACTGCAAGGACTGGCTCTATTTCAAGTTGACGCAGATGCGCGCGACGGATCCGTCCGAAGCCAATTTCACCTTCGGCAACTTCCGCACCCGCAGCTATAACGACGACGTCATCCGTTTTCTCGGCCTGCAAGAGCTCAAGCATTTCCTGCCGGAGATCGTCGACGGGGCGACATCGCATCATCTGCTCTCGACGGATGCGGCTGCCGCCAGCGGCCTTCCCACGGGCACACCGGTTGTGCTCGGCTATGTCGACGTGGTCTGCACGGCCCTTGGCGCCGGGCTTTACGATCCCGGCACCGACACCGGCTGCTCAATCATCGGCTCGACAGGCATGCACATGCGACTTGCGACCAGCGCCGACGACGTGCGGCTCAACCGCGATCTCACCGGCTACACCATGTGCATGCCGATTGCCGACACCTACGCGCAGATGCAGTCGAACATGGCGGCAACGCTGAATATCGACTGGATCCTTTCGGTTGCTGGCGGGCTCCTGAAGGGCATGGGCGTCGAGAAGACCAAGGCTGAGCTTCTGTCCCACGTCGACGGCTGGCTGGCTGAGGCCAAGGATAGCTCGCTCATGTTCCAGCCCTATATCTCGGAAGCCGGCGAGCGCGGGCCCTTCGTCGACGCTTCGGCGCGGGCGTCCTTTGTCGGGCTGTCGATCACCCACGGTTTCGGCGATATGGTGAAGGCGGTGTTCGACGGGCTCGCCATGGCCGCACGCGATTGTTACGCCGAGATGGGGCCGCTTCCCGGCCGCATCCGGCTGACGGGTGGTGCGGCGCGCAGCGCCTCGCTTCGGCGCATTCTCGGGGGCGCCCTCGGCGCCAGCGTCCAGACCAGCGAGCGCGAGGAAGCGGGGGCGGCGGGTGCCGCCATGATCGCCGCCGTGTCGCTCGGCATCTATCCCTCGATGGCAGACTGCGTGCGCGACTGGGTGTCGCCGCACCAGCGTGCCGCCGAACCGGCCGACGAGGCGCTGGCGCGCCGTTACGACGGCCTTTTCCCCTCCTACCAGCAGTCGCGCATCGCGCTTCGCCCTGTCTGGCACGCACTTTCCCAGGGTGCGGCCGCGGGACCACAACAGGAAAGACTGAAATGAAGAAGATAGCCATCATCGGCGACCGGTTCATGCTGCCGGACGTGTTTCGCGACAAGATCGTCGAAGCAAGCGGCGACGGCCATGACATCCGCACCCTCGAACTGCCCTGGCCGGATGTGCCGATGGAGCACGGATACGCCGTCGAAGGCATGGACGGCCTGAAGGAATATCTGGGGAAGGCCGACGATATCGTCGAGTTCATCGGCGACGCGGAAATCCTGGTGACGCAGCTGGCGCCGCTCTCGCGTGGCATGCTGACCTCACTTCCCGGGCTGAAGCTCGTTGCCGTCTCGCGCGGCGGCCCCGTCAACATCGACATGGCGGCGGCCCGTGACGCCGGCGTCAGCGTCGTCAACACGCCCGGCCGCAATGCGAGCGCCGTTGCCGAATTCACGCTTGGCGCGATCCTCGCCGAGACGCGGTTGATCCGCACCGGCCACGAGGCGCTGCGCAAGGGGGAGTGGCGCGGCGATCTCTACCGGGCCGACCGCACCGGCCGCGAACTCTCAGAATTGACCGTCGGCGTCATCGGCTACGGCAATATCGGCACCAAGGTGGTGCGGTTGCTCCGGGCGTTTGGCACCAAAGTCCTGGTCCTCGACCCCTATGTGCAACTGTCGGCCGACGACCTCAACGGCGGGGTCGAGCAAGTCTCGCTCGACAACCTCCTGTCGCGCTCCGACGTCGTGACGCTGCACCCGCGCGTGACCGAGGAAACCCGGAACATGATGAATGCCGAGACCTTCGCCAAGATGAAACCCGGCGCGATCTTCGTCAACACGGCGCGAGGGCCGCTCTGCGACTATGACGCGCTCTATGAGAACCTGGTGAGCGGGCATCTCTCGGCGGCAATGCTCGAGACCTTCTCGGTGGAGCCGGTGCCGGAGGACTGGCCGCTGCTGCAGCTGCCGAACGTGACGCTGACGCCGCATATCGCCGGCGCCTCGGTGCGCACCGTCACCTTTGCCGCCGAGATGGCGGCGGAAGAAGTGCGCCGCTACATCGCCGGCCTGCCGCCGGTCAATCCGTGCTGATGACGGGGGACAAGACCGTGGGTTCCGAGACTGCACTCTATGATCTTTTCGTCGTCGGCGGCGGCGTCAACGGTGCGGGCATCGCGCGCGACGCCGCCGGACGCGGGCTCTCGGTGCTTTTGTGCGAAAAGGACGACCTGGCGCAGGGCACGAGTTCGCGCTCGGGCAAGCTTGTGCATGGTGGCTTGCGCTATCTTGAGTATTACGAGTTCCGGCTGGTGCGCGAGGCGCTGATCGAGCGCGAGGTGCTGCTCTCCTCCGCGCCGCATATCATCTGGCCGATGCGTTTCGTGCTGCCGCACAATCCGGCCGACCGGCCCGCCTGGCTCGTCCGGCTCGGGCTTTTCCTCTACGACCACCTCGGCGGTCGCAAGCGCCTGCCGGGCACACGCAGCCTCGATCTGAGAACCGCACCGGAGGGCGCTCCGATCAAGCGGGACTACCGCAAGGCCTTTGAATATTCTGACTGTTGGGTGGATGACGCCCGGCTCGTCGTGCTCAACGCGCTCGATGCGCAGAAGAAGGGCGCGCGCGTCCTGACCCGTACCGCCTGCAGCGCCATCCGCCGCGTCGACGGCCTCTGGCAAGTGGAGATGACGGACCTGCGCACCGGCGCGAAATCCGAGGTCCGGGCGCGTTCGGTCGTCAACACCGCCGGGCCATGGGTCAACGACGTGATCGGGCGGATCGCCGGGCTCAATTCCAGCCGCAGCGTGCGGCTGGTCAAGGGCAGCCATATCGTCGTGCCGAAATTCTGGGAGGGACGGCAGGCCTATCTGGTGCAGAATCCGGACAAGCGGGTGATCTTCATCAATCCCTACCAGAACGATCTGGCACTGATCGGCACCACTGACATCCCCTACGAGGGACGCCCCGAGGACGTGTCGGCCGACGGCAACGAGATCGCCTATCTCCTGAAATCGGTCAACCGCTACTTCAAGCAGCAACTGACCGAGGACGATATCGTCCATTCCTTCTCCGGCGTGCGGCCGCTCTATGACGACAATGCCGAGAACCCGTCGGCGGTGACGCGCGACTATATCTTCGAGGTCGATGCCGCCAATGGCCAGGCGCCGCTTCTTTCGGTCTTCGGCGGCAAGATCACCACGTTCCGCAAGCTGTCGGAGCATGCACTGGAGCGGCTGAAACCGTTTTTCCCTCAGATGGGCGCGGCCTGGACGGCAAAGGCGCATCTGCCCGGGGGCGACATGGCCGATGCGGATTTCGAGCAGTTTCTTGGCGATCTCAGGGCACGCTATCGCTGGCTGACGGCCGATCTCGCCAAGCACTATGCGCGGCTCTACGGTACGCGCGCGCATGACCTGATCGGCAATGCCCGGTCGCTCGACGACCTCGGTGCCGTCTTCAGCCCGCTGTTTCGCGAATGCGAGGCCCGCTTCCTGATTGACAACGAATGGGCCATGACTGCTGACGACCTCCTGGAGCGTCGCACGAAACATGGCCTGCACATGACGCCGGCCGAACGACAGGCTTTCACCGGCTGGCTGGAACGCCAGCAGGCGGCGGCCTGAAGGAGAGTGGGAATGCGCAGTCTGGAATTCGAGGCCTTGCTTGATATCTCGGCGCGTGTCGGCGCCGATCCACTACTGGTGCAGGGGGCGGGCGGCAACACGTCGATCAAGGAGGTCGGCACGCTCTGGATCAAGGCCTCAGGCCTCTGGCTCGCCCACGCCCGCCAGCGCGACGTCATGGTGCCGGTGGCGCTCGACCCTTTGCTGGAGGCATTGGACCGAAACGATCCCGCCTGCGAGAAGGCGCAGGACTTCGTCATGTCGGAGATGAACCCTTCGGGTCTGCGGCCCTCGATCGAGACCACAGTGCACGCGCTGATGCCGCAGAAGGTGGTGATCCACGTCCATTGTGTCGAGACCATCGCGACCGCGGTGCAGACGAACGGTGCTGCCATCGCCGCCGAGCGTCTCGCCGGCATCCCGCATGTCTTCGTGCCCTATGCCCGGCCGGGCCTGCCGCTTGCCCGGGCGATTGCCGAGCGAATGCAGGAGAAGACCTCAGTGCTCATCCTCGGCAATCACGGCCTGGCCGTTGCCGCCGAGACCGTCGCCGATGCGGCGATCCTTCTGACCGATGTCTCTCGGCGGCTGACCGTACAACGCCGGACGGCGCCCGCGGCGGACCTCGCGGTGTTGTCGCGCCTTGCCGTTGATAGTGGCTATTGCCTGCCCGACGATATCAGGCTGCATGCGGTCGCAACCGATCTGGAAAGCTGCCGGATTGCCGCCGGCGGCAGCCTCTATCCAGACCATGTCATCTTCCTCGGCAAGGGGGCCGTTATCGCCGCGCCCGGCGAGACAGCGGCTTCGATCGAGAAGGGCAGGACGGAGCGGGGCGAAAGCCTGCCGCCGCTTCTGCTCTTTCCCGGAAAGGGCGTGCTGGTCGAGAAGGGCATTTCCGCCGGTGCGCTCGCCATGGCCCGCTGCCTTGCCGACGTTACGGCCCGCATCCCGGCGAGCGGGCGGCTGCGCTACCTGAGCGCCGCCGAAAATGCGGAGCTGCTCGGTTGGGACGCGGAGAAATATCGCCAGAAACTCAACCGGGCAGGGCAGGCGCTGCAATGAGTGGAGAACACGACGCTCTCGTCGTCGGTATCGATATCGGCACCTCGGGTGCGCGCGCCGTCGCGATGGCATCCGATGGCGCGATTGCCGCGTCTGGCGCCGCCAGGCTTTCTGCCTTCTCGGACGATCACCGCGATCCTATCGGCTGGTGGAAGGCGGTGCAGGCGGCACTTGGCGACGTGCTCGTCGCGGTCGATCGCGGTGTGATCCGGGCGATCAGCATCGACGGCACCTCTGGAACGATGCTGCCGGTGACCGCCGACGGTGCGCCGCTCGCCCGCCCGATGATGTACAACGATGCGGTTGGCGATGCTGCAATCCTGCAGGCGATTGCCGCCCATGCGCCAAAGGAAAGTGCCGCTCATGGCGCGACATCAGGGCTTGCCAAGGCGCTGACATTCCAGTCGGTGCCGGGCGTCTTCCGCGTGATCCACCAGGCCGACTGGCTGGCCGGGCATTTTACCGGGCTTTACGATGTGTCCGACGAGAACAATGCCTTGAAGACAGGCTACGATCCGGTTGCGCGATGCTGGCCCGATTGGATCGAGAAGACCGGGGCGCGCACCGGATTTCTGCCGGAGGTGCTTGCGGCCGGCGAGCCTGTCGCGACGATCTCGCCTTCAGCCGCCGAGGCACTGGGCCTTTCGCGCGAGGTAGTCGTCGTTGCCGGCACCACCGACGGCTGCGCTTCGTTCCTGGCCACCGGTGCCGATCGTCCGGGCGATGGCGTGACCGCGCTTGGCACGACCTTGACGGTGAAGGTGCTTTCCGACCGGCCGCTGTTTGCGCCGGAATACGGGCTCTACAGCCATCGCATCGGCGACATGTGGCTGGCCGGCGGCGCATCCAACACCGGCGGCGTGGTTCTGGCGGCGCATTTCTCCGGCGAACAAATCGAGGCGCTCTCCGCCCGCATCGATCCGGCCAGCGATACCGGGCTCGACTACTATCCGTTGACCAAGCCGGGCGAGCGCTTTCCGATCGCCGATCCGCACTTGGCACCGCGCATGACACCGCGGCCTGAGGATGATGCCGTGTTTCTGCAGGCGATCTTCGAGGGCATCGCCGGTGTCGAAAGTCTCGCCTATGACAGGCTGACAGCACTTGGCGGGCCGAAGCTCAGCTCCATCCGCACCGTCGGTGGCGGTGCTAAAAATGGCGTGTGGTCGTCAATCCGCGCACGCAAGCTCGGCGTGCCGTTCCTGGCGGTGCGCTCCGAAGAAGCCGCGGCCGGCGCGGCGCGGCTGGCGCTCATGGGCGCAAGACAGGCAGGTATATTATGACAACCGACATCACCGGCCTTGCCGATATCGCCGATCGTTACGATGCGTTCCTGATCGATCAGTTCGGTGTGCTGCGCGACGGTCGCGGGCCTTATCCCGGCGCCGCCGAGACGCTGGTGCGGCTGAAGGATCAGGGCAAGCGCATCGTCATTCTCTCCAATTCCGGCAAGCGCTCGGCGGAAAACGATCGTCGCCTCGTCGACCTCGGCTTCGTCGCCGGCAGCTGGGACTGGTTTTTAACCTCGGGCGAGGTGGCCTGGCAGATCCTGAAGCGCGAAGGCAGGCAGGCAAGCGGGCTGCCCCGCAAATGCCTCCTGGTCAGCCGTGACGGCGACCTCTCGCCGCTGAAGGGGCTCGATCTTGAGCGCACTCACTGGGGTGAAGAGGCGCACTTTGTGCTGCTGGCGGCAAGCGAAGGCGATGTGCTGCCGCTGTCGCACTACGAGGCGCTGCTGGCGCCGGCGGCGCGACGCGGCGTGCCATGCCTCTGCACCAACCCCGACAAGGTCATGCTGACGAAGACCGGAACGGCATTCGGCGCCGGGCGGATCGCCGAGCTTTACGAGGACATTGGCGGCAAGGTGCGCTGGATCGGCAAACCCTTCTCCGACATCTACGATTTTGCCCTCGACTTTCTCGGCCGTCCCGATCCGTCGCGTGTCTGCGCCATCGGCGATAGCATCGAGCACGATATCGTTGGCGCGGCGAGTGCCGGGCTCGGCTCGGTGCTGGTGACCACGGGCATATTGGAACATGCCTCCGACGCGGAGCGGCAAGCGCTTTTTGCCGACCATGGCGCTACTCCCGATTTCATCCTCCCGAAGTTTCTCTGGTAGTCAGGAGTACGGCCTTGGCTTTCACGCTGTCGCTCAACACCAATCCGCTGGTCAACCGCTTTGCCGAGCCCGACGACCTGATCGAGACGATCGGCGAACAAATCCGCATCGGTTACGTGCAATTGACGCACGAGTTCGTCAATCCGGGCTGGCCGGCGGCGACGATCTCCAAGACCATACGCCAGTTCAGGGCGGCACTCGCCCGCACCGGCGTGAAGATCACCTCGGGCATGACCGGGCCCTATGGCAGGCTCAATCATTTCGGCCACCCGGATCCGGATGTGCGGCGTTACTACGTCGACTGGTTCAAGACCTTCGCTGATATCTCCGCCGAGCTCGGCGCTTCCGGCATGGGCACGCAGTTCGCGATCTTCACGCTCCGGGATTACGACGACCCGGCGCGGCGCGAGGAGCTGATGAAGATCGCCATCGACTGCTGGCGCGAGGTGGCGGAGCACGGCAAGGCGGCCGGTCTTTCCTATGTCTTCTGGGAACCGATGTCGGTCGGCCGCGAGTTCGGCCACACGATCGCCGAGTGCCGTGCGCTCGACCGGCGGCTGGCAGAGGCCGGCCTGCCGATCCCGATGAAGATGATGGTCGATATCGACCACGGCGACGTCACCTCCGACGATCCCGATGATATCGACCCCTATGCCTGGGCTGGCGCCTTTCCTGAGCGCTCGCCGATCATCCACATCAAGCAGTCGTCGATGAACAAGGGCGGGCACTGGCCGTTCACCGCCGCCTACAACAAGGACGGACGCATCACGCCGGAAAAGCTGATCGACGCGGTCAAGGCCGGCGGCGGCACCGATAACGAGATCTGCCTGGAGCTTTCCTTCCGCGAGCGTGAGCCAACGGATCACAATGTCGTCGATATGATCCGGGAATCCGTGGAGTTCTGGGAGCCCTACATCGACACGGGCTTCAATCGGTCATCAAAATCACATTAAAAAATCACAAAATCTCACCATCGATATTGAAATATAACATTACGATGTTATCTTCCCGGGAGTGATGGCGTACTCCTACGCCATCGGATCGAGGCGGATGGCGATGAAGCCGGAAGACAGGCGACAGGCGATCATGGATGTTCTGATGGAGGCCGGCACGGCGTCCGTCGAGGATCTTTCGCTCCGTTTCGGCGTCAGCAAGATGACTGTGCATCGCGACCTCGACGACCTTGAACAGGCCGGCCTGTTGCGCAAGGTGCATGGTGGCGCCTCGATCCAGTCGAGCCCGCAGTTCGAAAGCGATTTCCGCTACCGTGAGAAGATTGCCGCCGCCGAGAAGAACCGGATCGCCGAATATGCGGCTGGTCTGATCGAGCCGGGGCAGAGCATCCTCATCGACGACAGTTCGACCGCTGGCGCGATTGCTGCCTGCATCCGGGACATCAGGCCGCTCACCGTCATCACCAACAATCTCGGCGTCATCTCAGGCCTCTCCGGCGCGCCGGGTATCAACGTGATCGCGCTCGGCGGCCAGTACAGCAAGAAGTTCAATGGCTTCTTTGGCATTGTGACGGAAGAGGCGCTGCGCTCGCTGCGCGTCGACATCGCCTTCCTCTCCAGCTCCGCCGTCGCTGGCACGGCAGCCTTCCACCAGGACCAGGAGGTCGTGCAGGCGAAGCGCCTGATGGTGAAATCGGCGGCGCGCAAGTATCTGCTTGTTGATCACGACAAGTTCGGGCGATCCGCCCTGCATTTCCTGACCGGGCTCGACGCCTTCGACGCGGTGCTGACAGGCGCCGAAGTGGCGGATGAGCATGCCGACGCGCTGAGCGAAGCCGGCGTACGCCTGGTCAAGGTCGACACACAAAAAGTATCGGAGAAAACATGACCAAGCCGCAGCTCTGGGTGGGCACAAGCTGGAAGATGAACAAGACGCTGGCCGAGGCCATGGTCTTTGCCGACGGACTGGCGGCAGCGGACGCAGCGCGCGACGATCGCATCCAGCGTTTCGTCATTCCGCCCTTTACCGCCGTTCGTCAGGTCAAGGACCGGCTGGCTCAAACCAGCGTCAAGGTCGGCGCACAGAACATGCATTGGGATGATGCCGGCGCCTGGACCGGCGAGGTGTCGCCGGTGATGCTGAGGGACTGCAATCTCGACGTGGTCGAGCTCGGCCACAGCGAACGGCGCGAGCATTTCGGCGAGACCGACCGGACCGTTGGCCTGAAGACGGCGGCAGCCGTGCGCCACGGCCTCGTGCCGCTGATCTGCATCGGCGAGACGCTTGCCGAGCGCGAGGCGGGCGAGGCGGATGCCGTGTTGAAGCGGCAGGTGGAAGGGGCGCTGGCGCTTCTTGACGGCGACGCCCGCAAGGCGACGATCCTGCTTGCCTACGAGCCGGTCTGGGCGATCGGCGTCAACGGCATCCCGGCAACATCCGATTATGCCGACCAGCGCCACAAGCGCATCGCCGATGTGGCTGAAGCCGCACTCGGCGTGCGCGTGCCCGTGCTCTACGGCGGCAGCGTCAATCCCGGCAATTGCGAGGAACTGATCGCTGAGAAGCATATCGACGGCCTGTTCATCGGCCGCTCGGCCTGGGACGTCAACGGCTATCTCGACATTCTCAAGCGTGTCTCCGGGGCGATCTGAGCCCCTTGCACGCCAACCAAAACGACGGAAAGGAACCATCATGAAGATTGCAATCGGAGCAGACAGCGCCGGCAAGCCCTTGCTCGACGTCATCGCCGCGCACCTGAAGAGCAAAGCTGGCCTCGAGGTCAGCGACCTCAGCCAGTCCGGCTTCTACGCCGACCTGTCGCAGAAGCTGGCGCAGACCATCGTCGACGGCGAGAACGAGCGCGGCATCCTGTTTTGCGGCACCGGCATCGGCGTCTGCATCTCGGCTAACAAGGTGCCGGGCATCCGCGCCGCGCTGACCCACGACACCTATTCCGCCGAGCGGGCTGCTAAGTCGAACAACGCGCAGATCATCACCATGGGCGCACGCGTCATCGGGCCGGAACTGGCCAAATCGATCGTCGATGCCTGGCTCGCCTCCGAGTTCGACCCGAACGGCCCGTCGGCCGGCAATGTCGACGCGATCGATCGTCTCGACGCGGCGAAGTAATTCAACCGGGCAAGAGAGCGTTTCCGGCCTGAACCGGGCCACGGAGACGCTCTCTCGCATCGTTTTACGCAATTCCTGGCGGCGAACGGCTTCGCATGTGTCCTGGAAATGCGGTGATACCGCCATGCACGTTGATCCTCCCTCGCGCATTGCGGCGAGACGCCCGGCAGAGATGCCGGGCGTTTTCATGTTCAGCCAAAACCGGGTGATCTGGCACTGCCCGCTTGACGAAGCTTCTGAAAATATTTGAATATTCTTGCGTATCATCCCGTCTGCGAGGAATGCCGATCCATGTCCGACGCTACCACGACGCCACCCCGTGCCACAGCCCACCGCCTGGCACGCATGAGCGGCCGCGACACGCACGAACACCACCGCACGGCAACGACGCTCGAGCTTCTGTTCGACCTGACCTTCGTCATCGCCTTCAGCCTTGCCGCATCGCAACTTGCGCATCTGATGGCCGAAGGACATTTCAGGGCAGGGCTGATCGGCTTTACGCTCGCGATCTTCGCCATCTGCTGGGCCTGGATCAATTTCACCTGGTTCGCGTCAGCCTATGACACTGACGACTGGGTGTTTCGCTGCGTCACCATGGTGCAGATGGTCGGCGTGCTGATCCTGGCAATCGGCCTTCCTGCCATGTTCCACTCGATCGACGTGGGTGGGCATCTCGACAATGGCGTGATGGTGCTCGGCTATGTCGTCATGCGCGTGGCGATGATCTTCCAGTGGCTGCGCGCCACCCGGCAGGATCCGCAGCGGCGCGGTGCCTGCATGACCTATGTGATCGCCATCGGCATCGCCCAGCTCGGCTGGATCGTGCTGATCTTCTTCGATTTCTCGCTCACCGTGTCCATTGCCATGGTGGTGGTACTGACGGCGATCGAGATGCTTGGGCCCTATATCGCCGAGACGCGGTATGGTGGCACGCCCTGGCATGCGCACCATATCGCCGAGCGCTACGGCCTCCTGGCGATCATCGCGCTTGGCGAAGGTGTGGTCGGCACGGTCGCCTCGATCACCGCCGTTGTCGACGGGGAGGGCTGGAACCTCGACGTGGCGCTCGTATGCCTCGCCGGCACCGGCCTCACCTTCGGCATGTGGTGGATCTATTTCCTGCTGCCGAGTGCGGAGGTGCTACATGCGCACCGCAAGCGGTCCTTCGTCTGGGGCTATGGCCACATGTTCATCTTCGCCGCGATCGTTGCGACCGGCGCCGGCCTGCATGTCGCTGCCTACTACATCGAGCACAAGGCACATATCGGCTCGCTGGCAACGGTGCTGACTGTGGTCATCCCGGTCGGCGCGTACATCGGCCTCGTCTACGGCATGTATGCTTATCTGCTGCGGCAGGCGGAGCCGCTGCATGCGTGGCTGCTCGCCGGAACGGTGCTTGTGCTGGCAGCGTCGATCGCAGCGGCGATGGCAGGCGTCGACATGGCGGTCTGCCTGATTGTCGTGATGTTCGCGCCGTTCGTGACAGTCGTCGGCTTCGAGGCGGCGGGCCATCGTCACCGCATGGCGGCGTTGGAACGTTGCCTCGCCGAGGCCGAGCCGGCGCAGTGAGCCGCTGGAATTACTGAGTCGAAACAGCGGTTTGAGGGCCGTTGCTGGCGGGTCGATTCAGGTGGTTCAGAGGTTGATTCAAGAATGGGGTCGGGGCCTTCACTTGGATTTGTTCTTCACCCGTTTTGCGCAAAGCTGCCCCTCACCCTAGCCCTCTCCCCGCAGGCGGGGAGAGGGGACGGTCGCGTGCGCTTTCACTCGCCGTAAGCCCTGCGGTGCTATTTCGTCCGACAGCCTCGCCATCCGTTTTGCGGGTACCGACGACCGCAGCGTAGGGTGGTAAAGGCTGTGGCCATCGGATGACGGTGCTTGGACGCGAGAGCGCGCCACGCACGTCCTTCTCCCCGCCAGGCGGGGAGAAGGTGGCCGGCAGGCCGGATGAGGGGCTGCCGGTTACGATACGGTGTGGCGTCAGATCAGGCGTTGACCAGCGCCAGCTTGGCGCGGGCGTCGAGGATCTGGGCGCAGGCATTCGCGGCTTCTTCTCCCTTGGTGACGAAGTGTTCGCGGAAGAAGGCGATCAGCGGCGCGCTTTCCTGGAAATTGTGCGGGGTCAGCACGGCGGAAAGCACCGGCACGTCGGTGTCGAGCTGAACGCGCATCATGCCGTCGAGCACGGTGCCGGCGACGAAGTCATGCCGGTAGATGCCGCCATCGACGACGAAGGCGGTGCCGAGGATCGCGGCGTAGCGGCCGGTCTTGGCGAGCTTCTGGGCGTGCAGCGGGATTTCGAGTGCGCCCGGCACGTCGAAGATCTCGACATCGGCAGCCGAGCCGCCGAGCTTCGTCCATTGCGCGACGAAGGCGTCGACGCAGCGGTCGACGATGTCGGCGTGCCAACGGGCACGAACGATCGCAATCTTGGCGGTGGGGTGGGAAAGAATAGTCATGGTCTCAAGCCTTCCAGGGTTTGGCGTTTCCAATTTTCCCGTCGGGCGAACATGCATGCGCGCAAAACCCCGGCGTGGGGTTCACGATCCTGCTTGCTCTCTTCCATCCGGACTCTAACCGTCGGCTCCGGAATCTGACCGGATCTGCTGACCCCTGGAACCACTGCCGGCTCCAAGGCGCTCGCGGGCTTCGATCGCTGCATGTATCCTCAAATCTCACCGATTTAAGGACAAAACATGCAGCACGTTCAAGTTCTACAGCGACCTTTGCGCGTCTGTTAAGACGCGCGGCGCTGTAGCGATCGCTACCGCCGGTGGGGACTTTCACCCCGCCCTGAGAACAGGGCCGACTATATAGATCGGCCACGCGTGGTCAAACGCGTGGCGCGACGAAAATCCTGGAAATTACGACAGATTTTTCCAAGGCCGGCCGCCGCCGGGCGAAATGATTCCAGCGACGGTTGACCTTTCAACGCTCGGCTACTCGCGGATGACCAGCAGATCCTTGGCGGCGAAACGCAGCGTGACGTTGTCGCCGAAGGTCGGCGGCGTCAGGCCGGGGTCGTTGAACATGTCGAAAGAGATGACATCGCCGCCGATCCGCAGCTTGGTGCGGATGACCGAGCCGAGGAAGCTGGTCGAAACCACTTCACCGGTCAGTGCCGTATCACCCTTGGCGCTGTCGGCGATCGAGCCTGCCTCCGGGCGCAGCGCCAGCGAAATCGGGTCGCCACCCTTCATGCCGGCAATCTGCTCCTTCAGCGAGACCTGCTGGTTGCCAATGGCGACGGCGCCCGTGGCCGGGTCTGCGACCTTGGCCTCGATGATGTTGAGCGTGCCGACGAAGGAGGCGACGAAGCGGGTGGCAGGTGTGTTGTAGATCTCGAACGGCGTCCCGATCTGGTCAGCACGGCCGCCATTCATCACGACGATGCGATCCGAGATCGACAACGCCTCTTCCTGGTCATGGGTGACGAAGACGGTGGTGATGCCGAGTTGCTGCTGGATCTGGCGGATCTCCTCGCGCAGCGACACGCGGATCTTGGCGTCGAGCGCCGACAGCGGCTCGTCGAGCAAAAGCACCTGCGGCTTGACGGCGAGCGCGCGGGCGAGTGCCACGCGCTGCTGCTGGCCGCCGGACAGCTGGTAGGGGAAACGGTCGGCCAGGTGCTCGAGCTTGATCAGGCTCAGCATCTGCTTGACGCGCGTGTCGGTCTCCGCCTTCGGCGCACCGGCGACCTTCAGGCCGAAGGCTACGTTGTCGTGCACGTTCATGTTCGGAAACAGAGCGTAGGCCTGGAACACCATGCCGATATTGCGCTGGTTCGGTTTCAGCGTGCCCTGGTCCTTGCCGTTGATGACGATGGATCCGCTGGAGGGCGTCTCGAAACCGGCGATCATGCGCAAGACGGTGGTCTTGCCGCAGCCCGAGGGCCCAAGGAACGAGACGAACTCGCCTTTCTCGATCGCCATGTCGAAGCCATGCACGACTTGCACGGGGCCGAAGGATTTCTGGATGTTGGTCAGTGTCAGGAAACTCATATGAACCGATCCTCAGGCCTTGGGAGGCGCGCTTTTTTGGAAGCGCGAGACGAGCTGGATGAGGCCGAGGCAGCCCCAGGTGATGCCGAACGCGATGACGGCGAGGGCGGCTGGCTCATAGGCGCGGTTGGCGCCCAGAAGCTGCATATACGGACCGAAGGCCGGCCTGTTCAAAAGCGCTGCCATGGTGAATTCGCCGATGACGATGGCAAACGTCAGGAAGGCGCCGGAGAGCACCGCGACCAGGACATTCGGCAGAATGATCCGGCCGAGAATGGTCGCCCATCCTGCCCCGAGGCTTTGAGCGGCCTCTGTCAGAGTGGCGATGTCGATCGTGCGAAGCCCGGTGTCTACGGCCCTGTACATGTAGGGAAGGGCGAGGATGGCATAGCCGAACATCAGAAGCACATTGGTGCCCGCGATCGATCCGGTCAGCGGCAGCCAGCTCGAGGTGTTGTAGAGGCGGATGTAGCCGAAGACGATGACGATCGCCGGGATGACGAGCGGCAGCAGCGTGATGAACTCGATGTAGGGCCGCAACCGCGGCAGCTTCAGGCGAACCCAGTAGGCCGTCGGCACCACGAGCAGCACGCCGAAGGCGATGGTGAACAGCGCCTGCATGATGGAATAGGTGAAGGTCTCCTGGAAGCGCGGATCGCTGAAGACCTTGCCATAGGCGTCGAAGGAATACTCGCCGCGACGCATCTTCAGCGAGAAGTTCGTCATGCCGATGAGCGGCAGGGTGAAATAGAGGAGGCCGAAAATGAGGGCCCCCCAGGCCCATATCTTCTTCATTTCAGCCACCTCTCGCTGCGGGCGCGAAGCCAGATGTAGATCGCGTTGGCGATGCCCGTGACGACGATCATGCCGAAGGCGAGTGCGTAGCCGAGGTGCGGATTGCCGAGAACGTCGCCGCGGATCTGGGCGAAGAGCAGGATGGGGACGATCGAGAGCGACGAGCCGGTGAGCGCGATCGCCGTCGCGACGGCTCCGAAGGCGTTGGCGAAGAGGAGCGCGAGGGTGCCGAGAAGTGAAGGCAGCAGGATCGGGAAGGCGACCATGCGCCAGTACTGCAGGCCGGTGGCACCGAGAATTTCGGCAGCCTCGCGCCACTCGCGCTTCAATCCGTCGAGAGCCGGGGTGATGATGAGGATCATCAGCGGAATCTGGAAGAACAGATAGGTGACGGTCAGCCCCCAGAACGACAGGAGGTTGAAGCCGAGCAGCCTGAGGTCGAGACCGAAGTTCGAGCGCAGGAACACGGTAAGGATGCCGACGGGGCCGAGCGTTGCGAGAAACGCGAAGGCGAGCGGGACGCCGGCGAAGTTCGAAGCGACGCCGGAAAAGGTCAAAAGCGGTCCGCGGATCCATTTCGGCAGACTGCCGAAGACGACGGCAGACGCAATCGCAAAGCCGATCAGGCAGCCGAGAAGCGCCGAGGCGATGCTGATCTTGATGGAGATCCAGTAGGCCGACAGGATCGACGGCGTGAACAGGCCGATGATGTTGTCGAAGGTGAAGCTGCCATCAGGCGTCTGGAAGGCGCCGACCACGATCTTCATCGTTGGCAGAATCAGAAAAAGGAACACGAACGCTGCAAAGGGCAGGACGCCGAGCCAGTGAAGCGGAAGACGGCGCGCAGGTGGCCTGGCGCCGGTGTGAGCAGATGACATTCCGTTCGCCCCGAGAAGCCGCGTTACGGACGCGGTCGTTCATTGAATTGCTTATCGATATCGCATCTGCCCCGGCCGGAAAACCGGCCGGGGCAGCATGATTGTGGAAACGCTTACTGAACGTTGGCGCCGACCACGGAATCCCAGGCGCCGGTGACCGCTGCCTTGTTGGCATCGACTTCTTCGAGCGTCGGGAAGTAGGCCTTTTCGTAGGCAGCTGCCGGCGGCAGGGCGTCGATCAGTTCCTGCGGAACCTTGCCGGCCTTGACCATGGCGTTGAAGCGGGTCGGGTGGCAGAAGCCCTTCAGCCAGCCGAGCTGACCTTCGTCGGAGTAGAGGTGTTCCATCCACAGCTTGGCGGCGTTCGGGTGCGGCGCATAGGCCGAGATGCCCTGAACGTAGACGCCGGCGAGAACGCCGCTTGCAGGAACGACGACTTCGGTCGGCGGGTTGCCGTTAAGCGTCTTCGCCCAGCCGAGAGCGTTGTAGTCCCAGGCAACGACGATCGGGGTCGAGCCCTGGGCGAGCGTGCCGGACTTGCCGATAACCGGAACGAAGTTGCCGGCCTTGTTGAGCTCGGCAAAGTAGGCGAGACCGGCTTCACCGGCTTCCTTGCCCGACTTGGCGCCCTTGGCGAGGCCAGCAGCGAGAACGCCGAGGATCGCCTGGTTCGAGGCGCGCGGGTCGCCGGCGAGTGCCACCTGGCCGGCATATTCCGGCTTCAAGAGGTCGGCCCAGTCCTTCGGCGCGTTGGCGACGAGGTCCTTGTTCACCAGGAAGGACATGACGCCGTAGTAGTCGCCGTACCAGTAGCCTTCGGCATCCTTGACGCTGTCAGGAATTTCGTCCCAGGTCGACACCTTGTAGGGCTGCAGCAGGCCTTCGGCCTTCATCTGCGGACCGAAAGCGAGGCCGACGTCGACAACGTCAGGCGCCTGCGGGCCCTTGTTGTCCTTGTTGGCCTTGACGGCCTCGACTTCGTCGGCAGAGCCGGCGTCGGGGTTCAGTTCGTTGACCTGGATTTCCGGATACTTGGCCTTGAAGGCGGCGATGACGTCGCCATAGCCGCACCAGTCGTGGGGCAGGGCAACGGTGGTCAGCATGCCTTCCTTCTTGGCAGCTTCGATGAGCTCTGCGCTCGGCTCGGCAGCGGCAATGGCCGTCGTTGCCAATAGAATGGCGGTGGAAAGCGAGAGCAGGCGTTGAGTCGTTGAAATCACTGGCGTTCTCCTTATGGGTTTTCAGTCAATTTCGGCGATGCTGTTAAAGAGATGCTATGAAACTTGTGTGACAGCGATCTGTCTGTTCGCGCCGCCCATGTCGTTGGAAGAACAAATCTTTTTCCGACACGGCGCCTTCACTGAGACACATGTGCATAAAACTTCGTGAACGTTCCGGCTGTCCCTCCTAAACCGGTTTGCGAAAGATGCGGGTCGAATCGAACAGCCCCTCGAGCGTCTTCATCCGGTCGCGTGTCGCGTCCCAGTTGGAGCTCTGCACGGCTTCGATCAACGCTTCGACCAGAAACAGGATGACGACCGAACTGTCCCAGGCGGATGGCACCTCGATCTGCGAGCGGAAAACCTTGGAGGCGGATTTGGCGACCGGTGAACTCCAGCGATCGGTAAAGAGCACGATCTCGACGCCGCGGTCGCGGGCGGATTTCGCGAGTGTCTCCATCTCCTGCTCGTAGCGGCGGATGTCGAAGAGAATCAGCACGTCGCCATGGCGCATGTCGAGCACGTAATGCGGCCAGGCGCTGGCATTGGAGGCGATTTCGGTGACGCCAGGGCGGATGACCTGCAGGTGGGTAAAGAGATAATCGGCAACGGCGCGGGTGATGCGGCCGCCCAGCAGATAGACGTTGCGCTTGCGGTCGGCGACAAGGGCTACCGCTTCGTCGAATTCCTGCGGTTCGATCTGCGACAGCGTCTCGCGCATGTTGTTCATGGCGGCGTCGGCAAAGCGGTTGAGCGTGTGGGTACCCGGCGCGCTTGCAGCCCAGCGGTCATGCTTGGTGATCGGGTTGGAAATCGTCGCTTCCAGCTCCTGGTGCAGCCGCGACTGAAAATCGGGAAAGCCTTTGAAACCAAGCTTTTGCACCATGCGGGCGACTGTTGGTGTCGACACGCCGGCGTTCTCGGCGACCGTGGTGATCGAACCGAGTCCCGAGACCGGATAATTGTCGAGAAGTGTCTCCGCCAACTGCCTTTCCGCGCGGGTCAGCGCGGTGAAGTGGGCATTGATCACATCCGACACCGTCGTGGATGTCGCCTTGCTGGTCAAATCGGTTCCCCTGAACTGGTCTAATGCCAGTTTGTGACAGATTAAACATCGCTGTCACAATTGGAGTCAATCGCAATTTTGAAGAGATCGTTTCAGATTTCGATTGACACTGGCTAATCTCTGAACAAATCTTTTCATTAATGAACGTCTAACGGGGCAAGAGGGGATGCCGGTGTTGACGCGACTTTTGACCGATACAGATGGCGATCCGGTTGCGATCGAGAATGCGGCCGGCAGAGGCGAAATCGTTCTCGTTTGCGAACATGCATCGCGCCGGGTGCCCGAGCGGCTGGGTTCGCTCGGCCTTTCGCAGCAGGCGCTCGAAAGCCACATCGCCTGGGATCCCGGCGCGCTCGCCGTTGCCGAGCTCCTGTCGCGCAAGCTCGATGCGGCGCTGATTTACCAGCGCTTCTCGCGCCTTGCCTATGATTGCAACCGTCCGCCGGAGGCCGACGGCGCCATGCCTGCCGTCAGCGAAGTTTTCGAGGTTCCCGGCAACCGCGATTTGGCAGAGGACGAGCGGCAGGCGCGTGTCGACGAGATCTACCTGCCGTTTCACGACGCCGTCAGCCGGTTCGTCACCGAGCGCAAGGCGAAGGGCAAGCCGCCCGTGGTTGTCACCATGCACTCGTTCACGCCCGTCTATTTCGGCAAGCCGCGTTCAGTCGAGGTCGGCATATTGCATGACGCCGACAGCCGGCTCGCCGACCAGATGCTGACCTTCGCCACCAAGGGCAAGGTTGCCTACGACATCCGCCGCAACGAGCCCTACGGGCCGGCCGATGGTGTCACGCATAGCCTGATCGAATACGGCGTCCACAACGGATTGCCGAATGTGATGATCGAGATCCGCAACGATCTCATTCGAAACGAGATCGGCCAGAGGGTCATGGCCGATTATCTGGAAGGGTTGCTCAGCCAAGGCGTGGCGGCACTTTCAGCACAATAAAAGACCCTGGGGAGCGGCTTTGCCGCGGTCCTGTTCCGGCTTGCCGGGGCAGGTAGTGATGGGATCCTGCCGCAATGGGGCGGCCGGGTCTGAAGAAATCAGGGGAAGAAAAATGTCAGACTACAGTGATCTCGACAAAAAGCAGGATATGCAGGTCCTGCATTCGATGGGCTATGCCCAGGAGCTCGAGCGGCGAATGAGCCGGTTCTCGAACTTCGCGGTCTCGTTCTCGATCATCTGCATTCTCTCCGGCGGCATCAATTCGCTGGCCCAGGCAACGTCGGGTGCGGGTGGGGCCGCCATCGGCATCGGCTGGCCGCTCGGCTGCTTCATCTCGCTCGTCTTTGCCGTTGCCATGGCGCAGATCAGCTCGGCCTATCCGACCGCCGGCGGCCTCTATCACTGGGGCTCGATCCTCGGCAACCGCTTCACCGGCTGGCTGACCGCCTGGTTCAACCTGCTCGGTCTCGTTACTGTGCTGGGCGCCATCAATGTCGGCACCTACTACTTCTTCATGGGCTCGTTCGGCACACCGTATTTCGGCCTTGAGGATACGACGCTGACGCGGATCATCTTCCTGGCGGTCATCACCGGCGCCCAGGCTCTGGTCAACCACATGGGTATCGGGCTTACGGCCAAGCTCACCGATTTCTCGGGCTACCTGATCTTCGCAACGTCGATCCTGCTCGCTGTCGTGTGCCTTGCCGTTGCCGACAGCTACGACATCGCCCGCCTCTTCACCTTCTCCAACTATTCCGGTGAAGCCGGCGGCAATGTCTGGCCGGCAACCTCGGGCTCGTGGGTCTTCCTGCTCGGTCTCTTGCTGCCAATCTATACGATCACCGGCTACGATGCGTCGGCGCATACCTCGGAAGAAACCGTGAAAGCTGCCGAATCCGTGCCGCGCGGCATGGTCTCGTCGGTGCTGTGGTCGGCGCTGTTCGGCTACATCATGCTGTGCTCTTTCGTGCTGATGATCCCGAACATGGACGAAGCCGCCAAGCAGGGCTGGAACGTGTTCTTCTGGGCCATGGACGCACAGGTCCACCCTGTGATGAAGGACGTGCTCTACCTCGCCATCCTCGTCAGCCAGTGGCTGTGCGGCCTGGCAACCGTGACCTCGGTCTCGCGCATGATCTTCGCCTTCTCGCGTGACGGCGGTCTGCCGGCCTCCAAGGCGCTCGCCAAGGTCAGCCCGACCTACCGCACGCCGGTGGCAGCAATCTGGACCGGCTCGATCCTCGCCGTGCTCTTTGTCTGGGGTTCGTCACTGGTCGCGATCGGCGAGACGCCCGTCTACACCATCGTCGTGTCGTGCACGGTCATCTTCCTGTTCTTCTCCTTCGCGATCCCGATCACGCTCGGCCTCTTCGCCTGGGGCACGTCGAAGTGGGACAAGATGGGCCCGTGGGACTTGGGCGAGGGTATGTTCAAGATCTTTGCGGTGCTCTCGATCATCGCCATGGCGCTGATCTTCGTTCTCGGCATCCAGCCGCCGAACGACTGGGCGCTCTACATCACCGTCGGCTTCCTGGTCCTGACCGCGATCATCTGGTTCGGTTTCGAAAAGCGCCGCTTCCGCGGCCCGCCGATCGGCGACGAAGTCGCACGCCGCCAGGCGGAAATCGCTGCTGCCGAAAAGGCGGTCGGCCAGATCTAAGCAACAATAAAATGGGCGGAAGCGCATCTGCAGCTTCCGCCTTTCTTTTTGCGGCCACGGGAACGGCCGCTTGCCGAAACATGGGATGAATTTTGATGAGCTATTCGTTCGAGCAATTGAAAGAGGATGTTGCCGCGGGCCGCATCGATACGGTTCTCGCCTGCCAGGTCGACATGCAGGGCCGGCTGATGGGCAAGCGCTTCCACGCGCAATATTTCGTCGACAGCGCCTGGCAGGAAACGCATAGCTGCAACTACCTGCTGGCAACCGACATGGAGATGGAAACGGTCTCCGGTTACAAGGCGACGAGCTGGGAGAAGGGCTACGGCGACTATACGATGAAGCCGGACCTTTCGACGCTGCGCCGTATTCCGTGGCTCGAGGGCACCGCGCTTGTGCTCTGCGACATGCTCGACCACCACACACACGCCGAAGTGCCGCACTCGCCGCGCGCCATCCTGAAGAAGCAGATCGCCCGGCTGGAGGCCATGGGCCTCAAGGCCTTCATGGCGAGCGAGCTCGAATTCTTCCTGTTCGACCAGACCTATGACGATGCGCGCCAGTCCGGCTACCGCGACCTGCAGCTCGTCAGCGGCTACAACGAGGACTACCACATCTTCCAGACCACCAAGGAAGAAGACGTGATGCGGGCGATCCGCAACGGCCTGCAGGGCGCCGACATTCCGGTCGAGAATTCCAAGGGCGAGGCGTCTGCCGGCCAGGAAGAAATCAATGTGCGCTACGCCGACGCTCTGACGATGGCCGACCGGCATGCGATCATCAAGAACGGCTGCAAGGAAATCGCCTGGTCGCGCGGCAAGGCGATCACCTTCCTTGCCAAGTGGAACTATCAGGCCGCGGGCTCGTCGTCGCACATCCACCAGTCGCTGTGGAGCGCCGACGGCAAGACGCCGAAATTCTTCGACAAGGACGGCAAATACGGCATGTCGGAGCAGATGCGCCAGTATGTCGCCGGACTCTTGAGCCACGCCAGCGAGATCACCTATTTCCTCGCGCCCTACATCAACTCCTACAAGCGCTTCATGGCCGGTACGTTTGCGCCGACGAAAGCGGTGTGGAGCAAGGACAACCGTACGGCCGGCTATCGCCTATGCGGCGAGGACACCAAGGGGATCCGCATCGAGTGCCGCGTTGGCGGCTCTGACCTCAACCCCTATCTTGCTTTCGCCGCTTTGCTCGCCGCCGGCATTTCCGGTATCGAAGGCAAGATGGAACTGGAAGCGCCCTTTGTCGGCGATGCCTATGGTGGCAAGAACGTGCGCGAGATCCCGCGTACCTTGCGGGCCGCGACAGAAGCGCTGACCGGCTCCAAGATGCTGCGTGCCGCCTTCGGCGACGAGGTCATCGACCACTATGTCCGCGCGGCCGAGTGGGAGCAGGAAGAATACGATCGCCGCGTCACCGATTGGGAAGTGGCACGCGGTTTCGAGCGGGCCTGACAGGGCCGGAATTTCAAGTTTCAGTGGCCGGCCCGCTACCGGGGCCGGCCACGCCGTCATTCGAAATGGAAGCAGGAAGACGATCATGAGCATGATCAAGTGTATTTCTCCGGTGAACGGGGAAGTTTATGCCGAACGCCCGGCGCTGCCGCTGGAGCTTGCCAGGCAGGCCGTCGCCCACGCCCGCCAGGCGCAAAAGGCCTGGGCCCGCCGTCCGCTGGACGAGCGCGTCAACCTGGTGCTGGCCGGCGTCGCCCGTCTCAACGAGATGGTCGACGAGGTCGTGCCGGAGCTTGCCTGGCAGATGGGCCGGCCGGTGCGCTACGGCGGCGAGTTCAAGGGCTTCAACGAGCGCTCGAACTACGTCGCCTCGATTGCCGCCGATGCGCTGCAGCAGATCCTCGTCGAGGACAGCGACCGCTTCGGCCGCCGTATCGAACGCGAGCCGCATGGTGTGGTCTTCGTCATCGCGCCGTGGAACTATCCTTACATGACCGCGATCAACACGGTCGCGCCGGCGCTGATGGCCGGCAACACCGTCATCATCAAGCATGCCAGCCAGACGATCCTCGTCGGTGAGCGCATGGTGCGCGCCTTCGTCGAGGCCGGCGTTCCGGCCGATGTGTTCCAGAACGTCTTCCTCGACCACGAGACGACGGCAGCACTGATTGCGGCGAAAAGCTTCGACTTCATCAACTTCACCGGTTCGGTCGAAGGCGGCCGGTCGATCGAGCGCGCGGCTGCCGGCACATTCACCGGCCTTGGCCTGGAACTCGGCGGCAAGGATCCGGGCTACGTCATGGAAGACGCTGATCTCGATGCGGCGGTCGACACCTTGATGGATGGCGCCACCTTCAATTCCGGCCAGTGCTGCTGCGGCATCGAGCGCATCTATGTGCATGAATCGCTCTATGACGCTTTCGTCGAGAAGTCGGTCGCCTGGGTGTCGAACTACAAGCTCGGCAATCCACTCGATCCGGAAACGACGCTGGGGCCGATGGCGCACAAGCGCTTTGCCGCAACCGTTCGCGAGCAGATCGCCGACGCGATCTCGAAGGGCGCCAAGGCGCTGGTCGACCCGAAGCTGTTCCCGCAGGACGATGGCGGCGCCTATCTCGCGCCGCAGGTGCTGGTCGACGTCGATCACTCCATGGCCTTCATGCGCGAAGAAACCTTCGGCCCGGCCGTCGGCATCATGAAAGTGAAGAGCGACAGCCAGGCGATCGAGCTGATGAACGATTGCCAGTACGGGCTGACGGTGTCGCTGTGGACCAAGGATGCGGACCGCGCCTCGCGCATCGGCCGCGACCTTGAAACCGGCACCGTGTTCATGAACCGCGCCGACTATCTCGATCCGGCGCTTTGCTGGACCGGCGTCAAGGAAACCGGCCGCGGCGGCTCGCTTTCGGTCATCGGCTTCCAGAACCTTACCCGTCCGAAATCCTACCATCTGAAGAAAGTCACAGCATGACGATCACCGCGAACTGGAGCTATCCGACCGCCATCAGGTTTGGCGCCGGCCGGATCAAGGAGCTTGCCGACCATTGCAAGGCGGCCGGCATGAAGAAGCCGCTCTTGATCACCGACCGTGGCCTGGCGCCGATGGCGATCACGCAGAATGCGCTCGATATCCTCGAGGCCAACGGCCTTGGCCGGGCGATCTTCGCCGATGTCGATCCGAACCCGAATGACATCAACCTGGCCGCCGGCGTCAAGGCGTTCAAGGACGGCGGCCATGACGGCGTCGTTGCCTTCGGCGGCGGCTCCGGCCTCGACCTCGGCAAATGCGTGGCCTTCATGGCCGGGCAGACGCGGCCCGTCTGGGACTTCGAGGATGTCGGCGACTGGTGGACGCGTGCGAGCGTCGAGGGTATTGCGCCGATCGTCGCCGTGCCGACGACGGCCGGCACCGGCTCCGAGGTCGGACGCGCCAGCGTCATCACCAATTCCGCAAGCCATGTGAAGAAGGTGATCTTCCATCCGAAGTTCCTGCCTGCCGTTACCATCTGCGACCCGGAACTGACGGTCGGGATGCCGAAGGTCATCACCGCCGGCACCGGCATGGACGCCTTTGCCCATTGCCTGGAAGCCTATTCCTCGCCGTTCTTCCATCCGATGTCGGCGGGTATCGCGCTCGAAGGCATGCGGCTGGTCAAGGAATACCTGCCGCGCGCCTACAAGGACGGCACCGATATCGAAGCCCGCGCCAACTTGATGAGTGCGGCCGCCATGGGCGCCGTCGCCTTCCAGAAGGGGCTCGGTGCCATCCACTCGCTCTCGCATCCGGTCGGCGCGATCTACAACACCCATCATGGCATGACCAATGCCGTGGTGATGCCGCCGGTGCTGCGCTTCAACCGCTCGGCGATCGAGGACAAGATCGTGCGCGCGGCCGCCTATCTCGGCATCTCCGGCGGCTTCGACGGCTTCTACGACTATGTCTTGAAGCTGCGCGAAGAACTCGGCGTTCCCGACAAGCTCGCAGCACTTGGTGTCGGCACCGACCGCATCGACGAGATGTCGGAAATGGCGATCGTCGATCCGACCGCCGGCGGCAACCCGGTCGAGCTGACGCTCGAAGCGGCCAAGAAGCTGTTCAGGGAATGTATCTGAGGCGGGGCGCATTGCCCAAAAGCCTCTGAGCGTTAATTTTCTTGAAGCCCGGGAAACCACCAGTTTTCCGGGCTTTTTTGCGTCCTGCCTGCGGATTGGGCAGGATGGTGTTAATCTTCGCCAGCGAAAATTTCCAATTCGTTAACCATGTTCTGAAAGGTTCTATTAAGCGGCACTGCTCGCTCGACGCTTCGGTCGGGCAGGGCGCGGGAACACAGGATAGAATGAGGAATAAGATGGCGGTCATCACTTTCGCCAATGCAAAGGGCGGCGCGGGCAAGACGACGGCGGCGCTGATCCTGTCGACGGAACTGGCAAGGCAGGGACACCGCGTTGTGGTTCTTGACGCCGATCCGCAGCGTTGGATCACCAGTTGGGCGGAAGTCTCCGGCCAGATCGCCAATCTCTCGGTCATCTCCCACATCACCCCGGCATCGCTGGAATGTCATATCCGGGAAATGAAGGACGAGGCCGATTACATCATCATCGACCTCGCCGGCGCCAAGGACCAGATCGTCGCGCTGGCGCTGGCCCTTTCCGACCAGGTGCTGATCCCGGTTCAGGGCTGTGCCATGGACGCGCGCGGTGCCGTGCAGATCCTCGAACTTATCCGCCAGATCGAGGAGAGGGCCCGGGTTCGCATCAACCATTCGGTCGTGCTCACCCGCGTCAATTCGCTGGTGACGACGCGGGCGCTGCAGACCATCAAGACGCTGCTTGCCTCGCGCGGTGTCTCGGTGCTCGACACGCCGATCGTCGAACGTGTTGCCTATCGCGAAATCTTCGACTGCGGCGGAACGTTGCAGTCGATGGACGAGGCCCGCGTCAGCAACCTCGACAAGGCGCGCGAAAATGCATTGGCGCTTGCTAAGGAAGTGCAGGCCCTGACGCCGATCAAGGCGCGGCGCTCCTGGGCTTCGCGTGCGCCATCTTGGGCTTCGCGGCGCGCCGCCTGATCAGGGGCTCAGGCCCCGACGCCACATGCTTTGAAGAATTTGAACAACCGGAATTGATGTTCGTCAATTCCGGTTGAAGTGCGTGGCGGTTACTCGAAATGGCTGTTTCCCGTAAGGCTTCCTTTACCATGGGCTTATACGAGTGCTGATGGAAAGTGACTGCAGCTCATGGCTTTTGCCGGGATGCAGATAGCCGCCATGATTGCGGCAAGGATTGTGGATCTGACCTTACTCGCCCGGTCTCCCGTCCAGCTTCCATGATCCAGCAAGAGCATGCAGGGAAGTCGCGCATGAAAACGGAACACGTCGCTGCCGGCAAGGAAGACATTGCCGGTCGTCTCAATTTCATGGCGCTTGATGATGCCGCCAAGGCGAGCCTGAAGGCCCTGAAGCCGATCCTGGAAAAGGAGATGGCGCCGGCGCTCGACAAATTCTACGCCCGGGTCAAGAAGACGCCGGAGACCAACCGCTTCTTCTCGTCGGATGCGCATATCAACCGCGCCAAGGGGGCGCAGGTCGGCCATTGGGCGAACATCGCCGACGGCAATTTCAACGACGAATACGGTGCGAAGGTCCGCACCATCGGCCAGGTGCATGCCCGCATCGGGCTTGAGCCGCGCTGGTACATCGGCGGCTACGCGCTGATCGCCGAGCACCTCATCACCGAAATCGTCAAGGCGCATTGGCCGAAAGGCGGCCTGTTCTCCAGCCAGAAGACCTCGGCCGAAGACATGAGCGCGATGCTGTCGAGCCTCGTCAAGGGCATGTTCCTCGACATGGACCTGTCGATCTCGGTCTATATGGACGCCTCCGACGTCACCAAGCAGCGTGCCGTGCAGGAAGAGGTGCTAGCGACCGAACGCAAGCTCGTCAGCCAGACCTTCGGTGTCGCGCTGAAGAAGATCTCCGACGGCGACCTGACGGCACGTATCGCCGCTGACCTTCCCGTGGCTTACGAAGAGCTGGGCGAAAACTTCAACCATGCGATCAGCGAGCTTGCCCGCGCGATCGGCGGCATCGAGGCCGGCGCCAGCCAGATCCACCTGAGCGCCAAGGAGATCGCGGCGGCTGCCGACGACCTAGCCAAGCGCACCGAGCGCCAGGCGGCAAACCTTGAAGAAACCGCGGCTGCCGTCGAGCAGGTAACGCGCACGGTCAAGCAGACCGCCGAGGGCGCCGACCAGGCAAATTCGACGGTCATTGCCGCTCGCGCCAACGCCGAGCAGAGCGGCGAGATCGTCACCCATGCGATCGAGGTGATGCAGGAAATCCAGACGTCGTCGGCAAGCATTGCCCGCATCGTCGACGTCATCGACGAGATCGCCTTCCAGACCAACCTTCTGGCACTCAACGCCGGCATCGAGGCGGCGCGTGCCGGCGAGGCGGGCAGGGGCTTTGCCGTTGTCGCCTCCGAAGTGCGAGCGCTTGCCCAGCGCTGCGCCGATGCGGCCAAGGACATCCAGGGCCTGATCGCCAAGTCGCGCGGTCAGGTTGACGATGGCGTCAACTCGGTCAACCAGGTTGCCCAATCGCTGCAGCAGATCGTCTCGCAGGTGGTGGAAGTCAGCTCGGTCTTCGGCAACATCCGCGCCAGCACCGCCGAGCAGGCGCAGGGCCTGCAAGCGGTCAACACGGCGATCGGCCAGATGGACCAGATCACCCAGCAGAACGCCGCCATGGTCGAAGAGGCCAATGCCGCAAGCCAGGCGCTGACGGTGGAATCCGAACAGATCGCGCTGAAGCTGAAGGCGTTCCAGACGTCCACCCAGGTTCACGCCGCATCTGGCTATCGCCGCGCGGCCTGAACCGGACAGCAAAGTATGAAGCATTGACGCCTCGAACCATCCCGGTCCGGGGCGTTTTTTGTGGCGTCTTGTTGTCTGCGCAGTTGGACTGTCGGTGAAGCGCACGGTCTGTTCCGACTTCACCCACGCGTTGTCGGCATGATTTGGTCTCGCACTTGCTACGTCGGGCTTGGCCATTGGCACGGGGCCGTGAGGCCCAAGCTTTCAAAGTGTCATCCTCGGACTTGACCCGAGGATCCAGCTCTGTGGTCCTCGACAGATCTGCGAGCTCGGCGCGGGGCCTGTGGATCCTCGGGTCAAGCCCGAGGATGACGGGGAGAGTGGGGTGCCACCTGCACAAACGTGTGCCGACGCGGAGCGTGGTTCAGACGGGTTTTCTCCACCGCTCGGTACTTTCTCGGAAGAGTGGCCTCTGGTCCGGTCACGGCGGTGTTCGCCGGCTCAACAAGGCAACTTCGGGCTTGACCTGTCCGGGGCTTCCTCGGCTCTGGCCTTGCATGCGGCATTCTCGGGCTTGACCCAACTCTGCGTCATCCTCGGGCTTGACCCGAGGATCAAGCTCCTCGGTTCATCAAGAACAGATGATTGTTCGCGTGGCGCGACATGGACCCTCGGGGCAGGCTCGAGGATAACGGGGAGAGCGGGTACCACCAGCGGCTCGATGCGTGCCTGCATGGAGCATGTTCAGCAGATCAGCTCTCTATCTCGGCGACGCGGTCGTGCCGACCTACTGAGATCGTTCAAAACCGGTGGTCGACCAGGTGCTTGGCCTGCGCGCCGGCATGGTAGAAGGCGGACTTGACGCTGCGCCAGCTGTCGGGGGTAACGGGCGTTTCGGCAAGGGGGATTGCCGAGGTCTGGCCGGTGACGTGGTTGGCGAGCGCCTTGCCGAAGACGGTGCCCGGCGCGATGCCGCGGCCGTTGTAGCCGCTGACGGAAAAGACGTTTGGCGCCAGCGTGTGCATGGCCGGCAGGTTGTTGGTCGTCATGCCGATGCGGCCGTCCCACCAGTATTCGAAGCGGAAATCGCCGATATAGGGGAAGAGCTTGCGCACGGAGCGGGCGGCAAAGGCGCGGTGCGTTCCTTGAGCCATCGCATCGAGCCGGCCGATCGAGCCGAAGATCAGGCGGTTCTGCTGGTCCATGCGGAACGAGGTCATGACGAGGCCGGTATCCCAGGTGCCCTGGCGCTCCGGCAGGACGCGGTTGGCAACCTTTTCCGGCAGCGGATTGGTGGCGAACTGGAAGTAGGGCAGGATCGTCAACTCCTGCGTGTGCTGCTGCCAGGGCGTCTCGGCGAACATGCCGCCATAGGCATTGGTGGCGAGGATCACCTGCTTGGCCTTGACGGTATTGTCACCCGCCTTCAGCACCCAGGTCTCGCCCTGGCGCTCGGCGCCCCTAAGCGGCGTGTCGGTGTAGATCTCGGCGCCGGCGGCAAGCGCTGCGCGGGCAAGGCCGCGGGCATAGGCAAGCGGCTGGATCGTGCCGGCGCGGCGGTCGAGGAGCGCGCCGGAGAAGCCTTTGGCACCGGAGAGCGTTGCCGCCCGCTCGGCCGAGAGAACCTCGACCGGCGCGCCGCGCTTTTTCCACTGGGCTTCGCGGTCGCTGATATCCTTCAGGCCCTCGGCGCCGACGGCCATGTGCAGGGTGCCGTTGCGAACGGCTTCGCAGGCGATGCCGTGCTTCTCGACGAGGGCATAGACCATGGCAGGGCCGTCGCCGAGTTCGCCGAGCAGGCGGTTGCCGGCGTCGGCACCGAGCGTCGCGATCAGGTCGTCGGGCTTCACCCACATGCCGGCATTGACAAGGCCGACATTGCGGCCGGAGCCGCCGAAGCCGATCATCTTCGCCTCGATGACGGTCGCCTTCACGCCTTTTTCGGCAAGGTGAAGGGCTGCCGAAAGACCGGTGAAGCCGCCGCCGATGATGGCGACGTCCGTTGTCAGGTCGCGGCCAAGCGGCCGGGTGTCCGGCGCTGCAGGCGCCGTCGCATGCCAGAGGTTGGGCAGGGTGCGCTCGGTCGCCATAGCGGACATTCCTTCGGTAAGGTCTGAAATTTAGAGGTGGCTAAGTGATAGGACCAATGCCTTCAAATTTCTCATGACAATGTTTCATGAGGTCATGATGGCTTCTATCAGGTCGTGACGACCGGGCGCCTTGCAGCATGGTGCAGGGTGCCCCTGCAAAAAAATGACCGCAGCCGGTTCGTGGGCGGCCGCGGTCTGGGTCGTGTCGGTGGAGTAGTCGGGTGTAAATGTCTTTGCCGGGACGGTGGTCCGCCGCACCGGCCCTATTGGTTCCGATGAAAATAGCCTGACCAAGAAGTCCCTGGGCAGACAGGGCCATTTTCAACGCAAGCATGTCGGTGTCACTCCCCCAATTGGGTGACGCAGTGCACAAAAAGCTGCGATTTCAAGGGATTCGCGAGGGATTCAGGGGTGTTGGAGATATCCGCGCCGAGGCACCGACTGAGGCGCCGTTGCGCATGTGACGACATAAGGGCTTGGGACGGTGTCGCTCTGTGTCGTCGGCCGATCGCAATGAAGGCTTAGGAAGAGCTGCTTAGGAAGAGCTTAAGGCACCACATTTCTTTGCTTGTCACAGAGGTCCCCAGCAGTTCCGCAGGAACTGCGGGACCATCCCAGGTCTTCGGCATGAAAGGTATTTCGACCTGACGGACGTCAGGTCGCTGGATTCCGGCACAAGGCCGGAATGAGGGAGGCGGGGATGCCTTTTGAGCAAGACGCGCTCTAGACGCTTCTCATGGTCTGACGCCTGGGTAAGGCTCAAGCTCACGGCAGGCCCCAAGATTGCTCAGATATGACGTCTCAGTCGACGAACTCGACCGTGACGCCGACGCTGACCATCTTTGCGAGTTCGGTCGCGTCCCAATTGGTCAGGCGCACGCAGCCGTGGCTCTGGGTCTTGCCGATCTTCGAGGGTTCCGGCGTGCCGTGAATGCCGTAGGTTGGCCGCGATAGCGCGATCCAGACCGTGCCGACCGGGCCGTTCGGCCCCGGCTGCAGCGTCAGGATCTTGTCGTTGTTGCCCTGCTTGAAGTTGATCTTCGGGTTGTACGTGTAGCCGGGATTGAGCGCGATGCGCTCGACATTGACGGTGCCCGATGGTGACGGCGTGTCGGACGAGCCGATCGTTGCCGGGTAGGCGGCGACCAGCTTGTCGGCGGCGTCATAGGCCAGAACCTGCTTGCGGGCCTTGTCGGCGACAATGCGCGCGACCTTTTCCTTGCGGTTTTCGCCGGGGTTGATGACCTTGATGATCGTGCCGGGAATGGTGAAGTCGACGCCCGGGTTGAGCTCGCGCAGATAGGTCTCGTCCATGTGGAACTTCTCGCCGAGCATTTCCGTCGTCGAGGTGAAGGACATGTGCGGCAACATCGCCTTGTGGGCGTAGTCGTCGGGGATCGAGGCGACGTATGGGCCGGAGGCGTCGGCGGCCGTGATGGTGTAGCTGGTGATCGGCAGGCCGCCGTTCATGCGCAGCCGCTCGAGGATGTCTTCGGTATTGTTCGGGTCGAGCGTTTCGCCGGTCGATTGCTGAAAGGCCTCGATCGCCTTGGTGACGTTCGAGCCCATCTTGCCGTCGATGACGCCGGGCGAAAAACCTTCGCGGTCGAGGAACACCTGCAGCGCGGTGATTTCGGCGCGCGACTTGGACTTGACCGAGATGGCCGGCGGCATCGACTGCCTCATCGGCTGGTCGTATTGCGGGTCGATCGCCGCCTGTTCGTCGCCGTCGATCAAGCCGGGCAGGCTGTTGGGCAGTTCGTTGCGCTCGACGGAAGGCGGCACCACGTCGCGATAGGCCGGGTCGCGGTAATCGGGAATGGACCCGGTGACATCGCCGGGCTCGGAATAGCCGTAACCGCGATCGCGGGTGCGACGGTTGGAATAGACGTCTGCTTCCTGCTGGCGCCGATAGGCACCATACCCTTCTGATGGCACGACGGTCGCGACCACATTGCCCCAGTTGTCGACCAGCACGGTGCGGCCGCGACGGTCGCGCATGGTGCGCACTTCGTCGGACCCCGGCATGTAGTCGAGGATTTCGCCTTCCGGCGTCACCAGCATCACGTCGCCATTGCCACGCCGATTGCGGCCGTAGCCTTCCTGAGCAAAGGCGGATGCAAGATCCACGGCGAGGAAGCCGGCTGCGGCGAGGAGCGAGAGGCCGGTGCGGGTCGCTGACGTCACGATAAAACCTGTTCTCATGGTGGTTGATGTGGCGCGGTACATTCCGATTTCGACGTTAATGTGAAAAAAATGAATTCATCATGAATAAGCGGTTAAATTCTATCTAGGCGCAGCCATACCAGCTTTCAACCGATGAAAAACAGCCCCCATCGGCTATCATGTCTTTGTGATCGCTGTGATTCCCGTGGGTTGGAGGTGGAGGGCCGGTGCATGCGAACGAGATTTGATGCACCTGACGACGCACAGGAGAATCACATCCTGTTCGACCGGTCGTCGGCGCTCGACATCGCCGCTTTCGTCGTCGATGGCGTCGACCTTTCACCGGGTGCGGCGATCCCGTCCGATGGCGACCCGCGTATCGACAGGGCGCTTTCCGGCTTTCTCTTCACCTGCGGACCGGAGCACATCCGCCATCCCGAGCCGATTGCCGGTGGCGCAGACGGCGCGCGTTACCCGCTTCACGGTTCACTTGCCGGCACGCCGGTCCAGCACACGCACATGTCTGCGGACAGCACTCTTTGCATCGCGACGGTCGAGGTCAACCTTGCCGATGGTGGGCATGCGCTGCTGGAGCGGCGCTGGCATGTGGACGCCGACCGGCACGAGGTGATGCTGGAAGACAGGCTGACCAACACCGGCGCCCGCGCCTTTCCACCGATGATGATGTACCACCTCAATATTGCCGGCAGGCTGGTCGGAGACAATACCCGGATCATCAGCCCGTCCTTTGCCGAGCGGGAGCGCGGCTGGCGCTTCGGCGAAGGCGAGAGTGCGCATTTTTGCATTCCGGCCGAGGTGGGGGCGGATGGCTGGTCGGATGTGACGCTTGCCCCGCTTGCCGGCGGTAAGCGGCTGACGGTGCGCTTTCGCGCTGACACGCTGCCTTTTCTGCAGATGTGGCGTTGCCAGCGTGGTGTTGCCGATGTCATCAGCATCGAGCCTGCGTCGCATCGGCTGGCCAAGCGGCCGGAGCTCGGCGCTGCCGGTGAGCTGAAACTGCTCGAACCCGGCCAAACGCAGACCTATGCGGTTGCTTTCGGCGTTGCCTGACCCAAGCGTTTGGAATTGACGCCGGCGGGCACCGGGCCTACATCAGTCGCCTCAGGTTTTTTCAAGGGTAAAGCTGCCATGGACATCCGCCCGATCAACGATGAATACTCGGTTTCCGGCCAGATCACGGTCGAGGACCTCGACCAGATCAAGGCGCTTGGCTTCAAGTCCATCGTCTGCCACCGCCCCGATTTCGAGGCACCGGACCAGCCGACCTTCGATTCCATCGCAGCGCGCGCGCAGGAGCTGGGCATCGAAACCATGCATATCCCCGTCGGCCCGATGGGCGTGACGGCGGACGCGGTTCAAAAGATGGTCGACGCGCTCGACGAATTTCAGCGGCCGATGCTCGGCTATTGCCGCTCCGGCGCCCGTTCGACGGCGGTCTTCCAGCAGACACAGCATATTCGCGGCTGAGCCGGCTCTCTGCAGCAGAGGGGCGCATAGCGCCCCATGACGCCTTGCGTCTTCGGGGTTGCCGGCTCGTCCGCGGTTCGAACGGTCGAATGGCGGAGGAGACGGTATGGCGGCAGTACATCTGATTGAGCGCGAGCAGTGGGCTGAAAAACCCGATGTCTGGCAGGGCGAATTCCAGGGCGGCGCCTATGGCGCCGACGTCTCGGTGGTGTTCTTTACCACCGACAAGATCGGCGGCGGGCCGAAGCTGCACCGCCATCCCTATGTCGAGACGTTCATCATTCGCACCGGTCGTGCGCTGTTTACCGTCGGCGATCGCAAGGTCGAGGCCGAAGCCGGCCAGATCGTCGTGGCGCCGGCCAACGTGGCGCACAAATTCGAGAACCTCGGACCCGGGCGACTGGAGACAACCGACCTGCACGTGGCCGGCGCGTTTGCGACCGAGTGGCTGGAGGAGTAGGAAGCTGGATTCCCTGTGACAAGCACAGGAATCCAGCCACGGCGCGTCTGCGCCGTGATTGAACCTTCCAAGCGAGGACCCGCTCAGCCCTTCCTGATCTCGCTCAGCGTGCGCGTCGGGGTGATCGCTTCCGGATCGAGCTTGATCTCGATGATCGCCGGCTTGCCGCTGGCGCGGGCGCGCAGGAATGCATCGGCGAACTCTTCCGTTTTTTCCACCGTCTCGCCGTGGCCGCCATAGGCGCGGGCAAGGGCGGCAAAATCAGGATTGGTCAGGTCCGTGGCGCTGACGCGGCCGGGGTAGTCGCGCTCCTGGTGCATGCGGATCGTGCCGTAGATGCCGTTGTTGACGACGACGGTGATGATCGGCAGGCGGTAGCGCACCGCGGTCGCGAACTCCTGGCCGTGCATCAGGAAGCAGCCGTCGCCGGCAAAGCAGATGACTTCGCGGTCCGGATGCAGATGCTTGGCGGCAACGGCGGCCGGAAGGCCGTAGCCCATGGAGCCCGAGGCGGGGGCCGCCTGCGTCGCGTAGCGGCGGAAGCGGTGGAAGCGGTGCACCCAGGTGGCATAGTTGCCGGCGCCATTGGTGAAGATCGTGTCCTCGGGCGTGTTCGCCTCGATCCAGTTCATGATCGGGCCCATCTGCACGTCGCCGGGGCCGGTTTCCGGTGGTGTCGACCACTTGAGATAGGCTTCGTGCATCGCCCTTGTGCGCGCCGACCAGACCGGTTCGGCTGCCGGCGCAAGGCCTTCGAGGGCGGCAACGAAATCGCGCGGGCTGGCGGCGATCGGCAGTTCCGGGCGGTAGACGCGGCCGAGCTCGGAGGCATCCGGATGCACATGAACCAGCGTCTGGCGCGGGTAGGGGCTATCCATCAGCGTGTAGCCGGACGAGGGCATTTCGGAGAAGCGCCCGCCGATCAGAAGCACGAGATCGGCTTCCTTGATTTCCTTCGCCAGCGCCGGGTTGATGCCGATGCCGACATCGCCGGCGTAATTCGGATGCAGATGGTCGAACAGCATCTGACGGCGGAAGGAGCAGCCGACCGGCAGGCTCCAGCGCTCGGCGAAGCGCTGGAATTCGGCGACGCTGTCGGCAGTCCAGCGCGTGCCTCCAAGGATGGCGATCGGGCGCTTGGCGCCTTCGAGCAGCGCGCCAAGCGTCTTGATCTGGGAGGGACCGGGATGGCCCTCGACCGGCTGGTAGGCCTTTGCAGCCGGCGCATCGGCACTGCGCGTCAGCATGTCCTCAGGCAGCGTCAGCACGACGGGGCCCGGCCGGCCGGAGGTTGCGACCGCAAAGGCGCGGGTGACGAATTCCGGGATGCGGGCGGGATCATCGATCTCGCCGACCCATTTGGCGACTTCGGTGAAGGCGCGGCGATACTCGATCTCCTGGAAGGCTTCGCGCTCGCGCGCCTCGCTCTGCACCTGGCCGATGAACAGGATCATCGGGATGGAGTCCTGCTTGGCGACATGCAGGCCGGCGGAAGCATTGGTGGCGCCGGGGCCGCGCGTGACCATGCAGATGCCGGGCTCGCCTGAGAGGCGGCCCCAGGCATCGGCCATCATCGCAGCGCCTCCCTCCTGGCGGCAGACGACGACATCGATGTCGGTGTCATAGAGCGCATCCAGCACCGCCAGATAGCTTTCGCCGGGTACGCAGGCGATACGCTTGACGCCGTTGGCGACGAGTGCGTCGACGACGAGCTGACCTCCAGTTTTCATGTTTTCCTCCCGATAGTCATTCTTTTGTTTTCAGATTGCTTATTTCAGATTGCCGGCGAAACCGGAGCGATGCTCACGGTCTTGTCGATCCGACGTTCCCGCCAGATGATGTAGAGACCGGAGCCGATGATGATGGAAATGCCCAGCCATTTCAGCGCGTCGGGCAGGTCGCCGAAGACGAGCCAGCCGAAGATCGTCGCCGAGACGATTTCAAGATATTGCAGCGGCGCCAGCACGGAAGCAGGGGCCGAGCGATAGGCATAGACGCCGAGCACGCCCGAGATGGTGGCGGTGACGCCGACGCCGAGCAGGTAGTACCAGGCATTGCCCTCGGGCCAGACCGGATCGAGAACAGCGGATCCGGTGCCTTCGCCCAGCCACAGCAGAACGAGGCAGAAAAGTCCGCCCCAGATGCCGGCATGGAACTGCATCGACCACGGGTCTTCGTTCTGCGCCACCATGCGCGTCACCAGCAGGAACACGGCAAGGCCGAAGGCGGCGACGATCGGCAGCAGCGCGATCAGCCCCACTTCCTGCATGCTCGGCTGGATGACGAGCAGCGCGCCGAGGAAACCGACGGCGCAGGCGGTGTAGCGCCGCCAGCCGATGGTTTCCTTCAGGAAGATGCTGCCGAGGATGGTGAGGATGATCGGCTCGACGAAGAAGATGGCGATGGCATCGGCCACCTCCATCACCTTCAGCGTGGTGATGAAGGAGAGCATGGTGACGACAAGCAGGCCGCCGCGCAGCGCATGCAGACCCGTCTTGCGCCAGGTGAGGTCGAACAGGCTGCCGCGCACGAGCACGATCGGCAGGATGAAAACGACCTGCAGGATGAAGCGCACGGCGGTGATCTGCGCCGAGGGAACGGTTGCGATCGCGAGCTTGGCGAAAATGTCGATCAGCGGCGACAGGAGCACCGAAAGCACCATCAGCGTCAGCCCGAAGGAGATGCGGTCGTTGGAATTGGCGGTCTTGGGGAGGGACATGTCTGCCATGGTGATTTCGGGTCAGGACCTCTTGCCGACGGCGACCTTGTCGGCCGCAGCCTTGGCGGCGGACCTGTCGACGGCGGATTGGCACCAGGCCGCAAAATCCGCGGTCGCCTTCTCACGGCCGATCTCGTTTAGCGTCTCGTGGCGCATGCCCTCGTGAATGGTCACCGACACATTCGTCATGCCGCGCGCTTTCATTTGGCTGCCGAGCCAGCGAATGGCGCCGCCATTTTCCGTCGAGGGGTCGGCGCTGCCGCCGACGAGATGGACGGGCAGGTTGGCCGGCAGGCGCGCCAGCCGGTCTGCGCGGGCGCCGGCAAAGGCGAGCCGCATCAGGTCCAGCCACAGCGATACTGTCGCGTCGAAGCCGCAAAGCGGGTCGGCGATATACTTCGCCACTTCCGCCTCGTCGCGCGACAGCCAGTCGGAATCGGTCTTGCGATCCTTGATCGCCTGACCCCAGGCACCGAAGGTGAGCTTGGAGAGTAGCGGGCTCGGCACATCCGAGCCCTTGAGCGCCTTTTCGATCTTGAGGATCAATTGGCCGCCGCGCCCGGCAATGCCCGGACGGAAATTCGAGTTCCAGACAGCAAGCGCGTCATAGAGATCAGGATCGGTCTCGGCAGCGTTGAGCGCAATCAGCCCGCCCATGGAATGGCCGAAGAGAATGACCGGCAGGCCCGGATGGGCGGCAGTCGCAAGGGCGCGCATCGCCTTGATGTCGGCAAACACCTTGTCGAGTCCATTCCGGTTCGAGAACATCGCAAGCGGCGCATCCGGCGCGCGGGTCGCGCCGTGGCCGCGATGGTCATGGGCGTAGACGTGGAAGCCGTGGGCGGCCATCACTTCCGCGAAACGGGCATAGCGGCCGGAATGTTCGGCAAGCCCGTGGCTGACAAGAACAATGCCGCGCGCGTCGATCGTTGCCGGAAAGTGGCGCCAGCTTAAGGTAGCGCCTGTCGGGCTTTGATGCGTCCTCACCTGCCCGAACATGCCTTCTCCCGGACCAATCGTCAGCTTTGCCGATATCAAATCGATTTGCATGGGAAAGGCAATCGCTGCTTGGTGATCTCTACGCATGAGGTCACAAGCGATTTCCCGGACCTGTAATTACCAGTTGCAATTTTCCCGTTTTGAGCGATATTTGTTCCCGTTTTGTTTTATTGGGAGAGTGTCATGGCATGTTGGAGTAAAGCGATATCAAGTCCAATGACAATTGTTGCGATGGCGCTGGCGATGCTGCTTGCCCCGTCGTCCTTTGCCTTGGCGCAGGAGAAGGTCAACGCTGGAGCGGATAGTGGCTCGTCCCGAACGGACTACGTGCTCGCCGTCAGCTGGCAGCCGGGCTTCTGCGAGACGCGGCCTGAGCGCAAGGAATGCGCCAGCCAGACGGCGGAACGGTTCGATGCCACCAACCTGTCGCTGCATGGGCTTTGGCCGTTGCGCAAGAGCTATTGCGGCGTGGCGGCCGAGATGCGCAGCCAGGACCGCAAGGGTGATTGGCTCGATCTGCCGAAGCTTGCCATGGCTGATGATACCGCTGCGCGGCTGCTGATCGCGATGCCCGGTGTCCAATCCGGGCTCGACCGTCATCAATGGTTGCGCAGCGGAACCTGCCAGGGGGGTACGGTCGACGACTATTTTGCCGCGCAGCTTCGCATGCTCGAGGAGCTCAACCGGTCGGCCGTGGGCGCGCTCTTCAGAGGACGCATCGGCTCAGAGCTCGACGAGACGGCGATCAAGCAGGCGTTCGACCAGAGCTTTGGCCAAGGTGCCGGCGATCGGGTGCGTATGCGCTGCCAGACCGTCGCGGGGCGCAGCGTCATCACCGGCCTGACGATCGGGCTGACTGGAGACATCTCGGGCAAATCCGCCCTCACGCCGCTGATCCAGGCGGCGGGGCCGACGGAGTTCAAATGCGCCAAGGGCTTTGCCGACGCGGCTGGCCGAGGATAGCGGCTGACAAGCCTCACTGGCATGGGATAGGCAGGGGCAAGCGCCTTTGGCGATTGCCCCTTTGCACTAATTCGCCTACATAGCGGGCAAATTTCCTTCCATGCGGAGCTTTCCTTTATGGCACGTCAGTTCATCTATCATATGGCCGGGCTCAATAAGTCCTACGGCGCTAAGAAGGTCCTGGAGAACGTTCATCTGTCGTTCTACCCGGACGCGAAGATCGGTATCCTCGGCCCGAACGGCGCCGGTAAGTCGACCGTGCTGCGCATCATGGCCGGCCTCGACAAGGAATACACCGGCGAGGCCTGGATCGCCGAAGGCGCGACCATCGGCTACCTGCCGCAGGAGCCGCAGCTCGACCCGACCAAGACCGTGCTCGAAAACGCCATGGAAGGCGTCGCCGCCAAGACCGCGATCGTCGAGCGCTACAACGAGCTGATGATGAACTATTCCGACGAGACGGCGGAAGAGGGCGCAAAGCTTCAGGACATCATCGACAGCCAGAACCTCTGGGATCTGGAAAGCCAGGTCGAAATGGCGATGGAAGCGCTGCGCTGCCCGCCTGGTGATGCCGATGTCACCAGCCTTTCGGGCGGTGAAAAGCGCCGTATCGCACTCTGCAAGCTGCTTCTGTCGCAGCCCGACCTGCTTTTGCTCGACGAACCGACCAACCACCTCGACGCCGAGACGATCGCCTGGCTCGAAAAGCACCTGCGCGAATATCCCGGCGCCGTGCTGATGATCACCCACGACCGTTACTTCCTCGACAACGTCACCGGCTGGATCCTCGAGCTCGACCGCGGCCGCAGCATTCCCTACGAAGGCAACTATTCGGCCTACCTGATCGCCAAGGCCAAGCGCATGCAGCAGGAAGGCCGCGAAGAAGCGTCCCGCCAGAAGGCGATCGCCCGCGAACAGGAATGGATCGCCTCCAGCCCGAAGGCCCGCCAGGCCAAGTCGAAGGCGCGTATCCGCTCCTATGACGAACTGGTCAACGCGGCGGAAAACCAGCGTCCTGGTGATGCGCAGATCATCATCCCGGTCGGCGAGCGTCTCGGTCAGGTGGTCATCGAAATGGACGGCGTCACCAAGGGCTATGGCGACCGCCTCCTGATCGACGGTCTATCGCTGAAGTTGCCGCCGGGCGGCATCGTCGGCATCATCGGTCCAAACGGCGCCGGTAAGACGACGCTGTTCCGCATGATCACCGGTCAGGAACAGCCAGACAGCGGCTCGATCCGTATCGGCGACACGGTGCATCTGGGCTATGTCGACCAGAGCCGCGACGCGCTCGACGGCAACAAGACCGTCTGGGAAGAAATTTCCGGCGGCGCCGAAGTCATCAAGCTCGGCAAATACGAAATGAACTCGCGCGCCTATTGCTCGACATTCAACTTCAAGGGCGGCGACCAGCAGCAGAAGGTCGGCAATCTCTCGGGTGGTCAGCGTAACCGCGTTCACCTCGCCAAGATGCTGAAGAACGGCGGCAACGTGCTGCTGCTCGACGAACCGACCAACGACCTCGACACCGAGACGCTGGCGGCACTTGAAATCGCGCTCGAAAACTTTGCCGGTTGCGCTGTTATCATCAGCCACGACCGCATGTTCCTCGACCGCCTGGCGACCCATATCCTCGCCTTCGAGGGCGACAGCCAGGTCGAATGGTTCGAAGGCAACTTCGAAGACTACGAGAAGGACAAGATCCGCCGCCTCGGCCCGGATTCGGTCAACCCGAAGCGCGTCACCTACAAGCGCCTGACGCGCTGACAATCCTGTGCGTCGCGTGAGCCCGGCCTCGCGCGACGCACCCATCTTCTGCAGCATGGGTAGGCGGCAACCGTCTGCGACATTGGGGCGCCGTGCGTCCAGAAGAACGCACCAAGGCTGCGCCAACACTCTGATTCGAGAGCATATTATGGGCCTTCAGAGATTCCGCTTGAAAGCGGGATGCTCAAGGGAGGCATGACGGTGGGTGTCGCGCCACGTGTCGACTTAGAGCGTTTCATCTTTAAACGGAAGCGATTCTGTTGGCTCAAAACGGCCGTTCCACACGAAGGATGGCGCAGAGCGATGCGGACCCATCGGTCAAGCCATCCGACACAGTGGACGGCCGTTTTCAGCCAACCCGAAGGGCCGGATGAATTTCGGCCATTACCGGCGGCGTCCGTCTCGACCGCAGCTTCTGCTGCGCTCTTCGCCAGCCGACTTGGTTCTGGCCGAAATTCCCTCCGGCAGAATGCTTCCGTTTAAAGATGAAGCGCTCTAGCTGAAAAGACTTGAAACGCTTTGTTCTCTCGCCGTCCGGGCCAGGGCCTCGCCTAATAAAGGTGCGATAGTGATGCGTCTTATATTGGGGGTCTGACGTTGAGCTTCGGTTTCGCGAATGGAATCGGTTACCACAAGCTCCTTGAGGCTGCTGGTACCAATGCGTTCGCAGGCACCCTCGGAAAGAACGCCATGGGTGATATAGGCCGAAACCTCCTTGGCACCGGATTTCAACAACGCTTCCGCCGCGTTGATCAATGTCCCGCCACTATCGACGATGTCGTCGATCAGAAGGCAGCTTTTGCCTGAGACATCGCCGATGATGTTCATGACTTCCGATACTCCTACGCGGGGTCGCCGTTTGTCGACGATCGCGAGATCGGTGCCGATGCGCTTGGCGATGGCGCGAGCGCGCGCCACGCCGCCGACGTCGGGCGAAACGACCATTAAATTCTTGGCGTCGTAGTGCTCCTGAATGTCGCGGGTCATCACGGGCGCTGAATAAAGATTATCAGTCGGAATATCGAAAAAGCCCTGAATCTGGTCCGTATGGAGATCGACTGTTATGACGCGATGGACACCTGTGCCCGCGATCATGTTGGCTACCAACTTCGCCGAGATCGGCGTGCGGCCAACGGCGCGGCGATCCTGACGGGCATAGCCGAAGTACGGGATTACGGCGGTGATCCGGCGAACTGACGAGCGTCGCAGCGTATCGGCCAGGATCAGCAGCTCCATGAGATGGCCGTCGGCCGGGGTGCTTGTCGACTGGAGAATATAGACGTCCTCACCGCGCACATTCTCATGAAGCTGAACGTGGACTTCCTGGTCGGCGAAGCGCTTGACCGTGCAATCTGTCAGGGGAAGATCCAAGTGGTTGGCAACGGCTTCGGCAAGGGCGCGGTTGGAGTTACCGGTCACCAGCTTCATGAGCGCGATCCTGTTTCAAGGAGCCTTCGGGAGCAGAAGTTTGCGTCTTCGGCACCTTTAGAGTCTTGCGTGTGGAATCACAACCAAGCGCCTTGCATTTCTTGCGAGATGATCGGTTTGGCTTGACTTAACTACGGGCTTGTCCCGATTGCCGCTTGCGGACCACGACCCTGCTTACGCCGTCGTGTCGAGATCAACCGAATGCAATCCGACGGCGGAGAGCGCGAAAAGCGGTTGACCTCCTGCTGCGATTGGCGAGGCGCCGCGCCCGGCAGGCGCACACAGGCGCACACAGGCGCGCTGCAACGTGTTGACGTGACGCCCGTTTTCCTTCAACCGCATTCGCTTCAAGGCGACAGGGAACAAGGCAGGCCTCGGGCTGCCTCGCAACCCGTGCGCAAGGCGACGACATCTGGGCGCCGCGGGCAGGCAAGCTTCGCCCGCTTGCCGGACGGAACGCTGGAAAGTCCTGTTCCTTGAGCGGCATAGTTTGCTCTGTCCGCGCAAATCCGCTTGCGCTACATCCGTAAATCACATAAACATATCTTTATGTGTTGATGGGGATGGGTATGGCGGATCAGAGAGAATTAAGTCTCGACGCGCTGGTGGATGTGCTGAAGGCTGCGGGTGAGCCGACCCGCATGCGCCTGCTCGCGCTGCTTGGCGCGGGGGATCTCACCGTCACCGATCTTACCGAAATTCTCGGACAATCGCAGCCCCGGATTTCGAGGCACCTGAAGTTGCTGGCCGAAGTCGAGCTCGTCGACCGCTACCAGGAAGGCGCATGGGCCTATTTCCGCCTTCGCCAGGAGGGTGCCCGCGTGTCGCTGGTGCGCGCGATGCTTGCGTCTGCCACATCGGACGACGCGGTTCTGTCGCGCGATGCCTCAAGGCTCGTCACCCTGAAGAAGGCGCGGGCTGAAAAGGCCCAGGCCTATTTCAGCCGCAACGCGGCCGGTTGGGATGAGCTGCGGCGGCTGCATGTCAGCGAGCGGGACGTGGAGACGGCGTTGCGCGACATGGTCGGCGACGAGCCGGTCGACAGCCTGTTGGACCTGGGCACCGGAACGGGACGTATTCTGCAGCTGTTCGAAGGCCTTTACCGACGCGGCATCGGCATCGATGCCAGCCGCGACATGCTGGCCGTTGCCCGCTCAAATCTCGACCGTGCCGGCATCACCAAGGCGTCGATCCGCCACGGTGACATCTTCAACCTGCCGCTCGACGGCCAGGTGTTCGATCTCGTCACCATTCATCAGGTGCTGCATTTCCTCGATCAGCCGGAAGCGGCGATCGCCGAGGCTGCCCGCATGCTGACACCCGGCGGACGGCTGGTGATCATCGATTTTGCCCCGCACGGACTGGAGCACTTGCGCGACGAACATGCCCATGCGCGGCTCGGCTTCTCACATCAGGCCATGACCGATTGGCTGGCGAAGGCCGGGCTCCAACTGGAAAAGACGACCGATCTGTCGCCGGAAGGCACGGACGGAGGAAAATTGACGGTGACAATCTGGCTGGCGCGCGATCAGCGCGCCGTCGAGGAGAGCGAAGCGCCACATCAGCGCATGCAAGCAGGGGGACTTTGAGAATGACGGCACAGACGCTTTATCCTGCCGAGCGCGGCAATCTGCGGCTTTCCTTCGAATACTTCCCCCCTAAAACCGATGAGATGGAAGCGCAGCTCTTCCAGACGGCCGAAGATCTCTCTGTCTTTTGTCCCGCCTTCATGACCGTCACCTATGGTGCGGGCGGTTCGACCAAGACGCGGTCGCTGACGACAGTCAAGCGGATGATCGAGGAGAAGGGCTTTGCCAACACGGCAGCGCACCTGACCTGCGTCGGCGCGCCCAAGTCGGAGGTGGACACGGTTATCGACGAGTTTCTCTCGTTCGGCGTTCGTCACTTCGTGGCGCTGCGCGGCGATCCGCAGGGCGGAATCGGCAGCACCTACCAGCCCTTTCCGGGTGGTTATGAGAGCAGTTCCGATCTCGTGCGGGCGCTCCGCGATCGCGGCGATGTCGAGATCTCGGTATCGTCTTATCCGGAAAAGCACCCGGAAAGCCCTGACGTCGATGCCGACATCGACATGCTGAAGCGCAAGGTGGATGCCGGTGCGACCCGGGCGCTCACCCAGTTCTTCTTCGACAACGACGATTTCGAACGCTACCTCGAGCGCGTGCGCCGGGCCGGCATCGATATCCCGATCGTCCCGGGCATCCTGCCGATCAACAACTTGGGCCAGGTGCAGAAGTTTGCCGGCCTTTGCGGCGCCAGCGTGCCGGAGGTGATCGTCACCCGTCTTGCGCATCTGGAAGACCAGCCGACCGAGCGCTTCAAGGAGGCGACCCATATCGCCGCCGAGCAGATCGTCGATCTTGCCCGTCGTGGCGTCAGGGACTTCCATCTCTATACCATGAACCGTTCGCCGCTGATCACGGCCGTCTTAGACCTCGTCGGGTTCGAGCGCGCGGACGAGACGGCGCAAAGCGAGCATGTTGCGCTGAAGGCGGTTGCCGGCGCGGCGGCGTAAAGCCCCGCGATTTCGCCCGCAAATGTGGAAAGGGTCGATTTCCTCGGGTCAGCACGGATGTCCCGGCGGAAAGCCGACCTTGAAAAAGCGAAAGCGCATGAAGGTGTCCTTCATGCGCTTTCTTTTTTCCTGCAGCGTCGAGGCAGATTGCTGTGTTGGCCTACCTCAAAAATCTCTGCTGCAAATTGAATTCCCGGAAAATTAAAGTCCCTATTTCGGTTTGGACTCTCAGCGGCCTGACTTCAGATGAAGAGCATTGTGGCCACGAATACGAACGCTGCACTAATCATGAGGACATTCAACGAATGTGTAAGTCCCATCGAAGACCCTCCTTGCGCTGACCGTTAAAACATAGGGCGAATTAACGGCGCTTAAAAGGGAAACTTGTGCTGCAGTGCAAAAACACGTGATCACATTTGCCTTATCAACAGGGCTAGTCGCTTGAAATTAAATCGCATTTTAATGTGCCACATTTTTTTCACAATCGCTGCCGGAAGGTTAATGTAAACGTTTGTAACCGAGCGTGAGTGCTTCGGAAGGGCACGTTTCCCGCCATGCCCGGCCTGTTCGATTCCTCCTATGCGGCGCGTTTCATCCTGAGGATCCGGCCGTCGAGTACGGCAAGGCCGGCGGCAATCAGCGCCATGCCGCCCACATCTGCCGGCTGCAATGTCTCGCCCAGGAAGAGATAGCCAAGCAGGATTGCGCTCGGTGGAACCAGAAGCGTGACCAGCGACGTATTGGTGGCGCCAACCTCGCCCATGATGCGGAAGAACAGGATATAGCCATAGGCAGTCGAGACGAGCGCGAGGCCGAGAATGGCAAGCGTCGCCTCGATCGGCGGCATCGGCAGGGCCCAGGGCGTGTCGATGAGGCATGCGACCGGCAGCATCATCAGTGACGAGGCGGTCAATTGGCCGGCCGCGGTGACGGGTGGTGCCAGGCCGCGGAAGCGCTTGCCGTAGGTTGCCGCCAGGCCATAGCTGACGGCGGCCAGTACCGGCAGCAGCAATGCCCAGAGCGGCACGCCGCTGGCGTTGCCGAAAAGCCCGGCGATGGCGCTCGGCCCGATCAACACCACCGTGCCGGCGAGGCCGAGCAGGCAGCCACCGATCTTGGCGGTGCTGAGTTTCTCGTCGTCGGTTGCCATGTTGGCGATGATCACGGTCCAGACAGGCGTGGTTGCGTTCAGGATCGCCGCAAGCCCGGCGCCGACCTGGGTTTGCCCGAGGAAGATGAAGGCGTGCGGAATGGCGTTGTTGATCAGGCCCATCAGCAGGAACTCGCGCCAGCGGCTCGCAAGCACCTGATAGATGCCGAAGCGCCCACGAATATAGATGTGCAGCGCCAGAGCCGCGAGGCCGAGCCGCAGGAACACGAGCGTGAATGGCGGTACATGCGCGACGGCGACTCGGGCAAAGAAAAAGGATCCGCCCCAGATGAGCCCGAGCAGGGCGAGAAGCGCCCAGGTCCGCATGGTCATCTGCTGGCTGGCTGCCTGTGATGGTGCATTCATCGTACTGCTCGCGCTTTCTGCGCGGCCGCTGCCGATCCATTCGAGCAATCGGGATGCGCAACTGATTAGATCACGTCTCCACGGTGCGCCGATGGCGGTTCACTGGCCCCGGGGAGAGGCATCACACAGGTCTAGCGCGGCGAGATGCAGGACACCACCCACTTCTTGCGGGGGGCAGGCCATGAGGATCTCGGTGTCTATCGCTGGTCGGGGAGGGAGGCGCCTGGCGGCTTCGGCCCGTTGCGATCGGGGGAGCAAGGACGAACACCTGCCCGGCCAGATCCCGGCCGGGCAGATGTGCATTCGGTTCAGGCGGAAATGCAGAAGCGCGCGATAGGATTGCCTTCAGGCATTTGCCGCGCTGCTCTTCTTCCGGAAATGCTTAGAGCGAGTTCAGCAGTTCGAGCGTCGCCCAGCCGTCGGCGGGACGGCCGAGGCGTAGCTGTTCCTTCTGCAGCGCTGCGCGGGTGCCCGAGCCGAGGATGCCATCGACCTTGCCGACGTCATGGCCGAGCGTCTGTAGCTTGGTCTGCAGCGCCTTCATGCCGGTGTCGTCGAGGCCCTGTTCCGGGTTGCCGCCCTCATAGGTCGGTGCGCCGCCGAGGCGGGTCGCGAAATAGGCGGCCGAGGTCGTGTAGATGAACGACTGGTTCCACTCGAGATAGACGTTGAAATTGGGGTAGGTCAGGAACGCGACGCCCTTGCGGCCCTGCGGCAGGACCAGCGAGGCTTCCAGGTTGCCGAAGGACGTGTCGCCATTGCGCGGCTTGACGCCGAGCGCGAACCAGTCGCTCGCCTTCATGCCCGGCTGCAGGCCGGTCTTTTCCCAGGGCAACTGTTCGGGAACGCTGACTTCCTGGATCGCCGGCTGGCCGGCCTTGAAGCCGAGGCTCTGGATGAACTTGGCGGCGGTCAGGATCGCGTCCGGCGAGCTCTTCTTCAGGTTGACGTGGCCGTCGCCGTCGCCATCGACGCCATAGGCGATGATGTCTTCCGGCAGCATCTGCACCTGGCCGATCTCGCCGGCCCAGGCGCCGGTGGTCGTTGCCGGGTCGAGGTCGCCGTGCTGGACCATCTCGATGGCGGCGATCAGCTGCGGGCGGAACATTTCCGGCCGGCGGCAGTCATGGGCAAGCGTGACAAGCGCATCGCGGGTGTTGAAGTCGCCCTGAACGGCACCGAAATCGGTTTCCATGGCCCAAAAGGCGGTGATGACAGGGGCGGGAACACCGAATTCCTTCTCGGCGCGGGCGAAGACGTCGGCATATTCCTTCATCTTCTGGGCGCCGATATCGAGGCGCGATTTGCTGACGGTGCGCTTGGAAAACTCGGTGAAGGTCTGCTTGAACACGCCTTGGGCGCGGTCGCGGCTCAGCACTTTCTCATTGATGGCGGCGCCGGCAAGTGCGCGGTCGACCACGTCGGCCGGCACGCCCTTGGCGACTGCCTCGGCCTTGACGCCCTGCAGGAACGCGCCGAGATCGCCGCCGCAAGCCGGTGCCTGCTGCGCGAAAACGGGCGAGGCCGTCAGCGCGAGAAGGGCTGCGGATGCAAGAGCATGCCGGGTTTTGAGGATCATGATAATTCCTTTCTGTCGCCGCACGGCGCGATGCGCCGCCGCTGGCGGTCAATGTACCAAAGATGCAATCTGCCGCTCGTCTCTCAGAGCATTATGACGGAAAGAAGAAAATGGGTCGGTTTGCCGCGCTAATGCACAGAACCGTGGCCGTCGTCATTTCGGCTTGGAGACGGCCGCAACCCAATTCTTCCAGTTCTTCGGCGAGCCGGCAAAGACATTGATGTCGGTGGCGCCGTCGATGCCTGGTATCACGCCGGTGCTGGTATATTGCCAGAAGGCCCAGCGGCGCTCGACATAGACTTCGCCCGGATGCTTGGCGACGGAACGGACCCAGAAGTGGTGTTCCTTGAACTGGTCGACGAGGTTGTCGCGGTGGAAGTCGACCGAGGTGTAGATGATCGGTCGCTTGCCGTAATGGGCTTCGAGCCGGTCCATGAAGCGCTTCATCTCTACGCGGACTTCGTCCGGCGAGGGGCGGGTGCGGCAGGTCTTGGATTCGCCGTTCCACTCGACGTCGAGAACCGGCGGCAGATAGACGGCGCTCTTCGGTACGTTGGCGATGAACCAGTCGGCCTGGGCGTCCGCCGTCGAGCAGAAATAGTAGAAGTGGTAGGGCGCATAGGGAATGCCGGCGGCGCGGGCGCGCTGCCAATATTCGTTGAAGCGCGTGTCGACCCGGTCCTTGCCCTCCGTCGCCTTGATGAAGGCAAAGGAGACGCCGGAGTTCTTCACCTTCATCCAGTCGATATCGCCATTCCATTTGGAGATGTCGATGCCGTGGATATTGTGATGCTGCGGTGTGCGGTCGCCGAAATCCTGCGGATCGGTATCGTTGAAACGCGGCGGGATCGATGCGGTCTGCATCAGATCGTAGTCGGTCGACGAACAGGCGGAAAGGAGGGTGGCGATAGGCAGCAGTGCCAGGAGAAGCCGGCGCATGGAGGTCCTGTTTCGAAACGATCGACGATCCTGCCTCACACGATGGCTTCCATGATGGTGATGTCCCCCAGCGAGGCGTGAACCTCATTTTCACCATATCATCGTAAAAATTGGGTTAGCTCAAGCGGGAATTGCGGCAGCCCTCTGATCGTCAAGCAGTGCGGCGGCCGGATTTGCCCGCGAGGATGCCGTGGCCGAAGGGCGGTGGTAGACTGCAAGCCAGGCGTAACCACGACCGATGGCCCGGCGCTCGAGCTGTGCGCCGTTGCGCCTGGCGCGATCGGCCAGCACCTCGAACAGCGTTTCGCGCGGCGTCACATGGAAACGTTTGAGCCAGCCGCGCAGCAGGCGGCGGAAGCTTTCCGGCAGCCGTTCCTGCTGGCCGAAATCGGCGATATGCAGCGAGCCGCCGGGGTTGAGCGCGGCAATTGCCGCGTCGATCGCACCCTGCCAGTCCGGTATCATCGACAGGGAATAGGAGATGACGATCCGGTCGAAGCCGACTTCGCCGAACGACCGCGGCTCGAAGCTGGTCGCGTCGGCCACACGCAGCATGGCGGGGGATCTGCCGCGGCGGCTGAGCTTGGCTGCGGCCGAGGCGAGCATCTCGGCGGAGATGTCGAGACCGAAGAGCCGGGCTCTCGGAAAGCATGTGCCGATCAGCGCGAGGTTGCGTCCCGTGCCGCACCCGACTTCGAGAACGGAGGCGCCGGGCTCCACGTTCAGCTCGCGGATCAGCGTGTCGCGGCCGAAAAGATAGTATTTGCGCGTCAGATCGTAGACGTGCCTCTGGTAGCGGTACATGTGGTCCATGCGCCGCTGATGGCTGATCTCGCTCTGGTGCACCTCGCTCATGCCTTCTTCCTGTAGATGTGGAAGCCGCCATAGATGGCCGAGCGATCGGCGTTGCCGAGCTTCAGCGATGTCTCGGCATCATAGTGCCACTGCTCCATCAGTGCCGGCGAGAGACGGCCGGTGAGGATGCTGTCTTCGGCGGCCGTGCGGAAGATCACGGTCGCGTCTGCATCGGCGGTGCGGGTGATCTCGGTCCACAGGTCGTTCAACTGCTGGTCGTTCATCCAGTCCTGCGCGTCGAGCAGGACGTAGCGGTCGACCGATGCGGCCGGCTTCTTTCCCAGAAGCTCGGTGAAGCTGGCATGATGGACCTGGACGTCTTCGGCGCGGTTGCGGATCGTCTCATAGTTATCGGCGTGCAGGTAGGCCGGAAGGTCGCCCTCATGCGGCAGGGGATAGCGTCTCGCGAAGGCCTGCCAGGCGAAGTAGTTTTCCCTGAGCGGAAAATGGCACGTCAGCTTTTCAAGGCGATGGCGAAGCACGGCGGCCAGCGACTTGTCGGCGCTGAGGCTTGCCAGTTCGTCGAATTGCTGCGGCGGGATGCCAAGGCCGAACAGCGAGCTTTTCTGGCTGGTGATCCAGCGGATGAACGGACGCTCGAACAAAGGCGCCAGCCGTGTATCGAAAAACTGGCGCTGCTCGCGCATGGAGCGTGCCTGGACGAACTCTTCCGGGTTGACGCCGTGCAGACGTGCCAGGATGTGGCTGGCAGCGATGAAGCGGCCGAGCAGGCCGGTGCGATAGATGTTGCGCCCGAAGACGCCGATGCGTCGACGCCCGCTGACGCTGCGGCCGTTCCAGTAGCTTCGGGTCGCCTGGTCGACCTTCGGGGCGATGAACAGATCGAATGCCTGGACGTTCGATTGGGTGCCCTGCGTCGCCAGGAACCGCACGACGTCCTTATGATCAGGCAGGTGGCGGAAGGCGGCAAGCTTCAATCGGTTGAGCGCGATGTGGTGTGGATTGAGATCGACGACGTCGATGCGGCTGGGGCCGGCCGAGAGATAGGTCAGCATGTTGCAACCGCCGGAGCCAATGGTGACGATGCGGTGCCCCGGGCGAAGCTGCATGGCTTCCATGTCGACGATAGGGTCTTCCCAGATCTGCGGATAGACGAGGCCGGAGAAGAGCAGGCCGAACAGGCGCTCGGAGAGGCCAGCAAGCGAGAAGGTCTTGTGTTGCAGGAGGGCGTTTTTCAGCTTCGGATTGTTTCTGCCAAAGCCGACATCAGGGGCAAGTTCGGTCATCTCTGCCGCTCATCCAGTTGAAACTTAGCCGCTTCTAAAGTGACTCCGCTACACTTTGATGACGGGGTTTTTCACAGCTCCCGCACTGCACAAAAATAGCTGACTACGATTTTTCACCCATAAGAATTCATTAACCCCTGGCGTGCTAGCTCCTTCTCATATTCGGGGGGCGTCGACATGATGTTAAGAACGTTTCTGCCGAAGCCCGAGCAGCGATTTGCGGCTGCCGGCACGGCATTGGGGGCTTTGTTTCCGGCGATCTGGTTGACCACGGAAACGTTTTTTTCGGATGGATCCTTCACCCATTGGAACTTTTCCGGAGCGCTCGCGGCGGGCGTCATGCCCTTCGTCGCTGGAGCCTCCTTCTACCGCTGGTCCTATTCACGACGGTTGGAACGCGAGCTCAAGGCCGCGCGCCGCGCCGAGCGGCGGCTGCGCAACGAGGTTCATCGCGATCGGTTGACCGGGCTTGAAAACCGCTCCGCACTGGAGGCAGACGTGTTGCGCGCTCTGCGCTCTGATGGTGCGCCGTTCGAGCGCCGGCCGCTGCTGCTGATCGATCTCGACCGGTTCAAGGCGGTCAACGACACCATGGGCCATGATGCGGGCGACCGGCTGCTGAGCGGTATCGGCCTGCGGCTGAGGCGAGCCTTCGCTGGCGAGGCGACGGTCTATCGCCTCGGTGGCGACGAGTTCGTACTGCTTGGTCCGGGTTCTCCGTCGGATGCCGAGGTCACGACCCTTGCCGGCCGGGTGAAGGCGCTGTTCGATGCGCCCTTCGATCTGGTCGATGGTCAGGCGGCTTCTGGTTGCAGCATCGGCGTCACGTTCCTGGAACAGGGCGATCTGTCGACCGGCGCGGTCTTGAAACGGGCGGATCTCGCGCTCTACGAAGCCAAGGAAATGCGTGGCAACAGCCACGTCTTCTATGCGCCGCATCTCGCGCAAGCCGCCGAAATGCGCGCCGAGGCCGAGCGCGACCTTGCCCGTGCAGTCTCCCAGCGGGAGTTTTTTCTGGAATACATGCCAATCGCCGGCACTGCGAGCGGCGTCATCCGGGGCTTCGAAGTCTTGCTGCGCTGGTCGCACCCGATCCGCGGCGTCATCGGCACCGAAGCCTTTGCGGAGCCGTTGGAGCAGGGAACACTTGCGTTGACGGTCGGCAACTGGGCGTTGCGGCAGTCTTGCCGGCAGGCGGCGAACTGGCCGTCTCCAGTGGGCCTGACGGTGGCACCCTTCGCGCTTCAACTGCGAGATCGCGATTTCCTCAGCCATGTGAAGACATGTCTGGATGAGGCCGGGCTGGCGCCCGGCCGGCTGACGATCGAGGTGTCGGAAGCGCTGTCGACCGGTGACATGGCGCTGATCGGCGAAAGCCTGCATGGCCTGCGCGCGCTCGGGGTGCGCGTGGCGCTGAGCGGCGGCGCTGCGGCCTCGCTGCCGCTCAACCTTGTCGGCGAACTTCAGCCGGACCAACTGACGGTGGACCTGCCGGCGATCCGCGACATCCATGGCAGCGAACGTAGCGTCGCCCTGCTCGCCTGCCTGGTCAAGATGGGGCAGGTTCTGCGGCTGCCGATGGCGGTGCGCGGTATCGCCAGGGAAAGCGAAATGGATTGCGCCCGCACCGCAGGCGCGGTGGAGGCCTGGGGTCCATGGATATCACCGGCCTTGCCGGCACGGGATCTTCCGCCGCTGTTGCATGGTGCTGGCGACGGCGACGCCCGCCAGCTGGCATAGCCGGACGGCAGCCAACAATCCGAAGCACGACGCAAGGGCTTTTCCTTTCGGTCAAATGCTGCTTCTCTCTCGCGTCAGACGGGAGGATGCGATGGCACGCCTATTGAAGACTGTCGGGACCGCGGTTGTGGTCGCCATTGCCGGCGTCGGCGGATGGCTGGCCATGGCGCCGCCGGAATTGCTGAAGGTCGGCGATGGATACGCCGCCAAGATCGTCTGCTCGAATGTCTTCATCGCCGGACGTGACGGACAGGCGGTGCTGGCCGACGACGTGCAGGCGCCGGGCCATCCGCTGCTGAAGTTCATCACCGTCTCGGTGGACCGCAACAAGCAGTTGGTCTCTGCCCGCATCTTTGGCTTTGCCGCACCGGCGCTTGCCGCCTACCGCCCGGGGCTTGGTTGCGCCAACGTAGACGCAGACGATCTCGCGGCCCCTGTGGCGACCGCAGATCCGCCTGTCCCTGATATCGCACGGTCTGCCGACATCTCCTGGCCGGACGGCGACAAGGCCGATATCGACCCGGCCGTTCAGGCGTTGATCGAGGATGCCAATCTCGCCGGTCCCGGCGTGCGTGCGGTCGCGGTGGTGCGCGATGGACATCTGATTGCCGAGACCTATGCCGCGGGCTTCGATCGCTCGACGCCGCTTCTCGGCTGGTCGATGACCAAATCGGTGACATCAGCGCTGATCGGCATGCGCGTCGCCGAGGGGCGCATGGATTTGACGCGCGCGGGCCTCCTGCCGGAGTGGAGCGGCGATGCGCGCGCCAAGATCCGGCTTGCCGACCTGATGGGCATGGAGAGCGGCCTGGAATTCAACGAGGGCTATGGCAATGTCAGCGACGTGACGCGCATGCTCTATCTCGAACGGGATATGGCCGGATTTGCCGCGGGCAAACCGGCGACATCCGAGCCCGGATCGACCTTCAGCTATTCGAGCGGCACCAGCACGCTGTTGTCGCGGCTGTGGATGCGGAGCTTCGACGATCCTGCCGCTGCACTCGCCTATCCGCGCGATGCCCTGTTCCTGCCGCTCGGCATGACGAGCGCGGTGCTCGAGACCGATGCCAGCGGCACCTTTGTCGGCTCATCCTACATGTATGCGACGGCGCGCGACTGGGCGCGTTTCGCGCAGTTCCTGCTTCAGGACGGCACCTGGAAGGGGAGGGCGCTCTTACCGAGGGATTATGTAATCTTCATGCGCACGCCGACGAAAGCCTCCGCTGGCGAATATGGCGTGGGTCAGGTGTGGCTTCAGGAGAACGGGGTCCGCGCCGGTACCGGTGTCTTTCCGGCGGATGCCTTCTGGATGCTCGGACATGACGGGCAGGCGATCATGCTGGTGCCGTCGCTCAAGCTTGCGGTCGTGCGCCTGGGGCTGACGCCATCGCGTGGCGGCTATGACGTGCAGCAGCTCAACGCCAAAATAATAGAGGCGCTCGATTGAGCGCCTCCTGAAACTTTTTACCAAACAAAACGGGTCGGCTTACTTCATGCCGAGATCGTCGAGCAGGCCCTTGCGCTTGGCGTGGTAGTAGTAGCCGCTGGCATAGAGCTTGACCGCGCCGTCGTGCTTGTTGTCGGCAACCATCCAGGCGCCGTGCAGGTACTTCGTCGCATACATCAGATTGGTTTCCGCATCGAACAGGCCCTCGGCCGGGCCTTCGTAGCCGAGTCCCTTGGCGGTGTTGTAGCGGATCTGCATCAGGCCGTAATTGCCCTTGCTGTAGGCGCGCGGATTGTAGTTGCTCTCGCGCTTGACGACGCGGTGCACAAGCTCGACCGGAATGTCGTTGAGATCGGCGTAGTGCTTGATGAGCTTGTCCAGGTCCGGACGCGAGCTGGACGGCGCGTTGGTCAGCTTCAGCGATTCGGGAATGACGCTCGCAACGGCGGCGACGCTCGAACCGATCACACCCATCTTCGGCTTTTCCGTCGGAACGATCATGCGGTTGGCAACGAGCGTTTCGAGGCCGACGGGTTCGCCGGTGTCGAAGTCCGATTCCATCGCGGCAGCCACCGCAAGGGTCGAAACGGGAAGATCTTGAACGCGGCTCGTCTTCGGCGAGACAAGGGCAGATGCGGTTTCCGGCAATGCCGTGGCATCGGCCGAAGCTGCAACCGGCGTCGCCATGGCGACAGCCTGGGCTTCACCCGGCTTGCTGCCGGGGACGGCCACGACTGCCGGTGCCGGACCGGCAGCCTGCGCGAGGTCGGTGCCGACGGGATAGGTGGTTGCCATGCCGGCCGTCTGTGCCGACAGGGCGGCGGCCGCCGCGGTTGCCGCGCCATCGGGCGTCGGCAGGGCATAGGCCGTCATTTCCGTGCCGGGCTTTGCCAGCGGGGTGACCGTCTGCACGGCCGTAAGCTCTTCCACCGAGGTATGCTCGACAGTGGAGCACCCCGAGACGAGTGTCGCCGACAGAATAGCTGCCACGCCAAACGTCTGTTTTGAAAGGGAAATACGGAATTTCGCCATGCTGTCACTTTCGTGCTTCTGGGCCCCGCAGCCCCTGCAAATCAACGGCTGCCAGCCGCCATGCGTGAATCTCCATTAACCCATGGGGCGGCCGGCAGCAAGCGCAGGGGCGAATTTCAGGCCGATGCCCGCTTCATGGTTGCCGTCAGAAGCCCGGCGCCGATGAGCAGCGAACCGCCTGTACGGTTGACGATGCGCCGGATATTCGGCTTGGAAATGGTGCTCTTGGCGGCGGTCGCGAGTGCGGCATAAAGGCTGGCATTGAGGATGGCGAGGGTCAGGAACGTCACCTCGAAAATCGCCATCTGGGTAAAGAGTGGCTGCGACAGATCGAGGAACTGCGGCAGGAAGGCGACGAAGAAGACGATGCTCTTGGGATTGAGTGCCGTGACCGCGTAGGCGTGCAGGAAGATGCGCAGCGGTCGTTCCCTGGCGGGCGCCTCGCCATCGGCGCCATCATTTCCGGCGACCGGTGCCCGCCAGAGCTGGATGCCGAGCCAGACGAGGTAGGCGGCCCCCACCCACTTCAATACGGTGAAGATCGCAGCCGAGGTGGCAAGCAGCGCGCCGAGCCCGAGCATCGACGCGGTCATGGCGGTAAAATCGCCGAGTGCGACCCCGGCGACGGTCGCGCCCGCCGTCTTGCGGCCGTGACCGAGCGCATAGGAGATGACGAGCAATATGGTCGGGCCGGGGATGGCGAGCAGCACTGCCGAGGCGGCGGCAAAGGCAAACCAATGTTCGAACGACATGAAAAAGGCTCCGCGCTTGAGGGCTTTCCGAGACTGATCTCTGGAGGGAGCCACCAAGGCGCGGAACCGTCAACTGCCAATCGAGAGGCTCGGCTTGCCAATAGGCAGTCGCCCGAAGCCGATGGTCGGCGTCGGGCGCTTCGTTCCTAGAGCGCCGTGCGTTCATATGAATGCACAAAGGACGCTCTAGCACTTTAAATCTAGCGCATCTTTCTGCCCTCAAGTGATCCCACTTGAGGGCAGGATGCTCTAGTCTTCCGCCTGCCACTTCTGGCCGATGACGTCCATGACGTCGCCGAACCACTTGGTCGAGGTGTCGAAGTGCTTGCCGCCCTTGATGCGCGGGAATTCGATGGTTCTGAGCTTGCCTGCCTGGTCTTCGTCGTGGCCGGTAACGCCGGAGACCTTGTTGAGCGCGCTTTCGACGGCGAGATCGACCATGCTCTGGATCAGCCGCAGGTCGTCGCCGTTTGCCGGTGCCGAGCGGGCGTAATAGCCCGACTTCTGCACCATGGAGCGTTCGGCGCCGAGAAGGGCGGCAAACTGCTTGGTGAACCAGTTGCCGACATTGATGGTGTCGATCTTCACGTGGCCGAAGGCATCGCGCTTGACGGTTTCGCCGGCGGCTTCCCGCTCGGCGACGATCGCGTCGAGGCAGGCGCCTTCGCTGACGAACAGCGTGACGAAGCCCGAACGGTTCATGACACCGCGCAGGCGCTCGGCTTCCGCTTCGAGGTCGAACTTGATCTCGGGCAGGTAGAGACCGTCGATGTTCTTCAGCTGCCTGTTCATCATGAAGCCGTCGACGAACTGCTTGTCCTCGGTCATCTGGACGTAGGAGCGGGCGGTTGCTGCCGTCAGCCAGCCGCAGTGGCGGCCCATGACTTCATGGACGACGAGCGTGCGCGGGGCAGCACTCTGTTCGTTGCTGACATGATCGAAGAAGCGAGCGCCGTATTCGGCGGCCGTCCAGGCGCCGAGCGTCTGGCGGATCGGCACCACGTCGTTGTCGACCGTCTTCGGCAGACCGACGACCGTCAGGTTGTAGCCGTTGGCGCCAAGATAGGCGGCAAGGTCTGCGGCGGTGGTGTTGGTATCGTCACCACCGATCGTGTGCAGGATAGAGATGCCGTCGGCGGCAAGCCGTTCGGCGGCGACGCGCAACGGGTTTTCACCTTCCTTGACCAGGCCGCGCTTGACGCAGTCGGCAGCATTGGTGAGCTTGACGCGGCTGTTGCCGATCGGCGAACCGCCGTGGCGGTGGAGGATGTGCGCGTTCTCGCGCATGTCCCTGGTGATCTCGATGCGGTCGCCAAGCAGGACGCCCTGGTAGCCGGAGCGATAGGCCACCAGCTCGTAGTCGGGCGCGATGTCGGTGTAGCGCTCGATCAGGCCGCCAACGGCGGATGACAGACAGGGCGCGAGCCCGCCCGCCGTCAGCATTGCGACTTTCTTCTTGGCCATGTTTCCTCCTCGGGATTCGGCACGCAATTGGTGGGGCCTCTCTAGCGCAAAACGGATGGAAGTTAAATGACGGCTCTGTGGATGTCCTGTCGGCAAGCGCGCAGGTTTCGCCGCATTCGTCTCCATTGCCGCCGTGGACATGATGTCGCGCAAGGGAAGGGGACGGGGCAACGACGCCAGCGTCAATGCGCTGCGGGGCAGGGGCTCAGGCGTTTATCCGCCGCCGCAGGTGTGTTCCCCAGGGAACAGGCGGGAACCCTTGCGCTATCGCAACGTTACTCAAACGGATTGACAATAGTGAGGGGCCATCACAAATTCGTCATTCCCGTGGTTCGCCGCAGGCCACCGCTTGCAATTTGCCACCACAATAGTCCATGCTATAGGCTGGAGAGACAGGAAAATCGTGCATGTCATTCTGGGATAGCCTCCTCAAGATCGTCACCGCCACGGGCAACGCGCTTGCCGGTGTGGTCGAGGCCGTGCGCACCCTGTTCGAAGGCGACCCCGAAACGCGGCGCAAGGTGGCTTTCTCCGTGGCGATGATCGCGCTTTCGGCCAAGATGGCGAAGGCTGACGGCGTGGTAACGGAGGCGGAGGTCTCTGCCTTTCGCGATATCTTCGAGTTTCCCGCCGATCAGGCGCAGAACGTTGCCCGTCTCTATAATCTCGCGCGCCAGGACGTTGCCGGTTTCGAAGCCTATGCCGAAAAGATGGCGTCGCTCTGCTCGTCCTGCGAAAACAATTGCCCGATCCTGGAAGACATCATCGACGGTCTGTTCCACATCGCCAAGTCCGACGGCGCAGTGCATGAGAAGGAACTGGCGTTCCTGATGCGGGTTGCCGAGATCTTCAAGATGGACGAAGCGCACTTCGAACAGATCATGGCGCGTCACGTCCATAGCGACGGCCGCGACCCTTATCTCGTTCTCGGCGTTTCGCCCAAGGACGATTTCGCCAAGATCCGCAAGCATTACCGCGTGCTGGTGTCGGAGAACCATCCCGACAGGCTGGTTGCACGCGGGGTGCCACAAGAGTTCCATGCGATCGCCAATGATCGCATGGCTGCGCTCAATGCCGCCTACGAGGCGATCGAGAGAGAACGCCGCGCCGCATGACGTCGAAATACTGCGACTACTCGGGTGCCCGCTTCATGCCGTCGCCCAATTTCGGCGACCGTGCGGACGGCAGGCTGCCCGATATCATCGTGCTTCATTATACCGGCATGCCGACGGCGAAATCTGCGCTCGAATGGCTGTGTCGCGAGGAAAGCCAGGTTTCCAGCCACTATTTCGTTCATGAGGACGGCCGTGTCGACCAGCTGGTGCCGGAGGCGCGGAGGGCCTGGCACGCGGGGAAAAGCGTGTGGAAGGGCGAGACGGACATCAATTCCAGCTCGATCGGTATCGAGATCGCCAATGCCGGTCACCCGGGCGGGCTTCCCGAATTCCCCGAAAAGCAGATCGCGGCGGTCGCCGAATTGTGTCGGGACTGTGGCGAACGGTGGTCGATTGCCCCTGAGCGGGTGCTGGCACACAGCGATATCGCCCCGATTCGCAAGGTTGACCCGGGCGAAAAATTTCCGTGGCATCAGCTGCACCGCGAGGGCGTCGGGCACTGGGTCGAGCCGGCGCCGATCGGCGGCGGTCGCTTTTTCCAGCGCGGCGACCGCGGCCAGCCGGTCGAGGCGATACAGTCGATGCTGTCGCTCTACGGTTACGGCGTTGAAGTCACTGGCGATTTCTGTGAGAAAACCGAGGGAACCGTTGCCGCGTTCCAGCGGCATTTTCGTCAGCAACGGGTCGACGGCATCGCCGATATCTCGACGCTCGATACGTTGCATCGACTGCTCCAGGCGCTACCTCAGTTTGGTGCCTGACGCGCAAAATTTTTGCGTTCTAAATTAGCTTTTCCGGTCATTTCCGCACAAATTTGCTGCGTTGCCACATGTTTACCATGATGCGGCATTCATTTGCCGCTCATTGAAACTGCAGGAAACGCAAGGGCAACACGCTCCTTCCTGTCAATGAAACGATCGGGAAGTGAGGCTCGAACGGCGGGGTGCGCCGTGCTGTCCATTCCCCAGACCGGAGACTTCAAGCTACATGAGAATATCGTCTGTTGCTGCGGTGGCGGCATGCCTTGGCATGTTCTTCGCCGGGATTGGTACGTCGTATGCGGGGAACGTCGACAAGACCATCAAGACCTCATCCCTCAAGTCAGTTACACGGACGACAGGCTACCCGAACCCACAGCTCGCACAGGGCACGCAGTACACCATCCTGATCCAGTCCTATGCCAAGCAGTACGGCGTTCCGATCGATCTGGCCCATGCGATCGTCAAGGTCGAAAGCAACTTCAACCCGAAGGCTCGCGGCAGCGCCGGTGAAATCGGCCTGATGCAGATCAAGCCCGCAACGGCACGCATGATGGGCTACTCCGGCTCCTCCAACGGTCTCTACGATCCGGAAACGAACATCAAGTTCGGCATGAAGTATCTCGCCATGGCGCATGAGCTTTCCGGCGGAACCACCTGCGGCACGGTCCTGAAGTACAATGCCGGCCATGGTGCCAAGCGCATGAACCCGGTTTCCAAGCGTTACTGCGGCAAGGTTCAGAGCATCATCGACTGATCGATGCCGATCGTAGGGCGCGCCTGATCGTGCGGCTTCATCGGTTGAAGCGTGCAGCATGACCTCCTCGCATCGGCCGACGCCGGCACGAGGAAGGGCCCCGGTTCAGGGGCATTGTTTCCGTCGAATACCGAGCATCAACCGCCGGCTGTCTTCAAGCGGTGGCGGGTGCTCCAGCCGGACAGGTCTCGCGTTCCGGCGACCTTCAAAACGTAATGCAACCGCAGTGCCATATCTGCGCCGGCATGCTATCCAGACCTGATCGAAATGGTGAGGACGGACATGTCGGAAAGCTTTGATTTCATCGTTGTCGGCAAAGGCATGATGGGGGCGGCGGCAGCGCGGCACCTGGCGCTCTCGGGCGCTCGGGTGGCCCTGGTCGGGCCGGACGAGCCCGGCGACTGGGCCAATCACGGCGGCGTCTTTTCCAGCCACTACGACAATGCCCGCATCACACGCACGATCGACGACGATCCGGTCTGGGCGCGGCTCGCCAAGCGTTCCATCGACCGTTACGACGAGATCGCCGCTCAAAGTGGCGTCGACTTCTATGCCGAAGTCGGCTGCCTGATCGCCGGGCCGGCGCCGGGCGGCAGCTACGACTATATCGAGAAGGTGGCCAAGGCGCGCGACGCGCTTGGCGTCGAGGCGCCGCTTCTCGAGCAGGGCGTACTTTCCGACCGCTTTCCCTGGTTCCGTTTTCCCGAAGGTTTTGCCGGCATTCACGAGGCGCAAGGGGCCGGCTACATCAATCCGCGCGCGCTGGTGCTGGCGCAAACGATCTGCGCGGGAAAGGCCGGCGTACGGATCGTGCGCAGCGAAGTGGCCTCGGTATCCGAGGCCGGCGACCGCGTCGTGGTCACAACCGTCGATGGCGTCACGCTCGATGCTGGGCGGGTGATCGTTGCTGCGGGCGGGTTCTCTCTTTCAAACACGCTTCTTCCCCGGCCGATCGACCTTGTCGTCAAGGCGCGCACCGTATTTTTTGCGGAGGTCGCAGCCGGCGATCTTTCGACCTATGACCGCATGCCATCGCTGATCGGCGCGGCACCGGAGCAGGCCAAGAGCTACTATCTGCTGCCGCCGGTCGCTTACGCCGACGGCAAGCACTATATCAAGATCGGCGGCGACCCGACCGATCGCGTGCTCGACAGCGAGCCCGCGGTGCGCGCCTGGTTCCGCGGCAGCGCTGGCGCCGCGGCGGCTGCGCACATGGGCGGGCTGCTCGCCGAGGTGATGCCCGCCTTCAAGCCGGCTTCGACGCATTTCAGACCCTGCGTGACGTCGTTCACCCGCCATGGTTTTCCCTATATCGGCTTTGCCGGCAGCGACCGCATCGCTGTGGTGACCGGCGGCAACGGCCAGGCAGCGAAAAGCTCCGACGAGATCGGCCGGCTCGGCGCCGTGCTGGTGGCCGAGGGCCGGATCGACGACCCGGCCTATGAGACGGATTTCGCCGTGGCGTTCCGCTGAACGTGAAAGCGCGGGTGGGCGAGCGTTGAAACGCCGGGCCTGCCGTTTTTCTCTGGCGCTCGGCTTCCCGGTCGTTTAAGGACCGCCTGCCAGTTGGCCGGGCAGCCGCGCTCCGCAAGTGCCGAAAGGCCGCGGGGGGAGGAAAGTCCGGGCTCCACGGAAGTACGGTGCCGGATAACGTCCGGCGAGGGCGACCTCAGGGAAAGTGCCACAGAAAGCAAACCGCTCCGCTTGCGGAGTAAGGGTGAAAGGGTGGGGTAAGAGCCCACCGCGGACATGGCGACATGGACGGCACGGCAAACCCCACCGGGAGCAAGACCGAATAGGGATGACGCGGACGCGCAAGCGTCCAGCCTGTTTCCGGGCCAGTCATCCGGGTGGGTTGCAAGAGGCTGCGTGCAAACGTAGTCCCAGATGAATGGCTGCCACGTTCCGTTGTCTTCGGGCAGCGGGGCCATACAGAACCCGGCTTACAGGCCAACTGGCGATTTTTCCTTTTCTCAGCGGTGCCGCGCGCTTCGAGACGCGCAGGCGCAACCATGTTCAGGCGGGTATCGTTTCGATGCCGAACCGGATGAAGCGATCAGAAATCGCGCAGGGAAATCCTGCTCCCCCGCTTTGCTGCATTCTTTCTCACATTCTGATTTCTCAACGATTTGAAGCCGTTTGACCGTCGCATTCCAGGGCAGCGGGGGTCGCTTCGTAACGCTTCGTTAAACTTAACAACCTATCAATATTTGATCAGCTACCCGGCTGTTCAAGAGCCAATCCCATTGACGCCCATATGGTCCCATGATATCCCATAATGGTACTGCGCAAGGGCCGCTTCGTGGCCCATCATCGCAAGATTCCAGGGTCTCCCGGCATCGGGAGATGGGCGGGCATGTTGGTGTCCGGCGGGGGCGTTTTGTGAGCGTGGTCGAATGTTCTCGCGGGTCGATGATGATGGCCCGTCAGTCTTGGGCGGCCGTTTCGAGTCATGAACCGCTTCTTGTCAAATGCCACCAATCGGATCGATGCAAAGGGGCGGGTGTCCGTGCCTTCGGCGTTTCGTTCCGTTCTGTCGGATGGGGGCGTCCGGGAGCTATACTGTTTTCAGGACTTCGTCTTTCCGGCGATCAGTGTCGGCGGGCCGGAGCTTCTGGACCGGTTCGAGAGGCAGATGGCGGTCGAGGATCCATTTTCTCCGGCTGCCAACGAGATGTCGCTGCTCGTTCATGGGGGCGGGGTCTTCGTCAAGCTCGATCCGGAAGGCCGGTTGATGGTGACGGATTTCATCCGCGACTTCACCGGTATCTCGACCGACGTGATGTTCGTCGGGCGGGGCGATTATTTTCAGCTCTGGGAGCCGCAGGCCTTTCAAAAGGCGCAAGCGGCAGCCCGGGAAGGGCGCAAGTCACGGGGGCTGCGTCCGGAATAGAATGGAGAGGCGGAATGGTGACGGAACAAGGCGGAGGAGCTTCTGAAGCCGATGGCGGACCGGTCCGTCACATTCCCGTCCTCCTGAACGAGGTTCTCGCGGCACTCGAGCCGGCTCCCGGCAAGGTCATTCTCGACGGCACGTTCGGTGCCGGCGGTTATGCGTCCGCCATCCTTAATGCCGGTGCCGATGTGATCGCGCTCGATCGCGACCCGACGGCGATCGCCGCGGGCCAGTCGATGGTCGCGGCCTCCGGCGGCAGGCTCAAGCTCATTCATTCGCGCTTTTCGGAGCTTGCCGAGCATGCGCCGACTGGCAGCCTTGACGGCGTTGTGCTCGACATCGGCGTGTCGTCGATGCAGATCGACGAGGCAGAGCGCGGCTTCTCCTTCCAGAGGAAGGGTCCGCTCGATATGCGCATGTCGGCCGCCGGTGTCTCCGCTGCCGACGTTGTCAACCGGGCCAAGGTTTCCGATCTCATTCGCATCTTCGGTTTTCTCGGTGAGGAAAAGCAGTCGGGCCGCATTGCCCGCGCCATCGAGAAGCGCCGCGCCGAAACGCCGTTTGAAACCACCCGCGATCTCGCCGGGCTGATCGAAATCGTCACGCCGCGCAAGGCCAAGGACAAGATCCATCCGGCAACGCGCGTTTTCCAGGCGCTGCGCATCTTCGTCAACGACGAGCTCGGCGAACTCGCCCAGGTGCTCTTTGCTGCCGAGCGGGCGCTGAAGCCGGGCGGTCGGCTCGTGGTCGTCACCTTCCATTCCCTTGAAGACCGGATCGTCAAGGCCTTCTTCCAGGATCGCTCGGGCAAGGCCGCCGGTTCGCGGCATCTGCCGCTGGTAACCGCGCGGCCGGCAACCTTCACACCAGTTGGAAAGCCTATGGTGGCAGCCAGCGAGGAAGAAGCGTCCCTCAATCCGCGCGCCCGGTCTGCCAAGCTCAGAGCCGGTATCCGCACGGAAGCGCCATCGCCGGGAAACGATCTATCCATTTTCAATCTGCCGGAACTGGCGAGCCTTGCACGGTTGGGGGGCTGAGAGAGATATGCTGCGAACACTCGACATAGTCCTTATCGTCGTCATGACGGCAGCCGCCACGGTCACCTACACGATCAAGCACCAGGCCGAAAACAAGCTTGAGCAGGTGCGCAAGCTCGATGCTGCCATCAAGCTGGAAGAAGACACGATCGATCTTCTGCGTGCTGACTGGGCGCTGCTGACGCAGCCGAACCGGCTGGAGCGGCTGGTTGGCGCCTTCGGTGCCGACCTGCAGCTGGCGCCGACGCCCTCTACCCAGCTCGTTCGTCCCCAGGAACTGCCGATGCTGAAGGCGGATGTGCCGCCGACGGAAGAAGAAAAGAAGCTCGCCGCCGCCAAGGCAGCGGAGCAGACGACCGATAATATCGAAACAGGTTCGGTGGCGCGCTGATGTCGTTTCTCTCCCGCATCATGGTTCTGAAGAGCAAGGCGCATTTCTCCGCCGGCGGCAACAACCTGCCGGCCGAGGCCAAGCTCAACGTCACTTTCCAGGGCACGCGCAAGAAGACCACCAATCAGGCGAAGAACCGTGTGGCGATCATCATCGCCAGCTTCGGCATCGTCTATGCGGTCATCGGTGGCCGGCTGGTGCAATATGGCATGGCGCAGCCGGAGACGGTGTCGAGCATCGGCCGTGCCGACAACCTGATGGCCTCACGCCCCGATATTCTCGATCGAAACGGCGAGATCCTCGCCACCGACATCCGCACGGTTTCGCTCTATGCCGAGCCGCACAAGATCGTCGATGCGGACGAGGCGGTTGAGCGGCTGGCAACGGTTCTGCCTGACATCAACGCCCGCGAAATCTACAACAAGCTGAAGTCGAAATCGCGCTTCCAGTGGCTGCGCCGCCAGCTGACGCCCAAGCAGCAGAGCGAGATCCTGGCGCTCGGCATTCCCGGTGTCGGCTTCCGGCCGGAGAAGCGTCGCTTCTATCCGGGTGGCCCGACGGCCGCCCACATCCTCGGTCACGTCAACATCGACAACCGCGGCGTTGCCGGCATGGAGCGCTACATCGACGGGCAGGGGCTCGCCGATCTCGCCGCCATCGGCATGACCAGCGATGCCAAGCTCGAGCCGGTCAAGCTGTCGATCGACGTCCGCGTGCAGAACATCGTCCGCGACGTCATCGATTCCGGCATGAAGAACTACCAGGCGCTGGCCGCCGGCGCCGTCGTGCTCGACGTGCATACCGGCGAAGTGCTGGCGATGGCGTCCGTCCCCGACTACGACCCGAACAAGCCGGCCGAAGGCGCCGAAGAGGGCTGGATGAACCGCATGTCGAACGGCACGTTCGAAATGGGCTCCACCTTCAAGACCTTCACCATCGCCATGGGGCTCGATTCCGGCAAGGTGACGCTCAACGACAGTTTCGACGCCACGGCGCCGATCCGCATCGGCGGCTTCACCATCAAGGACTTCCACGGCAAGCGCCGCGTGCTGACCGTGCCGGAAATCTTCCAGTATTCGTCGAACATCGGCACGGCCAAGATCGCCGACCTCATCGGCATTCCCGGCCACAAGGAATTCCTGACCCGCATCGGCCTGCTGTCGAAGCTGCCGACCGAGCTGCCGGAGGTCAAATCCCCGAGCCAGCCGCGTGAATGGAAGAAGATCAACTCGATCACCATCTCCTTCGGCCACGGCGTTTCGACGACCCCGTTGCAGACGGCCGTTGCCGGTGCAGCACTCGTCAACGGCGGTAAGCTGATTCCGCCGACCTTCCTGCCGCGTTCGGAAGAGCAAGCGGACGAACTGGCAACCACGGTCGTCAAGAAGAGCACCAGCGACGACATGCGCTTCCTGCTTCGCTGGAACGGCATCGCCGGCTCGGGCAAGCGCGCGCAGGTGCCGGGCTTCAACGTCGGTGGCAAGACCGGCACGGCCGACAAGGTCGTCAACGGTCGCTATGCCAGCGACCAGAACTTCAACGCCTTTCTTGCAGCCTTTCCGATCGACAATCCGAAGTACATCGTGCTGACCTTCATCGATGCGCCGAAGACCGGCGAAGGCGGCGGACGGACCGCCGGTTCGAATGCCGCACCCATGGTTCGCGACATCATCAGCCGCTCCGCACCGCTTCTCGGCGTCGAACCGAAGTTCGGAGAAGATGGTTCTGCCATGCTTGTGTCTTATTAGGCATGAAATGAGAATGCGGGACGATTCGCGATTCCAGCGGATCGAGAGCGATGTGAGACGTGCGGTTCATGAAGATAAAAGACCTGGCGGGAACGAGCTTCCCTGAACTTTCTGCGCAACTGGATGGCGCTTCCTCTTCGATCGAGGTTGCCGGCATCACGGCCGACAGTCGGCAGGTGCAGCCAGGGGATCTTTTCGTCGCCGTTTCCGGCAGCAAGGCAAACGGCAACACCTATATCGCCGATGCGCTTTCGCGCGGCGCAGTCGCCGTGGTTGCCGAAAGCAATGCGAAACCGGATGGAGCCTCCGCGCCCGTTCTCTCGCTCGCCAATCCGCGCGCCTTCCTCGCGCGCGCTGCCGCCGCCTTCTACGGCCGCCAGCCCGAGACGATGGTGGCGGTGACGGGGACGGCCGGCAAGACCTCGGTTGCCTCCTTCACCCGGCAGATCTGGGCGCATTCCGGCCTTGCTGCCGCGATGATCGGCACCACGGGCGTCGTTGCGCCCGGCCGCAACGATTATGGCTCGCTGACCACGCCAGATCCTGTTTCCCTGCACAAGCTTCTGGCCGAACTCGCCGACGCCGGCGTCACCCATGCGGCGATGGAAGCGTCCAGCCACGGCCTCGACCAGAGCCGGCTCGACGGCGTCAAGCTTTCGGCCGCCGCCTTTACCAATCTCGGTCGCGACCACATGGATTATCATCCGACCGTCGAACACTACATGGCCTCGAAGATGCGGCTGTTCGATGCGCTGTTGCCGAAGGGCGCGCCGGCGGTGATCTTTGCCGACGACCAGTGGTCGGAGCAGGCGATCGCGGCTGCCCGCAAGGCCAAGCTCGACGTGCGCACCGTCGGCCGCAAGGGCGATTTCATCTCGCTGAAACGGGTCGAGCATTTCCGCCACAAGCAGTCTGCCGAAGTCCATGTCGGCGACGACATCTTCGAAATCCACATTCCGCTGGCTGGCGATTTCCAGGTGGCCAATGCGCTTGTCGCCGCCGGCCTTGCGATCTCCACCGGCATCAGCGCCAAGGCGGCGTTCTCCGCGCTTGAAAAGCTGCAGGGCGCCTCCGGCCGCCTCGAACTGGTCGGCCAGACGCGCGATGGCGCGCTTGCCTATGTCGATTATGCCCACAAGCCGGATGCGCTCGAAAACGTACTCGCCTCCGTGCGACCATTCACGACGGGTCGCGTCATCGTTGTCTTCGGCTGCGGCGGCGACCGCGACAAGGGCAAGCGCCCGATCATGGGCGAGATCGCGACGCGGCTTGCCGATGTGGTGATCGTCACCGATGACAATCCGCGCTCGGAAGTCCCTGAGGTCATCCGCTCCGAAATCATGGCTGCCGCCCCGGGCGCGACCGAAATCGGCGACCGCGCCGAAGCGATCCGCGCCGCCGTCGGCATGCTTCAAAGCGGCGACACGCTGATCGTCGCCGGCAAGGGACACGAGGAGGGCCAGACGGTCGGTTCCGTCACGCTGCCGTTCTCGGATCATGCGGAAGTCCGCAAGGCACTGGGAGGTCTTTGATTTGAACTGGCTCTGGACAAGCAGCGATCTTCTGGCCGCAATGCACGGCCGACCGGTTGGAAACCTGCCCGAAGGAGTAAGCGGCATATCGATCGACAGCCGCTCTGTCGGCAAGGGCGAAGCCTTCTTCGCGATCAAGGGTGACCGGGTCGACGGCCACGATTATGCCGGCCTCGCGCTTGCCAACGGCGCGGCGTTGCTCGTCGTCAGCGAAGGCAAGCTGCCGGCGCTCGGCCGCCTCAGCGCGCCGATGATCGTCGTCGACGACGTGCTCGAGGCAATGATTCGGCTTGGATGTGCGGCGCGCGATCGCAGCGCCGCCAAGATCATCGCCGTCACCGGTTCGGTCGGTAAGACCACCACCAAGGAGATGCTGCGCCACGTGCTGGTGCCGCAAGGCCGCGTGCATGCGTCCGTCGCCTCCTTCAACAATCATTGGGGCGTGCCGCTGACACTGGCGCGCATGCCGGAGGCCACCGATTTCGGCATCTTCGAAATCGGCATGAACCATCCGGACGAGATCCGGCCGCTGACGAAGATGGTCCGCCCGCATGTGGCCATCGTCACCAGCATCGCGGCCGCCCATCTCGGCAACTTCGAAAGCCTCGACCAGATCGCCGAGGCCAAGGCCGAGATCTTCGAGGGCGTCGTCAACGGCGGTCACGCTGTGATCAATCACGATAGCGCCCAGTACAGGCTGCTCGAGAAGGCGGCGGGTGCCGCCGGTGTCAGCTACATTCATTCGTTCGGCGTCAACCCGAAGGCGGAGTTCCGTCTTGTGGAATTTGCCGGCGCTGCGGATGGATCGGTGCTCTGGGCAGCGCTTGGTGGCCGGACGATGGAGATCACCATCGGCGCACCTGGCCGTCACATTGCCGAAAACGCGCTGGCCGTGCTCGCAGCCGTCAAGCTCGTCGGCGCTGACGTCGATTACGCCGCCTCGTCGCTTGCGACCATGCAGGCCGAAACCGGCAGGGGACGCAGGCACCAGTTGCTGGTCGGCCCCGGCACGCTGACGCTGATCGACGAAAGCTACAACGCCAACCCGACCTCGATGCGGGCAGCGATTTCGCTCTTGAAGGATTCGACACCGGCACCGGGCGGGCGTCGCATCGCCGTGCTCGGCGACATGCTGGAGATGGGCGACCATGCCGTCGAGGTTCACGCGGCACTCGCGAGGCCCCTGTTCGAGGCCGGGATTACCGATGTGTGGCTCGCAGGGCCGTTGATGGCCCACTTGCGCGACGCGCTGCCGCCGGAAGTCTCGGTCGTCTACCGCGAGAGCGTGGAAGAACTGAAGGCCTACGCACTCGGCGCGGTTGTGGCTGGCGACGTGGTGATGATCAAGTCGTCGAAAGGCACGGGCTGCGTCAAGATCGTCCACGCGCTGATCGAAGCCTATCCCGAGCCTGAGGCCGAGGAGAACGAACCGACGGCATGATTGGCCCGGCCGCAGGCGGTCGGCGGGCAATGATGCGACCGAAGACATGACGATAGCGACCGTTGCGCGCCTCATGGCGCGCGCAGCGTTGTGAGGGTCGCCGCAGATGCCGGTGACGGTGGGTACAGCTTTGGGTTAGGCAGCGCGACCTAACACTTTTGTATACAAGCGCGTATCGTTTTTCAGATGATTCTGTTGGACGGTGTCCGATTTTAAACCTTTGGGGAAAGGTCCCTTATGCTCATCTGGCTCGTGGAACTGGCGGACCACTTTCAATTTTTCAATCTCTTTCGCTACATCACGTTCCGTACCGGTGCAGCGCTTTTCACGTCGGCCTTGATCGTATTTCTGTTCGGACCGCGCATGATCGATTCGCTCCGTATCCGTCAGGGCAAGGGCCAACCCATCCGCGCCGACGGGCCGCAGACGCATTTCAAGAAGGCCGGCACGCCGACGATGGGCGGCCTGATGATCCTTGCCGGCATCGTGGTGTCGTCGCTGCTGTGGGCCGATCTTTCCAGCGTCTATGTGGTGTCGACCCTTCTCGTCACGCTCGGCTTCGGCGCCATCGGCTTCTATGACGATTATCTCAAGGTCACCAAGCAGTCGGACAAGGGCTTTTCCGGCAAGGCGCGTCTCGGTTTCGAGTTCCTCATCGCTGCCATCGCTGTGTTCTTCATGATGCAGGCTTCGCTCTCGGGCGGCGCTGCCGGCTCGACCTTCGGCTCCTCGGTCACGTTCCCGTTCTTCAAGGACCTGGTGATCAATCTCGGTTACTTCTTCGTGCTTTTCGGCGGCTTCGTCATCGTCGGCGCCGGCAATGCGGTGAACCTGACGGATGGTCTCGACGGGCTTGCGATCGTGCCTGTGATGATCGCGGCCGCCGCCTTCGGCCTGATCGCCTATCTCGCCGGTAACGCCGTATTCGCCAACTATCTGCAGATCCATTTCGTGCCGGGCACGGGCGAACTTGCCGTCATCCTCGGCGCCGTCATCGGCGCCGGCCTCGGCTTCCTCTGGTTCAACGCGCCGCCCGCCGCCATCTTCATGGGCGATACCGGTTCGCTGGCGCTCGGCGGCCTGATCGGCACCGTCGCCGTCGCCGTCAAGCATGAGTTCGTCATGATCATCATCGGCGGCCTGTTCGTCATGGAAACGCTGTCGGTGATCATCCAGGTGTTCTGGTTCAAGCGCACCGGCCGCCGCGTCTTCCTGATGGCGCCGATCCACCACCACTTCGAAAAGAAGGGCTGGACGGAAAGCCAGGTCGTGATCCGCTTCTGGATCATCGCCGTCATCCTGGCGATGATCGGTCTCTCCACCCTCAAGCTGCGGTGATCGGACGATGATCGCGGTCAGCACACTCAAGGGCAAAAAGGTCGCTCTCTTCGGGCTCGGCGGCTCGGGGCTCGCGACCGCGCAGGCGCTCGTGGCCGGCGGGGCGGAAGTGACGGCGTGGGACGACAATCCCGACAGCGTCGCCAAGGCCACCGACGCAGGCGTGCCGACGGCGAACCTGCACGGCATCGACTGGCGCGCTTACGCCGCTTTCGTGCTGTCGCCCGGCGTGCCGCTGACCCATCCGAAGCCGCACTGGACCGTCGACCTCGCGCATGCAGCCGGCGTCGAGATCATCGGTGATGTCGAGCTTTTCGTGCGCGAGCGCCGTGCGCAGGCGCCCGACTGCCCGTTCATCGCCATTACCGGCACCAACGGCAAATCGACGACGACGGCGCTGATCGCCCATATCCTGAAGGAAAGCGGCCGCGACACGCAGCTCGGCGGCAATATCGGCACGGCCGTGCTGACACTCGATCCTCCGAAGGCCGGCCGGTTCCACGTGGTCGAGTGCTCGTCCTACCAGATCGATCTTGCGCCGACGCTCAACCCGACAGCCGGCATCCTGCTCAACCTCACGCCCGATCATCTCGACCGCCACGGCACCATGCAGCATTATGCCGACATCAAGGAGCGGCTGGTGGCGGGCAGCGGCACGGCGATCGTCGGCGTCGATGACAGTTTCTCAGCGCTGATTGCCGACCGCGTCGAGCGGGCAGGCACCAAGGTGGTGCGCATCTCGCGCCGGCATGTCCTGGCAGACGGAATCCACGCCGATGGATCACGCATCCTGCAGGCGCACGGTGGAACGTCGCGGCTTTTCGTCGATCTGGATGGCATCCAGACGCTGCGCGGCGGCCACAATGCCCAGAATGCGGCAGCCGCAATTGCCGCCTGCCTTGCCGTCGGCGTCAGCGAAGACGAGATCCGCCAGGGGCTGGCAAGTTTCCCCGGGCTGAAGCATCGCATGCAGCCGGTCGGCCGTAAGGGTGCGGTCGTGTTCGTCAATGACAGCAAGGCGACCAATGCGGATGCGGCAGCGCCGGCCTTGTCGAGCTATGAACGCATCTACTGGATTGCCGGCGGTCTGCCCAAGGAAGGTGGCATCACCTCGCTGTCGCCGTTCTTCCCGAAGATCGTCAAGGCGTATCTCATCGGCGAGGCGGCACCTGCATTTGCCGCGACGCTCGGCGAGGCGGTGCCCTACGAGATCTCAGGCACGCTGGAAAAGGCCGTGGCGCATGCGGCGGCGGATGCGGAAGGCGACGGCAAGGGCGCTGCGGCGGTGATGTTATCCCCGGCTTGCGCAAGCTTCGACCAGTATAAGAACTTTGAAATACGCGGTGATGCCTTCGTGACCCACGTTCAGGGATTGCAGGGCGTGACGATGCTGATCTGACGCGCACCCGCCGACGCGCTCCCGTAGCGCGCGGCAGGTGGCGGTGATGCCGGGGTTTCGGACGTTTGGCGCAAGCGCGCCTGATAAAGGGGACTGACAAGATGGTAAGCCGAGCCGAACGTGGCCCTGTGGCCGACTGGTTCTGGACGATCGACAGGTTCTTCCTGGCGACCTTCATCCTGTTGATGGGCGTCGGCTTCATGCTGTCCTTTGCGGCAAGCCCGGCGGTCGCCGAGCGCATCGGTCTCGACAGCTTCCACTTCGTCAAGCGCCACGCCGTCTTCCTCTTGCCGTCGCTGGTGGTGATGGTCGCGATCTCCTTCCTCTCCCCCCGTCAGGTGCGCCGAGCGGCGATCATCCTGCTCGGCGTGTCGCTCTCGATGATGGTGCTGGTCCTGTTCATTGGCCAGGAGGTCAAGGGCTCCATGCGCTGGATCTCGATTGCCGGCATCTCCATCCAGCCCTCCGAATTCATGAAGCCGGCCTTCGTCGTCGTCTGCGCCTGGCTGTTTTCCGAACATGCGCGCCAGCCGGAAATTCCCGGCAACCTTTTTGCCATCCTGCTCTTCGGCATCGTCGGCGCACTGCTCGTCGCCCAGCCCGACCTTGGCCAGACCATCCTGACGACCGCGGTCTGGGGCGGCATGTTCTTCATGGCCGGCATGCCGTGGCTGTGGATCATCGTGCTTGCGGGTGCTGCCTTCGGCGGCTTCTTCGTCGCCTATACCATGCTGCCGCACGTCGCCGGCCGTATCGACAAGTTCCTGACCGGGGAAGGCGACACCTTCCAGATGGACACGGCGCGCGAGGCGATCATCCGCGGCGACTGGTTCGGTCGTGGTCCGGGCGAAGGCATCGTCAAGCGCATCATTCCCGATAGTCACACCGACTTCGTGTTCTCGGTGGCCGCCGAAGAGTTCGGCATCGTCTTCTGCATGCTGATCGTGATGATCTTTGCCTTCCTGGTGCTGCGCGGCCTCAACCACGCCTTCCGCGAGCGCAACGACTTCAACCGTTTTGCCGTCGCCGGCCTCGTGCTACAGATCGGCATCCAGTCGATGATCAACATCGGCGTGAACCTCGAACTGCTTCCGGCCAAGGGCATGACCCTGCCGCTGATCTCCTATGGCGGTTCGTCCATGGTGGCGATCTGCGTCACCGCCGGCTTCATCCTGGCGCTCACGCGCCATCGCCCGGAGAAGCGCGCCGTGGAGCGCAGCCTGTTTCGGTCCGGCATCGGCGTGCCGGCGGAGTAAAGTATGACCAAAGGCATCATCCTTCTTGCCGCCGGGGGAACCGGCGGCCATCTGTTTCCAGCCGAGGCGCTGGCCCACGAGCTGAAAGCCAACGGCTATTCGGTGCATCTGGTGACGGACAGCCGGGCGGAACGTTTCGCCGGCAAGTTTCCGGCCGACGAGGTGCATGTCGTACCGTCGGCGACCATCGGCTCGAAGAACCCCATCCATGTCGTGCGCTCGCTGTGGACGCTGTGGACCGGCATGCGCGCCGCGCGCCGGCTGATTGCCCGCCTGCGGCCGAAGGCCGTCGTCGGCTTCGGGGGCTACCCGACCGTGCCGCCGCTTCTGGCTGCGACCGGCATGGGCGTGCCGTCGATGATCCACGAGCAGAACGCTGTCATGGGCCGCGCCAACAAGGCGCTCGCCTCCCGCGTCAAGGCGATTGCCGGCGGCTTCCTGCCTGAAGGAACCGGCGCCTTTGCAGCAAAGACGGTGACGACGGGCAATCCGGTGCGCCCCGCGGTGCTCGAGGCCGCGAACGTTGCCTATGGCGCTTCAGCGGGCGAAGCACCGTTTCACCTTGTCGTCTTCGGCGGCAGCCAGGGCGCGCAGTATTTTTCGAAGGCCGTCCCGCAGGCGATCTGCCGTCTCGACGACGCACTTCGCCAGCGGCTGAAGGTGACGCAGCAGGCGCGTCCGGAAGACCGCGACGGCGTCATTGCCACCTATGAGAAGCTCGGCGTTCCCGCCGACGTCTCGCCGTTCTTCACCGACATGGCCGAGCGTATCGCCGATGCCCAGCTCGTCATCTGCCGCTCCGGCGCATCGACGGTTTCCGAGCTTGCCGTCATCGGCCGGCCGGCGATCCTCGTTCCCTATCCCTATGCGCTCGATCACGACCAGGCGGCCAATGCGGCGGCCATTGCTGCCAAGGGCGGGGCCAAGGTGATCGTCCAGGCGGAGCTGACCGCCGAGCGCCTGGCCGGCATTCTCGCCGATGCCATGGCCAATCCGCAATCGCTGGCGCAGATGGCCGCGCATGCGCGCGAAACCGGAAAGCCGGACGCCGCGCGCTTGCTTGCGAGCATGGTAGAGGCTATTGCCAGCGGTTTGACAGTCGAGACATTCAAGGAAAAACGCTCATGAAAATGCCGAAGACGATCGGTCTGGTCCATTTTATCGGTATCGGCGGTATCGGCATGAGCGGCATTGCCGAGGTTCTGCACAATCTCGGTCACCGGGTGCAGGGCTCCGACCAGTCCGATAGTGCCAATGTCCAGCGCCTGCGCGAAAAGGGCATCGAAGTGTTCGTCGGTCACAAGGCCGAGAACATCGGTGACGCCGAAGTCGTCGTCGTTTCGACGGCGATCAAGAAGGACAACCCCGAACTGATCGCCGCGCGCGAAAAGCTGCTGCCGGTCGTGCGCCGCGCCGAGATGCTCGCCGAGCTGATGCGCTTCCGCAATGCGATCGCCATCGGCGGCACGCACGGCAAGACGACGACGACCTCGATGGTCGCAGCCCTTCTTGATGCCGGCGGCCTCGACCCGACGGTCATCAACGGCGGCATCATCAATGCCTACGGCACCAATGCCCGCATGGGCGAGGGCGAGTGGATGGTGGTGGAGGCCGACGAATCCGACGGCACGTTCCTGAAGCTGCCGGCAGACGTCGCTATCGTCACCAATATCGACCCGGAGCATCTCGACCATTACGGCAATTTCGACGCCGTGCGCGCAGCGTTCCGCCAGTTCGTCGAGAACGTGCCGTTCTACGGCTTCGGCGTGCTTTGCCTCGATCACCCCGAAGTGCAGACCATGGTCAGCAAGATCGAGGATCGCAAGGTCGTCACCTACGGCGAAAACCCGCAAGCCGACGTGCGCTTCCACAATATCCGCATGGATGGCGCCACCTCCGTCTTCGACGTCGAGATCCGCCGCCGCCGGACCGGCCAAGTGATCACGATGAAGGATCTGCGCCTGCCGATGCCCGGCCGCCACAACGTCTCGAACGCAACGGCTGCAATCGCGGTTGCCCAGCGCCTCGGTGTCAGCCCGGAAGCGATCGCCAAGGGGCTTGCCTCTTTCGGCGGCGTCAAGCGCCGCTTCACCTTTACCGGCGACTGGAACGGCGTGCGCGTCTATGACGACTACGGCCACCATCCGGTCGAGATCAAGGCGGTGCTGCGGGCCGCGCGCGAGGCGTGCCAGGGCCGAATCATCGCCGTGCACCAGCCGCACCGCTACTCGCGGCTCGCTAGCCTGTTTGAAGATTTTTCCGCCTGCTTCAACGACGCCGATACGATCCTGATCGCGCCTGTCTATGCGGCGGGTGAAGATGCCATCGACGGCATCAACGCCGAAGAGCTTGTCAATCGCATCAAGGCGGGCGGTCATCGCGACGCCCGGTATGTGGTCGGCCCCGAAACAATCGCGCCGGTTGTCAGCAAGATTGCGCAGCCGGGTGATTTTGTGGTTCTCTTGGGGGCTGGCAGCATCACCTACTGGGCTGCCGCATTGCCACGGGAACTCGCAGACATTTCAGGAAATTGAGTATGAAACAGGTCAACGGTCAGAAACTACTCGAAGCACTCGGAAGCGGGGTCAGCGCCGTTCGCGGCCGCATCACGCCCGACGCGCCGATGGATCGCGTGACCTGGTTCCGCGCCGGCGGTCTTGCCGAGCTGATGTTCCAGCCGCACGACACCGACGATCTCGTCACCTTCCTGAAGCTGGTTCCGGCGGACGTGCCCGTCATGGTCATGGGCGTCGGCTCCAACCTGCTGGTGCGCGACGGCGGCATTCCCGGCGTGGTCATCCGGCTGTCGGCCAAGGGTTTTGGCGATCTCGAACTCGTCGGCGAGAACCGCATCAAGGCCGGCGCGATCTGCCCGGACAAGAACATCGCGGCGATGGCGCTCGATAACGGCATCGGCGGCTTCTACTTCTACTACGGCATTCCCGGTGCCATCGGCGGCGCTCTGCGCATGAATGCCGGCGCCAACGGCTCAGAGACGCGCGAGCGCGTCGTCGAGGTGCATGCGGTCGATCGCCAGGGTAATGCCCATGTGCTGTCGAATGCCGATATGGGCTACGGCTATCGTCATTCCTCGGCGGCGAAGGATTTGATCTTCACGCATGCCATCTTCGAAGGCTATCCCGAGGACAAGAACAAGATCCGCACCGACATGGACGCCGTGCGCCAGCACCGCGAAACCGTACAGCCGATCCGCGAAAAGACCGGGGGATCGACCTTCAAGAACCCTGAGGGACATTCGGCCTGGAAGCTGATCGACGAAGCCGGTTGCCGCGGCATGATGATCGGCGGCGCGCAGATGTCGCCGCTGCACTGCAACTTCATGATCAACACCGGCCAAGCGACCGGCTACGAGCTGGAGTATCTCGGCGAGACCGTGCGCAACCGCGTGCTCGAACATTCCGGCGTCCGGCTGGAATGGGAGATCAAGCGCATCGGCACCTTCATGCCGGGCTACGAGATCAAGGAATTCCTCGGCCGCGGCATCGCCTGAGGTTGAGTGAACAGGCATATTGAGAAGGGCCGTAGCGGCGACGCTGCGGCCTTTTGTTTATCTGGCGAGCGGTATGACCTGCACCACTCTGCTCAGGGAAAGAACAGTGGATCGGAGAACGCCACCATTGGGCAGCGACTGCCACCTGGGTCTTTGATAAAGAATGCCGTATTCCCAGTGCAGCAGTGACGTCCCAGGAGAAAAGCGCGAGTGAGTTGCCTGCAAAAACTGTCGCCCGTGAGGTCGTTCCTCTTTCTCGCTCTGTTGGCCAATTTCGTATTCGTTGTGCCCGCCATGGCGATGGATGAGGTTCGCCTGCGCGCTGTCGTGGCTTCGCTGGGCGACGGTGCTGAAGCACAACGTCTCGAAGCCAAGGTTGCCGATTTCGTGAAATCTGGCGATCAGGCCGGGCTTGTGAAGCTGGCCGAACAGATCGAGATGAAGGACGGTGATTTCTTGGAGAGCCTGGATACGATCCCCAACTTGCAGCAAATCGGGGTTTCCATGGGGCCATGCCATCACGCCAACATTGCCATCAGGCTCATTGCGATGTCGATCTCCGAAGGCGCACAGCCAGCCATCCGAAGCGGCGCGATCATGCTCGACGGTACGGAGGTCGACAACACTTTCGCTGAATCGATGCACCGCTGTGAGCTGATTGCCGGGCTTCCCAAGCCTGCTCGGCAGATCGGTTCGAGCTGCGCAATGACCGGGGACTGCGGCGACGATCCTGACCTTGCGACACCACAGTGAGCCGTCACTTTATTGGCCGAGCTGGTCACGGAGCTGGCCGACACGACGGTCAAGACATCGACGAAGATCGAGGCTTCCCGGATCCGGCGTAGGAAGTCCGCTGAGATCAGGCCGTCTGCCGGAGATTTCGCCAGCCGACCCGGCCAAAACAGAAGGGGTACACAGGCTCCGTCATGCTCGGGCTTGACCCGAGCATCCAGGCTTCACTCCCTATGAGGGAGGTCCGGGCGCGGATCCTCGGGTCAAGCCCGAGGATGACGGGAGGAGAGGGGTTGGCCACCTCAAACTCCGGGATCAATGCAAAGAGCCGCAGCGTTGCCGCTGCGGCTCTTCTTGTTCGTGGCCGGCTGCGAAGTCGCAGCCAATCCAATATCAGGCTGAAACCTCTTCCTCGGTGGACAGGACCAGGCACACGAGCGTGATCGCGGCGGCCGCCAGCAGGTAGTAGCCGACATAATCCAGGCTGTAGTTGGTCGCGAGCCAGGTGGCGATGTAGGGCGCCAGCGACGCGCCGAAGATACCGGCGAGGTTGAAGGTCATCGACGCGCCGGTGTAGCGCACCGAGGTTGGGAACGGGGCGGCAAGGGCTGCGCCGATCGGACCATAGGTGAGCCCCATCAGGCCGAGACCGAGGATGGAGAACAGGAAGGCGCCGCCAAGACCGCCCGCCAAAAGCGGGGCCATGACGAGGCCGAAGGCGCCGATGGCGATGGTGGTGACGATCAGCACCAGGCGGCGACCGTAGCGGTCCGACAGGATGCCCGAGACCGGGATCATCAGGCCGAAGAACACCACGCCGGTCATCTGCACCACGAGGAACTGCTCACGCGAGTAGCCAAGCTTGGCCGTGCCCCAGGACAGCGAGAACACTGTCATCAGGTAGAACAGGACGAAGGTGGCGAGCGCCACGAAGGTGCCGAGCACGAGGCTGCGCTTGTGGAAGCGGAAGATCTGCGCGATCGGAACCTGCACGCGCTCGTGCTTGTCGATCGCCTTCTGGAATTCCGGTGTCTCGGTGATTTTCAGGCGGACATAGAGGCCGACGATCACGAGCAGAATGCTGGCAACGAAGGGCACGCGCCATCCCCAGGCGAGGAAGGCCTCGTCGGTCATGACTTCGCCGAGGATGAGGAAGGTGCCGGCCGACAGGATGAAGCCGATCGGCGCGCCGAGCTGCGGGAACATGGCATACCAAGTGCGCTTGCCTTCCGGCGCATTCTCGGTGGCGAGCAGCACGGCGCCGCCCCATTCGCCACCGAGGCCGAGGCCCTGGCCGAAGCGGCAAAGGGCCAGCAGCAGCGGGGCTGCGACGCCGATCGAGGCATAGGTCGGCAGAAGACCGATGACGACGGTGGAAATGCCCATGGTCATCAAGGCGGCCACCAGCGTCACCTTGCGGCCGACCTTGTCACCGTAATGGCCGAAGATCACCGCGCCGAACGGGCGGGCGAAGAAGGCGATGGAGAAGGTGGCGAAGGACTGCAGCATCGCCGATGTCGGGTCCGACGTCGGGAAGAAGAGGTGCGGGAAGACCAGCACGGCTGCGGTGGCGTAAACGTAGAAGTCGAAGAATTCGATGGTGGTGCCGACGAGGCTGGCGAACAGCACCCGGGCAGGGGAGTTCACTGCCGGCGTCTGCAACGCGCTATCCTTCGGCGACAGGGAGGGTGTCGCGTCTGTCATTGTTGTCGTTCCTGATATGGATGTCATGCCGTCTTGGGAGGCGGTTCGGGCGTCGTAACGCAAGTTTCCGCACGATGAAACCCTGAATTCGTAAGAAGTGCGAACGAATCCCTGGGGTGACGCAGCATTATTCCGGGGCTGCATGGCTTCGGTGGATGGAGGGATTCGTTGCCGCCGAAATAGGCACTGCAGCGCGTGTGCCGTGTCCGATTTCGTGTTTTGCGCGCGCTGGCGGCCCGCCGCAACCGGGGTTGACCGGAATCAAAATGTGGCAAACTCTGGCCGACAGAAGCAATGGGCTTCGGTTTTCGGGAGAGAGTGCATGTTCAAGAAGCTTTCTGCGGAATTTCTCGGTACATTCTGGCTCGTTTTCGGCGGTTGCGGCAGTGCGGTGCTGGCAGCTGCCTTTCCTGAGGTCGGCATCGGCCTGCTCGGCGTCTCCTTCGCTTTCGGTCTCACCGTTCTCACCATGGCCTATGCCGTCGGAGGCATTTCAGGCGGGCATTTCAACCCGGCCGTTTCCGTTGGCCTGACCGTTGCCGGCAAGTTTCCGGCGTCCAGCCTGGTCGGCTATATCATCGCCCAGGTGGCGGGTGCGATCGTCGCGGCTGCCGTCCTTTATGTCATTGCCAGCGGCAAGGCGGACTTCCAGCTCGGTGGCTTTGCCGCCAACGGCTTTGGCGAACATTCGCCCGGCGGCTATTCGCTGACTGCGGCGCTGGTCATGGAGGTGGTGATGACCTTCTTCTTCCTGTTCATCATTCTCGGCGCCACCCACGGCCGCGTGCCCTCAGGTTTCGCACCGATCGCCATCGGCCTGGCGCTGACCCTGATCCACCTGGTGTCGATCCCGGTCACCAATACGTCGGTCAATCCGGCCCGCTCGACGGGGCAGGCACTGTTCGTCGGCGACTGGGCGCTTTCGCAGCTCTGGCTCTTCTGGCTAGCTCCGATCGTCGGTGCGGCGATCGCCGGTATCGTCTGGAAGATTGTCGGTGAAGACGAGGTATCGCTCGCGCATAATTCCCTTAAGGAGAAATTGGCCTGACAAGAATATCGTGCAGCAAATCTGAGCTGTTCGGCGTCTTCACCCATCACGTTTGACGCTTGGCGCTCCGCTGAAAATGCCGCCAATCACTAAGGCCCCGCATCGAACTGGTGCGGGGCCTTCATTTTTTAGTAGTTTGTGTTTTGTGTAAGCAGGTCGCGGCAAGTCGCTGATTTCGCGCCGGAAAGTGTTGTATTCACTGCGTTTTCGCGCGCCGCTGCCGATCGTTTCCCGACTAAGGTTAATAAAAGTAAACGGTTCATTAACTATAATGCCGCTCTAGTGCCCCCAATGGCCACCGGCGACTCGCGATGCCGGAACAAGCCAGACGCAAGCAAGCGCTGCGATAGTGGCGTATTTTCGGGGGTATGAATGAACGGCAAGCATGTAGCTGTCCTTATGGGCGGATTTTCTTCGGAGCGACCGGTTAGTCTGTCGTCCGGGGCTGCGTGCGCCGATGCTCTGGAAGCGGAAGGTTTCCGCGTTACGCGTGTAGACGTCGCGCGCGACGTCGCCTCTGTGCTTGCCGCGCTGCGCCCCGACGTCGCCTTCAATGCACTGCATGGCCCCTTCGGCGAAGACGGCACGATCCAGGGCATCCTCGAATATCTGGAAATTCCCTACACCCATTCCGGCGTGCTGGCCTCGGCGCTCGCCATGGACAAGGCGCAGGCAAAGCATGTGGCTGCCGCGTCCGGCATTCCGGTTGCTGAAGCGCTCGTCATGGATCGCAAGGCATTTGGCCCGAAGCATCCGATGAAGCCGCCTTACGTCGTCAAGCCGGTTTGCGAGGGCTCGAGCTTCGGCGTCGTGATCGTCAAGGAAGATCAGTCGCACCCGCCGCAGGTCGTGACCTCCAGCGAGTGGCGCTATGGCGACCGAATCATGGTCGAGCGTTATGTCGCCGGCCGCGAACTCACCTGCGGCGTCATGGGCGACAAGGCGCTTGGCGTCACCGAAATCATCCCGCAGGGCCACGCCTTCTACGATTACGATTCCAAATACGTAAAAGGTGGCTCGCAACACGTCATTCCGGCACAGGTTTCACCAAATATTTACCAAAAAATACAAACACTCGCATTGAAGGCGCATCAGGCAATTGGTTGCCGCGGCGTCAGCCGATCCGACTTTCGCTTCGACGACCGTGGCTCCGATGAAGGCGAACTGATCTGGCTGGAAATCAACACCCAGCCCGGCATGACCCCGACCTCCCTGGTGCCTGAAATGGCTCAGCATGCGGGCCTTGGCTTTGGCGAGTTTCTGACGTGGATGGTGGAGGACGCTTCGTGCTTGCGGTAAGGGGCAAAAGGGGCAAGAGAGTTCGTGACCCGCTGGGCGCAGTTGCCGCCGAGGCGGATGGCGCACGCGTTCTGCCGCGTCCGCTTCGCAAGGCCGTGCGCTTCCTGGTCAGCCTCGGTAGTGGCCGTGTCCGCTTTCCCGCCCACACCGGCACGATTGCCGCCATCGCCTTTTTTGCCGCCACCGGTTTTTACGGCATGTCGCTCGGCGGTCACACACAGAACGTCGCGCAGGCGTCGACGACCGCGGCCGGCTTTGCCATCGAGGATGTGCGCGTCTCTGGCAACGAGCAGACGTCTGAGATCGATATCCTTCAGCAGCTTGGCCTTGACGGCACGACGTCGCTTGTGGCGCTCGACATCATCGAGGCGCGCAAGCTGATCGCCGAACTGCCCTGGGTTCAGGGCGTGACCGTCCGCAAGGTCTACCCGAGCACAATCGAAGTGACGCTCACCGAGCGCAAGGCCTTCGGCATCTGGCAGCACGGTTCCGACCTGTCGCTGATCGAGCGCAGCGGCAGCGCGATCGCGCCGCTGCGCGACAACAAGTTTGCGGCGCTTCCGCTGTTCGTCGGTCGTGACGCCGAGACGGCGGCGGCCGATTTCTACGACGAGTTTTCCCGCTGGCCTGAAATTCGCTCGCGGGTGAAGGCCTTCGTGCGCGTTGCCGGCCGTCGCTGGGACCTGCGCCTCGACAACGGCATCGTCGTCAAGCTGCCGGAACACGATGTCGCCCGCGCGATGCAGGTTCTCTCCGACATGGAAAGCCAGCATCAGCTGCTCGAGCGCGACATCGCAGCCGTCGATCTCAGGCTGGAAGATCGGACCACAGTTCAATTGACGCCGGGTGCGGTCAGCCGGCGCGAAGTTGCCTTGAAGGCGAGGGACAAGATGTTGAAGGCGCAGGAGACGGAGAAGAAGAAAGAGGGGCGGATATGAGTTTGTTCGGTTCCTCCAGCTTTGGCCTGCCGCGCCTGAAGCCGCTTTCTTCGAAGCGGTCTCATGTCGTCTCGGTGCTGGATATCGGTTCGACCAAGATCGTGTGCATGATCGGCCGGCTGACGCCGCGCGCCGAAAGCCAGATCCTGCCCAATCGCACGCATAGCGTCGAGATCATCGGCATCGGCCACCAGAAATCCCGCGGCGTGAAGAACGGCGTCGTGGCCGATCTCGATGCGGTCGAAAGCGTCGTGCGGCTCGCCGTCGATGCGGCCGAGCGCATGGCCGGCCTCACCATCGACAGCCTGATCGTCAACATTTCCGCCGGCCGCCTGCAGAGCGACGTCTATACCGCGACCATCGACCTCGGTGGCCAGGAAGTGGACGCCAGCGACTTGAAGCGCGTTCTGTCGGCCGCCGGCCAGCAGTCGCTGCGCTCCGACCGCGCCATCCTGCATTCGCTGCCGACCGGCTTCTCGCTCGACGGCGAGCGCGGCATCCGTGATCCGCTCGCCATGTTCGGCGATGTTTTGGGCGTCGACATGCACGTGCTGACGGCCGAGCGGGCCGCGCTGAAGAATCTCGAACTTTGCGTCAACCGAGCGCATCTCTCGGTCGAAGGCATCGTCGCGACGCCCTATGCCAGCGGTCTGGCGGCTCTCGTCGACGATGAAGTCGAACTGGGCTGTGCCGCGATCGACATGGGCGGCGGCACGACGACGATCTCGGTCTTTGCCGACGGCAAGCTGGTTCATGCGGACGCGGTCAACCTTGGCGGCCACCATGTGACGACGGATCTGGCGCGCGGTCTTTCGACCCGCATCGAAGACGCCGAGCGGCTGAAGGTCGTGCACGGTTCGGCACTTCCGAACAGCGCCGACGAGCGCGACATCGTCTCGGTCCCGCCGATCGGCGAGGACGACCGCGATCAGCCGACCCATGTGCCGCGCGCGCTCGTTTCGCGGATCGTGCGTGCCCGCATCGAGGAAACGCTGGAACTCATCCGCGATCGCATCCAGCGCTCGGGCTTCAGCCCGATCGTCGGCAAGCGCATCGTCCTGACCGGTGGCGCCAGCCAACTGACCGGCCTGCCGGAAGCGGCGCGCCGCATCCTCGCACGTAATGTTCGCATCGGCCGTCCGCTCGGCGTTTCCGGGCTGCCGACTGCTGCCAAGGGACCGGCGTTCTCCACGGCCGTCGGCCTGATGATCTATCCGCAGGTCGCCGACCTCGAAACACATGCGACCCATGGCGGCATGTTTTCGTCGATCGGCAACGGCAACGGCCGCATCGCCCGCATGGGCCAGTGGCTGAAGGAAAGTTTTTGAGTAGCACTGGTGCCGAACAGGGACGGCACCGGTGAAGACAAATTTGGAATTTCAAGGATTTGGTCGGCTCGGCAAGGCGGCCAGAAAACAGAAGGAACGGGTACTATGACTATCAACTTGCAGAAGCCGGATATCACGGAGCTGAAGCCCCGCATCACCGTCTTTGGTGTTGGCGGCGGCGGCGGCAATGCCGTCAACAACATGATCACCGCGGGTCTTGAAGGCGTCGACTTCGTCGTTGCCAACACCGACGCGCAGGCACTGACCATGACCAAGGCAGAGCGCGTCATCCAGATGGGTGTCGCCGTGACCGAAGGTCTTGGCGCCGGCTCGCAGCCGGAAGTCGGCCGTGCGGCTGCCGAAGAGTGCATCGACGAGATCATCGATCACCTGCACGGCACCCACATGTGCTTCGTCACCGCCGGCATGGGCGGCGGCACCGGCACCGGTGCAGCCCCGATCGTCGCACAGGCCGCCCGCAACAAGGGCATCCTGACCGTCGGCGTCGTCACCAAGCCGTTCCATTTCGAAGGCCAGCGCCGCATGCGTCTGGCTGACCAGGGCATTGCCGAACTGCAGAAGTCGGTCGACACCCTGATCGTTATCCCGAACCAGAACCTTTTCCGCATCGCCAATGACCGCACGACGTTTGCCGATGCGTTCGCGATGGCCGACCAGGTCCTCTATTCGGGCGTTGCCTGCATCACCGACCTCATGGTCAAGGAAGGCCTCATCAACCTCGACTTCGCCGACGTCCGCTCGGTGATGCGTGAAATGGGCCGCGCCATGATGGGCACCGGCGAAGCCTCGGGCGAGGGCCGTGCAATGGCCGCCGCCGAAGCTGCTATCGCCAACCCGCTGCTCGACGAAACCTCGATGAAGGGCGCGCAGGGCCTGCTGATCTCCATCACCGGCGGTCGCGACCTGACGCTGTTCGAACTCGACGAAGCGGCAACCCGCATCCGCGAAGAAGTCGACCCGGACGCCAACATCATCCTCGGCGCCACATTCGACGAAGAACTCGAAGGCCTGATCCGCGTATCGGTCGTTGCGACCGGCATCGATCGCACGGCCGCGGAGGTAGCCGGTCGTTCGGCTGACTTTCGTTCGGTAGCAGCCCAGAAGCCGATCATCCGCCCGTCGGCAGCCATTCCGGCCCAGCAGCCGGCTGTTGCCCACCACCAGCCCGCTCCGGTTCAGCAGCCGGTCGCCCAGCCGGTGCAGCAGCAGAACTCCGTCGACCAGATCGCGCTTGCGATCCGCGAAGCGGAAATGGAACGCGAACTCGATATCGCGACCCGTGCCGCCACCCAGGCACCAGCACCGATGCAGCAGGCCCATGAGGACTTCCGTCCCCAGAGCAAGCTTTTTGCCGGTGCTGCACCGGTAGAGGCCGCTCCTGTCATGCGCCAGCCGGCCCCGGTTCAGCGTCCGGTCGAAATGCCTGTTCACGCACAGGTCCAGCCGCAGCCGGTTCAGCGCCAGGAGCCGATCGCTCCGGTCATCCGCCAGCAGGCCGAGCCGGTTCGCATGCCGAAGGTCGAAGACTTCCCGCCGGTCGTGAAGGCCGAGATGGACCAGCGCGCCCAGCCGGCGCCGCAGATGCCGGAAGAACGCGGCCCGATGGGCCTCTTGAACCGCATCACCAGCTCGCTCGGCCTGCGCGAAAAGGAAAGCCACAGCGTTTCCGCCGACATGACGGCTGGTGCGCCGGCTGCCGCTTCCCAGCAGCGCCGTCCGCTGTCGCCCGAAGCCAGCCTCTATGCGCCGCGTCGCGGCCAGCTTGACGATCACGGTCGCGCCGCACCGCAGGCGCGCTCGCACGAAGATGATCAGCTCGAGATCCCGGCGTTCCTGCGCCGTCAATCGAACTGATCTTGAAGGCCCGTTCCTTCACCTTGCCGAGTGCCCGGGCTAACGCCCGGGCATTTTTGCATTTCCGTCATTTTTTCAATAGGTTGCTTTGGCTGCCTCGTCCGTCGCAAATGCGTAACAAAGCGAAACGAACAGTGATTTGGAATGGTGCCTCAGAACCTCTATTTTCAGACTCGGAATTGGGGATGCATGCGATTCGATCACGCGCTGTCTGTTCGAAACGCAGAGTTCCGACCTTTGTGTCGAAACTCTCGGGCGCCTTTCTTGTGCCCTGAAAACCGCTGCATCCGCCTGATGTTTGGGCCCTGGGGCCATAGGTATTGAAAGTGACGACGAGAATGGGAATCGAATTGCTCGGGTTTCAGACCACGATTGCTAGCCCGGTAACGCTCAAGGGAATTGGCGTTCATTCCGGCGCCGAGGTGGAAATCACCTTCCATCCGGCCGAAGCCGATGCGGGCATCGTTTTCCAGCGCGTTCTTTCCAACGGTCGCCTGAGCGAGTTCAAGGCGGTGTCGTCGCAGGTCGGCAATACCGATCTCTGCACTGTTCTCGGCATGTCGCCGGCCACCTCGATCGCGACGATCGAGCATGTGATGGCGGCCATCTACGCGCTCGGCCTCGACAACCTGACCATCGAGGTTCACGGCGCCGAGATGCCGATCATGGACGGCAGCTCAGAACCCTTTATCGACGCGATTGAACAGGTCGGCGTTCGTGCGCTTGCGGTCAAGCGTCGCTACATCCGCGTGATCAAGCCGGTCAGAATCGAATCGGGCGCGTCCTGGTCGGAGTTCACGCCCTATGACGGCATGCGCTTCGAGGTGGAGATCGATTTCGATTGCCCGTTGATCGGACGCCAGGCCTGGAAGGGCGACATGACGCCTTCGGTGTTCAAGCGCGAACTGTCGCGTGCCCGCACCTTCGGCTTCATGCGCGACGTCGAGCGCCTCTGGGCGGCCGGCTACGCGCTGGGTTCGTCGCTCGAAAATTCGGTCGTGATTTCCGACGACAATTCGGTCATCAACGTCGAAGGCCTTCGCTACACAGACGAATTCGTGCGCCACAAGACGCTCGACGCTGTTGGCGACCTGTCGCTTGCCGGCGCGCCGTTCATCGGCTGCTACCGTTCCTACCGCGGTGGTCACAAGATGAACGCAAATGCGCTCAAGGCTCTGCTCAGCGATCCCTCGGCCTACGAGGTTGTCGAAACCGCCACACCACGCCAGCGCACCCGTGCGCGCGACATGGTTGCGGTTGCAGTTCCGGGCTTCGCGCCCTGGTCCGCATAACAACAAAAGGACACTCTCCTCCAGTCGCCGGCCGAAAGGCCGGCATTTTCATGTCGGCGCCGCCACAAATTTGCATGAATCACCGATCATGACGTTGCGGTCTTGAGGCAACTTGCTCTAAAAGCGCATGTCTGGCGGGGTCCATGCCCGCAGAATGGAACGGGAATATCCGATGGTTCTTGCAGTTTCTGTTGATTTGAAGAAGTCAGCGCGTGTGTTCGCCGTGGTTGTCGCGGCCGTTGCCGGCAGCGCCCTGATTACCGCCTGCCAGAACGATCCCGATATCGACATCACCAAGCTGACGGCCGAGACCGATCCGCCGGAAGTGCTGTACAACCAGGGTCTTGCCAACCTCAATGCCGGCAAGACCGGCGAGGCGGCGCGCAAGTTCGAAGCGCTCGACAGGCAGCACCCGTTCTCCGAATACGCCCGCAAGGCGCTGGTAATGAACGCGTTCGTTTCCTACCGTAACGGTCAGTACCAGGAGGCGATCAACGCCACCGGTCGCTACCTCAACCTCTATCCGCAGTCCGAAGATGCTGCCTACGCGCAGTACATCCAGGGCCTTGCCTATACCAAGCAGATCCCGGCGGTGACGCAGGATCAGAAGCCGGCGTTCAAGGCGATCGAGGCGATGCAGGCCGTCGTCGACAGGTATCCGGACTCGCAATATGTCGAGGATGCGCAGTCGAAGATCCGCTTTGCCCGTGACCAGCTCGCCGGCAAGGAAATGCAGGTCGGCCGCTATTATCTCGAGCGCAAGGAATATCTCGCCGCCGTGTCGCGTTTCCGCACCGTCGTCGAGCAGTATCCCAATACCAACCAGGTTGAAGAGGCTCTGGCCCGTCTGGTCGAAGCTTACTACGCCATGGGCGTGACCTCCGAAGCGCAGACCGCTGCCGCCGTTCTCGGACACAACTATCCTGACAGCCAGTGGTATGGTGATTCGTTCAAGCTGCTGCAGTCGGGTGGTCTCGAGCCACGCGAAAGCGGAAGTTCCTGGATTGCGCGCGCAGGCAAGAAGCTGATCGGCGCCTGATACGGAAGATTTGACCCCGGATGCTCGCCCAGATTTCGATCCGCGATATCGTCCTGATTGAACGGCTTGATCTGGCGTTCGAGGCCGGACTTTCCGTGCTGACCGGTGAGACCGGCGCGGGTAAATCCATTCTTCTCGACAGTCTGTCGCTCGCCCTTGGCGGGCGCGGCGACGGCTCGCTGGTGCGTCATGGTTCCGACAAGGGGCAGGTGACGGCGGTGTTCGACGTGCCGATGGGGCACTCGGCGCGGCTGATGCTGCGCGACAATGGCATCGACGATGACGGCGACCTGATCTTCCGTCGGGTGCAGTCGGCCGATGGCCGCACAAAAGCTTTCGTCAACGACCAACCGGTCAGCGTGCAGCTGATGCGGCAGCTCGGCCAGACGCTGGTCGAAATCCACGGACAGCATGACGACCGGGCGCTGGTCGATATCGACGCCCACCGCACGCTGCTCGACGCCTTCGGCGGCACGACCGACGAGGCCGAACAGGTTTCCGGTCTCTATCGTGCCTGGAAGGACGCCGAGCGTGGGCTGAAGAAACACCGCGAGCGCGTCGAGGCAGCGGCCCGCGAGGCCGACTATCTGCGCTCTTCGGTCGAAGAACTGGAAAAACTCAATCCGCGCGACGGTGAAGAGGATGAGCTCGCCGAAAAGCGCGCCCGGATGATGAAGTCCGAGCGCATTGCCGGCGACATCAACGAAGCGTCCGAATTCCTGAACGGCAATGGCTCGCCGGTTCCGCTGATCGCCTCGCTCGTGCGCCGGCTCGAGCGCAAGAGCCATGAGGCGCCCGGCCTGCTCGAAGAAACCGTCGAGCTGCTCGACGGCGCGCTCAACCAGCTTTCCGACGCGCAGATGGCCGTCGAGCGGGCGTTGCGCAACACCGAATTCGATCCGAAGGAGCTGGAGCGGGTGGAAGAACGCCTGTTTGCGCTCCGTGGCGCCAGCCGCAAATATTCCGTGCCGGTTGCCGAGCTTCCTGCACTGGCCGTCCGGATGATTTCCGATCTCGCCGACCTCGACGCCGGTGAAGAGAAACTGAAGCAGCTCGATGCGCAGGTGGGCGCTGCACGGGTGGCCTTCGACGCTGCCGCGCGCACGCTGTCCGACAAGCGCCAAAGCACCGCGTCGGCGCTGTCGGCCGCCGTCATGGCCGAGCTGCCGGCACTGAAGCTCGAGCGCGCCCGCTTCATGGTGGAAGTGCAGAGCGACGCCGCGCAGCCGACCGCAGACGGAATCGATCTCGTCGAATTCCATGTCCAGACCAATCCGGGCACCCGGCCGGGACCGATCATGAAGGTGGCGTCCGGGGGCGAGCTTTCGCGCTTCCTGCTGGCGCTGAAGGTGGCGCTTGCCGACCGCGGCTCGGCGCCGACACTCGTCTTCGACGAAATCGATACCGGCGTCGGTGGCGCGGTTGCCGATGCGATCGGCCAGCGGCTGAAGCGGCTTTCCGGCACGGTGCAGGTGCTTTCCGTCACCCACGCGCCGCAGGTGGCCGCACGCGCGGCAACACATCTCCTGATCTCCAAGGGGCCATCGGCCGAGAAGGCCGAGATGATCTCGACCCGCGTCGCCCGCATGGACGACAAGGCCCGCACGGAGGAAATCGCCCGCATGCTCGCCGGCGCCTCGATCACCGAAGAGGCGAGGGCGGCTGCCGCAAGGTTGCTGTCCGGCAATGGTTAGGACTCCTACGTCTTCTCGCCAGGTTGCCGGGCCCTCCGCGTCCGTGTTTTTATTCGTCTTTGGCGGATTGGCGGGCGGCATAGCGCATGTGGGAGAGACTACAGCAGCGACTTCAGCTTCGGCTGGAGCAGATGCGCAAGCATCCAGAGCTGATCGTGATCTATTCGCTCGCCTTCGTCGGTTACATCCTGACGATAAAGGAAGCGGACAAACAGCTCGGAGCGCTTGGTATCCTGACAGTGGTCGGCGCGACCGCGGTCCTTCCTTTTGTGGTCGCGCGGCTTTCAGGTCTGCGCAGCATCGAATTGCCGGAGGAAAGCGATGGCTGGATCGAGTCGCCCGGCCTTCTGCGTTCCAGCATGGAGGACGAGCGTCCGTATCTGGTTCGTATCCCGCCTTCGACCGCGGTTGCCTATGATGTGATCCGCAAGGCGCAGGATGTCTTCCAGAGCGACGCGATCGATCCGGAGGAGGATATGAAGGCCTTCTTCTCCGATCCCTACAGCCTGATCTGCCTGCAGGATTCGGACGACCATATCTTCGGTTTCACCGACTATTACGTCTTCGAGAAGAACCACTTCAAGCTGTTCCTGCAAGGCGACTACGGCTTCGACGATCTGCTTGCCAACGGGCTGCTCGCCCATCCGAAAGCGCGCAAGGCCAAGGTGGTCTATCTCGCCACCATCCTTAATCTGAGCTACCTGCTTGATTCCATGCGCAGCGAACGCCGACGGCAAAACGGCATTCTTGTCTGGGCGACGGTGTCGGCGATCCTAGAGTACCAGGAGTTTCCGCCTGAAGGTATCGACCTCTACGGCATCGGCTGGGACAAGGGCGGCGCCGCCATCCTGAAGATGTTCGGGCTGGAGCCGGTCGGTCGTGTCATGCGAGGCCTTGCCGAAGGCAAATGGATCTACACCCGACGCGGCATTCACCGGCAGGATCTGGAGGTGATACGCGCCCGCTACCAGAAGCGATACGAACGTTGGTGCGAACTGGAGATCCGCCGCTGCGCCGATGTCGCACCGAGTGTCGTTTCCGCCGGATGATCAGGGGAGCTTGCTCGCGGTCGCTCTTTTCTTTCCCGGCAGTTGCTCTAAAAAACGACTCCCAATCCGGAGTCGTCGCGCATGTCCAGTGAACTGAAACCCGTCGAGAACCTCACCGAAACGGAAGCTGCCGGGGAGCTGGCTTTTCTCGCCTCCGAGCTCGCCCGTCACGATGCGCTCTATCACGGCAACGACGCGCCGGAGATCACGGACGCGGACTATGACGCGCTGAAACGGCGCAACGACGCGATCGAGGCGCGGTTCCCGACACTCATTCGCGAGGACAGCCCGTCGAAGAAGGTGGGGGCGGCCCCCTCGGTCACGTTCCAGCCGGTCGTCCACGCCCGGCCGATGCTGTCGCTCGACAACACGTTTTCCGACGAAGACGCTCGCGATTTTGTCGCTTCCGTCTACCGCTTCCTCGGTCAGCTGCCCGACAACTCGATCGCTTTTACCGCCGAGCCCAAGATCGACGGTCTCTCGATGTCGCTGCGCTACGAAAACCGGAAGCTGGTGACGGCGGCGACGCGCGGCGACGGCACGACAGGTGAAAACGTCACCGCCAATATCCGCACCATCGGCATGATCCCGCAGACGCTGCCGGCTGGCGCACCTGAGATTGTCGAGGTGCGCGGTGAAATCTACATGGGGAAATCGGACTTCGCCGCCCTCAACGCCGAGATGGCAGCACTCGGCAAGCCGCTCTACGTCAATCCGCGCAACACCGCGTCAGGCTCGCTGCGCCAGCTCGACGCCAAGGTGACGGCCAGCCGCAAGCTGCGCTTCTTTGCCTATGCCTGGGGCGAGATGTCGGAAATGCCGGCCGATACCCAGTTCGGCATGGTGGAAGCGTTCAAGGCCTGGGGCTTCCCGGTTAACCCGCTGATGCAGCGGATCTCGTCCGCCGACGAACTGCTCGCGCACTACCATCACATCGAGCGCGAGCGCCCGGATCTCGATTACGATATCGACGGCGTGGTCTACAAGGTCGACAGTCTCGACCTGCAGGCCCGCCTCGGCTTCCGCTCGCGCTCGCCGCGTTGGGCGACGGCGCACAAATTCCCGGCCGAGCAGGCGTTTACGCGGCTGACGGCCATCGACATCCAGGTGGGCCGCACCGGCGCGCTGACGCCGGTCGCACGGCTGGAGCCGATCACCGTCGGCGGCGTCGTCGTCACCAACGCCACACTGCACAACGAGGATTACATCAAGGGGCTCGGCAACTCAGGCGAGCCGATCCGCGAGGGCCGCGACATCCGCATCGGCGACATGGTCATCGTCCAGCGCGCCGGCGACGTCATCCCGCAGATCGTCGATGTTGTCATGGACGAGCGCAAGGAGGGGAACGAACCCTATCGTTTTCCAACGACATGCCCCGTCTGCGGCAGCCATGCGGTGCGCGACATCAACGAGAAATCCGGCAAGGTTGATGCGGTGCGCCGCTGCACCGGCGGCTTCGTCTGCCGGGCGCAGGCGGTCGAGCATTTGAAGCATTTCGTCTCGCGCAATGCCTATGACATCGAGGGTCTCGGTTCCAAGCAGATCGAGTTTTTCTTCGAAAGCGAGGATCCGACGCTGTCGATCCGCACGGCCGCCGATATCTTCACGCTGGAGAAGCGCCAGGAGGCATCGCTGACGAAGCTCGAGAATATCGACGGCTTCGGCCGTGTCAGCGTGCGCAAGCTCTATGATGCGATCAATACGCGGCGCTCGATCGCGCTCAACCGCTTCATCTATGCGCTCGGCATCCGTCATGTCGGCGAGACCACGGCCAAGCTGCTGGCGCGCTCCTACGGCACTTATGCGACCTTCGGTGCGGCCATGGGCGAGGCCGGCAGCTTTACCGGCGATGCCTGGAACGAGCTCAACAGCATCGACGGGATCGGCGAAGTGGTCGCGCGCGCCATCGTCGAATTCTACAAGGAGCCGCGCAATCTCGAAGTGGTGACGCGGCTGCTTGCGGAGGTCACGCCTGAAGACGCGGAAAAGCCGGTTGCCAGTGACAGCCCGGTCGCCGGCAAGACCGTCGTCTTTACCGGTTCGCTCGAAAAGATGACGCGCGACGAGGCCAAGGCGAGGGCAGAAAGCCTCGGCGCCAAGGTGGCAGGTTCTGTGTCGAAGAAGACCGATATCGTCGTCGCCGGTCCGGGCGCGGGCTCCAAGCTCGACAAGGCCCGCGAGCTGGGCGTGCAGACGATGGACGAGGACGAGTGGCTGGCGCTGATCGCGGGCTGATGCATTTCCAGGAAAAGTGCGAAGCGGCTTTTCGTCAAGACATGCGTAAAACAAGGAGATAGAGCGTTTCCGCGGGGTCGTTCAGACTGGAAACGCTCTGATGCCTGCCGATCAGGCGCGACCGGCAGGCGTCGTGGTTACGCCTGCTCTCGATCGTAGGCTTCTGATGCGGCTTTCAGCGCGGAAATGTCGTCGGCGCAGATAAAGCGCCGTAGCGCTTCGAATTTCGCCCTCTCCCATTGGTAGATGCCGAGACCGAGCACCGTCTCGACGTCGGTTTCGGAAAAGCGCTGGCGCACCGGCCGGGCCGGATTGCCGGCAACAATGGTATAGGGCGCCACATCCTTGGTGACGATTGCGCCGGATGCGATGACGGCACCTTCGCCCAGCGTGACGCCCGGCATGATCATGGCACGCATGCCGATCCAGGCGCCATCGCCGATGACGGTGTCGCCCTTGCCGATATAGGCTTCGCCGATGACGTCGAGGAAGGGATAGAGGCTCACCCAATCGGTCCGGTGGGTGTGGTTGCCGCCCATCAGGATCACGGCCTCGGCCCCGATCGCGACGTAGTCGCCGATGCGCAACTGGTCGATCGGCCATTGCGGCTCCCAGGCCTTCAGGCTGTAGTCGTCGCCATAGAGGTAGCGAACGACGCTCTCTTCGAAAGAGCCCGTCCAGGCGTTGCTATAGTAGCTGTTGGTGCCGCGCACGTGGATGTTCGGGTTGCGCACGGTCTCGTGCAAAAGCTCGACCTTGGACCAATGCTTGGCTTCGACAGTCGTGGACATGGGGCTTCCTCTTTCTACATGCTTGCAAGCGGTGGCTATCATTCGCTTGCCATTCGTATCCGCTCCCCAACTATCGGATTTCCGGTGCAACTTCTTCCAGAAATGGCCGCCGAGCGACGGCTTCGGCCGGTGCTGCGGCCATTCGATCACACAAAAACGCCCGCCGCTGAAAGCGGCGGGCGCAAGGCAGGGGCATCGCGTCAGATCAGGAGGCCTGCTGCTGGGCTGCCATATCCATCCACATGTATTCCCAGACGTGGCCATCCAGATCCTGGAAACTGATGCCGTACATGAAGCCGTAATCGATGGCCGGCTTCCAGGGCTTGGCGCCGGCGGCGAGCGCCTTGGCGAGCAGGTCGTCGCATTCGGCACGGCTTGAAGCTGACAGCGCCGTGATGACTTCCGTGCCCTTTGACGTGTCGCTGATCTCGCCGGTGATGAAATTGCGGAACTTCGGTTCGGTCAAAAGCATGACGAAGATATTGTCCGAGATCACCGTGCAGGCGGCCGTGTCGTCGGAGAACTGCTCGTTGAAGGTATAGCCGAGTGCCGCGAAAAAGCTCCGCGACGCCTTCAGGTCCTTGACGGGCAGGTTCACAAAAATCATGCGCATGGAATGCTCCTCATAAGGGATTTTCTTGGTTGGACATTACTAGGACGAACGGCTGGACACGCAGCCGACAGCCGGTCAGACATTTTTTTGAGGAATGCGATGTGTCCGTGCTGAGGTGGTGCGCAATCAGCGGTTTTCAAGAATTCCTGGCTCACCCAAGGCTGCCGGCAAAGCGCTCGGCGAGGCGGTGGCGTTTGAAATGCTCGGCGATGAAGTCGACGAAGACACGGGTCTTTGCCGGCAACAGCGTCCGGCTGCCGTAGTAGATCGAGATCGGGCCTGCATCGGCATACCATTTGGGAACGAGCCGCACGAGGGCGCCGCTTTCGAGGTGGCCGAGCACATCGGGAACGGCGATCAGGGTCACGCCGAGGCCGATGAGGGCCGCCCGGCACATGGCGGTCGGGTCGTTGACGACGAGGGTTTCGCGCGGCGTGGCGCTCATTTCATCGCCGCTCACGTTGCGCATCGTCCAGTGGCGGATGCGTCCGGTGCCGCTGGCACGCATGACGATGCCATCAAGGTCGGCGAGCCCCGAAGGGTCCAGCGGAAAAGGATGTTTCTTCAGGTAGGCGGGCGAGGCGACCGCGATGATGTGCGCCGGTGCGATCGGCCGCGCGATGATGCCGGGCGAAAGCTCGAAGCCGCCGCCGATCGCCGCGTCGAAACCTTCGGCTACCAGATCCACCTGCCGGTTATCGAATTGCCAGTCGAGGCGGACAGCCGGATATCTCTCCAGGAACGCCGGCACCAGCGGCAGGATGTGATCGATGCCGAAGGTAGGGCTGAGGCTGACCTTGAGCAGGCCCGCGGGTGCGCCGCCTTCGGCCGACATGCCAGCGATCGCGTTTTGCAGGCCCTCGAGATTGTCACGGATGGAAGCGAGGAAGCGCTCGCCTTCCTCGGTCAACGTCAACTTACGCGTCGATCGATGAAACAGGCGAACGCCTAGGTTCCGCTCCAGCATCGCGACGTTGCGGCTGACCGCCGCCGGCGTCAGCGCCAATTTTCGCGCCGCGCCGGAAAAGCCGCCGAGTTCGGCGCTGCGCACGAAGGATTCGAGATTGGCAAGGGTTTCCATGGTCGAATACTCAAGCAATCGTTGAAGATGATGAAAGCGATTGCCAGCTTATGCTGGCGGAATGAAATGGCAATATCCACTCCATCGAAACACTGAAGGAGTTGATGTCATGACCGAGAATAGAAAGACGCTGGAAGGCAAGGTGGCGTTGGTGACGGGAGGTTCGCGCTCGATCGGCGCCGCCGTCGCAAAGCGCCTCGCAACCGACGGTGCGGCCGTCGCCATCACCTATCACGGTTCGCCGGAAAAGGCGGCCGCGGTGGTCTCGGAGATCGAGGCTGCGGGCGGCCATGCGCTTGCCATCAGGGCGGATGCCGGCGATGCCGGTGCGGTGCGCGCCGCTGTCAACGAGGTGGCAAAGACGCTCGGAGGCGTCGATATCCTCGTCAACAACGCCGGCATTGCGCTGGGCGGTCCGATCGACGAGATCAGCGACGCCGATTACAACCGCATGATCGCCGTCAACGTCACCGGCGTCTTCGTCGCCACGCCGGAGGCCGTGCGCCGGATGAAGCCGGGTGGCCGCGTCATTCATATCGGCTCGTCGATGGTGCGTTACGCCGCCTTTCCAACCGCCTCGCTCTACACGCTGACCAAGGGTGCGGTCGCCGGCTTCAACCGCAGCCTGGTGCGCGATCTCGGCCCTCGCGGCATCACCGTCAACACGGTGCATCCGGGGCCGACCGATACCGACATGAACCCGGACGGCGGACCCGTCTCCAAGATCGTCGGTCCCGGCATGGCGATCGGGCGCTATGGCAAGCCGGAGGAGATCGCCAGCGTCGTCTCTTATCTGGCAAGCCCGGAGGCTGCCTTCGTCACCGGCGCCGACATCGTTGCCGACGGCGGCTTTACCGCCTGACCGGTCCACGTCGATGAGAAACGGGTGTGCCGGTCGGCGCCCCGTCAACACTCCTCAACCCTGATCAGCGTCGCCGCAGCCCCAAGAAATCGGCTGCTACCAGCGGCGCGTACCAAGGAGAATGTCCATGTCCATCGGTATTATCGGATCCGGCAATATCGGGTCGGCCTTCGCCCGGGCGCTCGCCAAAGCGTCGATCCCTGCAACCATCGCCAACAGCCGCGGGCCGGAAAGCCTGAAGGCGCTGACAGATGAACTTTCGCCCTTCATCACCGCCGGCACGCGGGAGGAAGCGGCAAGCGCCGACATCGTGCTCGTTGCCGTCAACTGGTCGAAATTGCCGAAGGCACTTGCCGGCCTGCCAGCCTGGAACGGTCGCATCGCCATCGACGCCAACAACCCGATCGAGGCGCCGCTGTTCAAGCCGGCCGAGCTTGACGGCCGATTGTCGAGCGAGATCTTCGCCGACCTCGTCCCCCGCGCCCGCGTCGTCAAGGCCTTCAACCATCTGCTGGCACAGCTCCTCTCGGGTGATCCGGAGGCAGAAGGCGGCAGCCGCGTGCTGTTTTTCTCCGGTGACGACCAGAGCGCAAAGGCCGACGTTGCCCGACTGATCGACCGGCTCGGCTTCTTCGGCATCGATCTCGGGTCGCTTGCGGTCGGGGCCAAGCTCGCGCAGTTTCCCGGTGGGCCGCTACCGGCGCTCAACCTCGTCAAGTTCGGCTAGGGGGCCCCGGAGCCGATCTCTGCCCAATCCCGCGGGTGTGTCGCGCCGATTTTTTCGGCGCGACACACTGAACTTTGCCGGCTTTGCCGCCCTTCGGACCAACGGTTTCCGGCAGGGCGCTTATCATTTGCACCGCGAATGTTTCTGACCGATGTTCCGTAGTCTCCAGACCCTGCTGAGGGGTGCTGCGAGACAGGAGGAACCGGGCCGCGGGCCTTTGACATGAGGAAACATCATGCGCTTGAACCAAGTGACGGTGACGATGCCCGATCTCGATGCCGGGTGGGTATTCTACCGGAAACTCGGCCTGGAGCCGATCGTCGATGCAAGGCCGCATTATGTGCGCTTCGTCTGCCCTGACGGAGGCAGTTCATTTTCGCTGCATCAGGGCGAGGCGACGGCGGGTGGGACCACCGTCTATTTCGAGTGCGATGATCTGGATCTGACCGTCAGCCGGCTGATCGAGGCCGGCATCCTGTTTGCCAGCAGCCCTGCTGACAAAAGCTGGCTCTGGCGGGAAGCCGAAGTTTTTGATCCCGCCGGCAACCGTATTGTGCTCTATTTCGCCGGAACCAACAGGCTCGATCCACCTTGGCGGGTGCCAGCGTCTCCGGCTCAGTGAGCCTCAGCGTGCCAAGGGGGCGCAAGTTCATCGGACCGATACCGCACTTTTGCGTCTGGCCGGTGCGACGTCGATGACCGGGTTGTTCCCATTCGCAGCGGCACCATTTCCGTTTGTCTTTTTGCGCTGCACAAGATAGAGGTTTGCAGCCAAATTTTGTGCAATTGCCTTTTCGCGGAGCGGGCCAAGCGCCATATGCCGCGGGGCGGGGCGCGATCGGCGCCTTCGCGGATTGGAGGGTCCGGATTTGAAGACCATCACCACCATTGCCGAGCTGCGCGCAGCCCTTTCCGAGCACCGCCGTGCAGGCCGAACGGTCGGGCTCGTGCCGACCATGGGCTATCTTCATGTCGGCCATATGGAACTTGTGCGACGCGCGCGTGAAGACAACGATGTCGTGGTTGCCAGCATCTTCGTCAATCCGCTGCAGTTCGGCCCCAACGAAGATCTCAGCAAGTATCCGCGTGATCTCGCACGCGACCAGGCGATGCTGGAGCAGGGCGGCGTCGACTTCCTGTTTTCGCCTGACGTGTCCGACATGTATCCGCGCCCGATGGAAACGGTCGTCGACGTGCCGAAGCTCGGTTCCGAGCTCGAAGGCTCGGTGCGTCCTGGCCACTTTGCCGGCGTTTCCACCGTCGTCACCAAGCTGTTCAACATCGTTCAGCCGGATCGAGCCTATTTCGGCGAGAAGGATTTCCAGCAGCTGCAGATCATTCGCCGCATGGTCGAAGATCTCGCTCAGCCGGTTTCCGTCGTCGGCGTTCCGACGGTGCGCGAGGCCGACGGACTCGCCTGTTCGTCGCGCAATGTCTATCTGACGGCAGAAGAACGCCGGGCGGCGGCCATCGTGCCGAAGGCGCTTGCCGAGGCCGAACGGCTGGTGGCGTCCGGCATCACCGACGCTGCCGAGGTGGAAAAGGCGGTTACCGCATTTCTCTCGACCGAGCCGCTCGCACGGCCCGAAGTCGTGGCGCTGCGCGACCCCGACACGCTCGAAACCATTCACGAGGTCGGCAAAAAGCCGGTCCTCCTGTTGCTCTTCGTCCGCTTCGGCACGACGAAGCTGCTCGATAACCGCGTGATTGCGTCCAAATCCGCACGTTTTGCAAAGGTTGCCTGAGAATGAGCGTACAGTCCTCGAAACGCCGCCTGAGCCCCGCCAGCATCGAAGCGCTGAAGGGCGAACGCCCGATCGTCAGCCTGACGGCCTATACGACGCCGATCGCCCGGCTGCTCGATCCGCATGTCGATTTCCTGCTGGTCGGCGATTCGCTCGGCATGGTGCTCTACGGTCTCGACACCACCGTCGGCGTCACGCTCGACATGATGATCGCCCATGGCCAGGCGGTCATGCGCGGTTCGGAGCGCTCCTGCATCGTCATCGACCTGCCGTTCGGCTCCTATCAGGAATCCAAGGAACAGGCCTTCCGCAGTGCCGCCCGCATCCTGAAGGAAACCGGCTGTAGCGCGGTGAAGCTCGAAGGTGGCGCCGAGATGGCCGAGACCGTCGATTTCCTCGTCAGCCGCGGCATTCCGGTCCTCGGTCATGTCGGGTTGATGCCGCAGCTCGTCAACACCACCGGCGGCTATCGCTCGGTCGGCCGCAACGAGAAGGAAGTGGCGAAGATCCGCCGCGACGCCAAGGCGATCGATGATGCCGGTGCGTTTGCGATCGTCGTTGAAGGCACGGTCGAGCCGGTTGCCCGTGAAATCACCGGCGAGTTGCGTTCGCCGACGATCGGCATCGGCGCGTCGCCGGCCTGTGATGGCCAGATCCTCGTCTCCGACGACATGCTCGGCCTGTTCAACGACTTCAAGCCGCGCTTCGTCAAGCATTTCGCCGAGCTGGCTCCGGCGATTTCCAAGGCGGCCGAGGAATATGCGGCGGAGGTGAAGGCGCGCAGCTTCCCGGGCATCGAACATACGTTCCAGGTCAAGCGCTAAGGCGTTCCGCCTTCACGCGACTTTGCCCGTGCCGAATGAAAGCACGGCGCTTGTGACAAGGGGGTAGGTCGATGCGGCCTGCGCCCCATCCACCGGGGTGATCCCGGATGGGCCTCAGGCTGACCTCATGTTGACCTGACGGTTTTCGGGACATGGGATGTCGGCGGCAACGAAACGCCAGCGTTTGCCGGCCTCATGCGCATTTCGTTCAAGCCTGCAGCCGCCAGGCATCATAAAATTCAATCATTGTATAAGCGCAATTGAATTGTTGGGCAGGGGCGAAGCGCCTATCTGTCCGGCACAGGACGATGGCCGTGAGCACCAAGGTGCGCGACGGCCGTTGCACCAAGTTTGAAATGCTGCATGTGGCCTGGATCGATCTCGATCGAAGGCAGCATGCCGCGGGCGCCGAGACAAGGCGCCGCGGGAGGAACCCATGAGAAAAGACGAATTCTGGGAGGGCGTGCGCGGCGGCTTTCCGATCATGCTGGCGGCTTCGCCGTTCGGCGCGCTGTTCGGCGCGCTTGCGGTCGACAACGGCTTTACCATCGCCGATACCGTGTTCATGAGCGCGACGGTTTATGCCGGCGCGAGCCAGATGGTCGGCATCGAGCTGTTCGGCAACCATGTCCAGCCCTGGCTGGTGGTGCTTTCGGTGTTCGCGGTCAACTTCCGCCACGTGCTCTATTCCGCCTCGATCGCCAAATACATCCGACATTTCACGCCGATCCAGAAATTCTTCGCCTTCTTCCTGCTGGTCGATCCGCAATATGCCGAGACCGAGAAGCGCGGCGAACGCGGCCTGCCGGTGACCTTCCCCTGGTATCTCGGCTTCGGCCTGGTGATCTATTTCCCCTGGATCTTCAACACGCTGCTGGGCGCGATCTTCGGCCAGATGATCGGCGACCCCAAGGCGATTGGCCTCGACGTGCTCTTGCCGATCTATTTCCTTGGCCTCGTCATGGGCTTTCGCAAGCGCGACCGCTTCCTGCCGATCGTTGCCGTTTCGGCCGTCGCATCCGTTGCCGGCATGCATTTCGTCGGCTCGCCCTGGCATGTCAGCATCGGGGCGCTGGCGGGTGTGCTGCTCGCTGCCTGCCTGCCGCCGGTCGAGTCTGTGGCTGCACCGCCCGTCGCCATCGAGAAGGAGGCCTGAGCCATGGATCCGCAGCACCTCAACCTTATCTATCTCATCATCGCGGCGGCCGTTGCCACCTTCGTCACCCGCATCGGCGGCTATGTGCTCATCACCCAGATGAAGCAGATCCCGCCGCGGCTGGAGGCGGCGCTGAATGCCGTGCCGGCCGCAGTCTTGACGACGCTGGTCGCGCCCGCCTTCGTCTATGGCGGCTTCGACGTGGCGGTCTCGATGTTCGTCGCCTTCGCCATTGCGCTCGGGCTCAACCTGTCCACCCTGCGCATGCTGGTCATCGGCTGGGTGGTGGTGATGCTGCTGCGCCACCTGGTGCTGTAGGCGAGCAGTCGCGCATCCAAAACGAAAACGCCGCGGTTCTGATGAACCGCGGCGTTTTCGTTTTGTCTCTGATCGTATTCCGGCTTAGCGGCTCAGCGCCTCGGTTGCTGCCTTCAACCAGTTGCGGGTCTCGTCGCTGACCAACAATGGCATCAGCTTTTCGCGCGTCTCGGCATGGTAGGCGTTGAACCAGGCGAGTTCCTCGTCGGTCAAAAGCGCCGGCAGCACCAGGCGGCGGTCGATCGGGCAATAGGTGATCGTATCGAAGCCGAGCATGGGCAAGTCGCCGCCCGCGATCTCTTCGGCCGGCTGGACCACGATCAGGTTTTCGATGCGGATACCGAAGGCGCCGGGGCGGTAGTAGCCCGGCTCGTTCGAAAGGATCATGCCGGCCAGCAGCTCCTGGGTGGAAAGCCGGGCGATGCGCTGTGGGCCCTCATGCACCGAGAGATAGGAGCCGACGCCGTGGCCGGTGCCGTGGGCGTAATCAGCACCCGCCTTCCAGAGCGCGATGCGGGCCAAGGGGTCGAGGTCGACGCCGCGCGTGCCCTTGGGGAAACGCGCCGTGCTGATGGCGATCATGCCCTTGAGCACCAGGGTGAAGAAGCGCTTCTGCTCTTCCGGCACCGCGCCGATCGCGACCGTGCGGGTGATGTCGGTGGTGCCGTTGATGTATTGCGCGCCGGAATCGATCAGGAACATGGTTCCGGCCTCGATGGCGCGGTCGGTGTCGGTCGTCACGCGATAGTGCATGATCGCCGCATGCGAACCGGCGCCGGAGATGGTGTCGAAGGAAATGTCTTTCAGCGGGTTCTGCATGCGCTCGCCGACAGTGGCGCGGGCGGCTTCCAGCTGGTTGGCGGCGCCGATTTCGGTGACCGTGCCGGGTTCGGCCCTGTCGAGCCAGGCGAGGAACTCGACCATGGCAGCGCCGTCCTGCAGATGCGCGCGGGTGGAACCCTCGATCTCGGCCTTGTTCTTCTGGGCGCGGGGCAGGCGGGCGGGATCGACGGCTTCGACTACCTTGCCGCCGTTGCCGCGGATCAACTCGGAAATGGCAAACGAAGCGAGGTCCGGGTCGAGCATCACGGCGGCGCCTGCAGCACCGAGCGCCTTCAGGCGGTCGTCGAAGGTCGAGGGTGCGGCGATCTCGGCGATCTGGGTGAGATAAGCTTCCTGCTCGATGCCGGTCTTGCGCTTATCGAGGAAGATCTCGGCGCGGCCGTCGGCATGGATGATGGCGCGGGCGAGGGGATGCGGCGTGTGCGGTACATCGGTGCCGCGGATGTTGAAGGTCCAGGCGACGGACGAGGGGTCGGTCAAGACGACGGCGGTGGCGCCGGCCTTGCCGAGGCCGGCCGCGATGATCGCGATCTTGTCCTTGGCCAGTTCACCGGCCTGTTCGATCGGCTGGATGGAGACGCGGCCAAGGGGCGCGGCCGGGCGTCCTGTCCAGATGCGGTCGAGCGGGTTGTGATCGAGGAAGACCAGCGAGCCGCCGAGCGTGGCAAGGGCCTTTTCCAAGCGGCGCACTTCAGCACCGGTGTGCAGCCACGGGTCGATGCCGAGCCTGAAGCCCTTGGTGCCGTTGTTTTCCAGCCAGAGATGCGGCGGTTCGCCGATGAGGTCGCCGCCGGTAAAGACCTGCCCGTCGACCTGCTCTTTCAATTGGGTGACGTAACGTCCATCGACGAACACGACGGCCTGACTCTGCGTGATCAATGCGATACCGGCCGAACCGGTAAAGCCGGTCAGCCAGGAAAGCCGCTCGGACGAGGCCGGCACATACTCGCCCTGGAACTCGTCGGCACGCGGCACGAGAAAGCCGTCGATGCCGAGGCTCGCGAAGGACGCGCGCAACGCTTCTATGCGCTCCTTGCCGAACTGCGGCGTGGAGGTGACTTCAAAGGACTGAAACATGAGGGATTTCCGGTAAATTGGGCGGAGAACCGCGGGAAAGATGCGCGATCTTAGCGGAAACGACCCTTATGAGGAAAGAGGCGACTTCCTGCCGGGCAAGTGTGCCGCATGGCGTGCACAGATTTGAAGGGCAATTGCTCATTTACCATACATATGCGCTTTGTGCATGGCTCCTATGCCAAGAAGCCGCTTTCTCTATCGGAATAATAGTTTATAAGCCGCCTCAACGAACACGGACGAACATCCGGTGGTTCAAAAGCCTGCAGTTCCGAGAATAGTTGATCATTCTGTTCTCCTCCTCCCTCAAGGGTGGTCAATTTCGGAACAGTAGACGCCCGCTCGAGCGCTCCTCCTCCTCAGGCTCGCGGGCATGGTCGGTCTCAAGCCGACCAGCAGGCGATGCCCCTGGCATCGCCTTTGTTTCGAAGGGCCGCCCGTCATGATGGACGTGGCGGCCTTTTCGTTTTTCCCGAGTTTTGGTTATGTGTCCGCGAAGTGTGTCAGGCGCGACGGCTGCGTTGGTGCCGCTTGTTCGTTCGAACGTCCGTGCGACGCCGGCTCTCATTGTGGTCTGCGGCCGCCCCTCACCCTAGCCCTCTCCCCGCAGGCGGGGCGAGGGGACGTGCCCCATGGCGGCCGTTGCGAATTCGAGCTTGATCTTTGGGTGGGGCGTTGCGGCAGGTCCCTTCGCCCCGCTTGCGGGGAGAAGGTGCCGGCAGGCGGATGAGGGGTAGCCTCGACGTCGCCAGCAAAAGCCGAAATTACTTCTCCAGGTGGATCGTGACCCAGCCGTTGCGCCAGATGGTGCGCACGTGGCGCAGGTGCTGGCCGTTGTAGTGGGCAAGCACTTTCCAGCGCTGTTCAGCGAGAATACCCGAGAGGATCACCGAGCCGCCGGGCGCGAGGTTGGCGGTCAGCTGCGGCGCCATCTTCATCAGCGGGCGGGCGAGGATGTTGGCGATGATCAGGTCGAACGGGCCGTTGCCGCTGAAGGCGGTCGAGTGAAAGCCGGGGGCGGTCGCAAAGGTCATGCCCGTGACGACACCGTTGCGCCGCGCGTTTTCCTCGGCGACGCGGGTTGCGATCGGGTCGATGTCGGTGGCAAGCACCGGCACGTGCAGGAGCTTCCAGGCGGCGATCGCGAGCACGCCGCTGCCGGTGCCAAGGTCGAGCACATTGCGCACCGTGCGGGTGCGCGCGACCGTCGCCAGCACCTCGAGGCAGCCCGCGGTGGTGCCGTGGTGGCCGGTGCCGAAGGCCTGGCCTGCCTCGATCTCGATGGCGATTTCGCCTGTGCGGACCTTGTCGCGATCATGGGAGCCGTGCACGACGAAGCGGCCGGCACGCACCGGTGCCAACCCCTCGAGCGACTTGGCGATCCAGTCGATATCCGGCAGCACTTCGCGCGTGATCGCGAGATGGGCAAAGCCATCGGCCAGCGCCTCGGTCAGGCGCTCGTTCACGCCTTCCTCATCAACCCTCATCATGTAGATCGAGGCTTCCCACACATCACGCTTTTCGTCGACTTCCGTCGTGCCGATGGCAAAATCCTCTTCGCCGAAAACCTCGCTCAAGCGGTCGAGCACGGCTTCCGCCTGCTTCTCGGTGGTGGTGACGAAAAGTCTGATCTCGCTCAAGGCTCTGTCCTTCGGCTGACACTGCATAATCTTCGCGCGCCCGTTCTGGCGCGCGGCGCTGCAAGCCCCCGCCGCTAGCATGAATGCCGGGCAAACGCAAAGCGCCGGGCGATGCCGGCGCTTGCAAAATCATTCAATTGAGGCTGGAGCCGTCCTCAGCCCTTGGCGAGGTTCTCGAGCTTCTTGATCGCCGTCTCGGGGTTCTCCTCATAGGCGATGGTGCCGGAGAATTTGCCGTCGGCGTCAAGCAGGAACACGGACGCCGTATGGTCCATGGTGTAGTCTCCGTTAGGCTGCTTCTCGTCGAGCGGCACCTTCTTGGCGTAGACGCGGTAGCCCTTGACCATGTCCAGGACCTTTTCGGCCGGGCCGGAAATGCCGGTGATGCGCTTGGAGACGTTGGACACGTACTGGCCGAGAATGTCAGGCGTGTCGCGCTCGGGGTCGACGGTGATGAAATAGGCCTGCAGCTTGTTGCCTTCCGGATCGACCTTTTCCAGCCAGCCGTTCAGCTCGAACAACGTGGTCGGGCAAACCTCCGGGCAATGGGTGAAGCCGAAGAACAGCGCTGTCGGTTTGCCGGTGAAGGCCTTTTCGGTGATCTCCTTGCCGTCCTGCGCCACCAGTGTGAAGGGCACGCCGAAGGGGCCGGAGGCGGCCTGCTGCTTCGACTGGGTCATCTCGTAGGTCAGCCAGCCGAGAACGCCGGCCATGACGACGACAGCGGCCCAAAGGGCGATGCGAATGGTTTTCATGCGTGCTACCGATTTGTTGGGGCCTGAGCCGGCCATATCAGGTTGATCGGCTTTTGATACCGTCTCCATCGCGGCCGCGCAAATGGGAGAATTGCCGCAGGCAAGTTGACGCATTTCCAGACGAAAACCGCTTCGGACTTTTCCTGGAAATGCTCAGGCGGTCGGCTTCATCAGGTCACAGGCACCAGGCAAGGCCGGATTGGGCAAGCGCCAGGAACATGTCGGCGCCGTTCGCCATCCAGCCGCGGAATGCAAGAACCGACACGACGGCGAGCGTCATCGCGACAGCTGCAAGCAGCGGGAGCCGGATCGATCTCTGCGGTTTCGTGTTCATGGCCCCATCATAGCATCTGAAACTGCGCGGGGAAGGGGTGGTGAACCGCGCTTGTCCCCAGACTTGCGTGCCCGTCTTAGCGAATGCTTAAGGTCTGTTTGCCAGTGTTTCGACAACGCGGGTGAAGTGCTTCACCTCTACATGACATGACGTCATCCGGTTTGATCGAGCCCGGCTTTCCGCATCGATTTTAACGGAGGACTTCGCCTGGCTTTGGGCAGGTCCGTGACCATGGACTGCTCTATGACCGCAACGTCTGCTCCTTTCAAGAAGAACCTCTCCGTCAGCCAGCGGCTCGCAACGCTTGCCGGTGCCGCCTTCGTCGGCTTCGGCTCGGTGCTTGGCGTCGGCTGGTACGAAGACATGCGCTCGAACGAGGCGCTGAACGGCGCGATCACCGCGCAACGTGGCCTGACCACTGTCGATGAGATGCGGCTCGCCACCACCAACCTCGTCCTCAACGCCATGGATACGATCGTCGACCGCGACGAAGGCGTCGTGCATCCGGAACGTGCCGCCGGCATTGCGACCACGCTCGGTCTGTTGGAGGCGAGCAAGGCCGATATCAAGACGCTGGCGACTTTGCTTGGCCGTGCCGACGCGCTCTCCACCTTCGACGCGGATCTGGCAGAACTTCGACAGGCGATCGGTGTCGACCTGAAGGCGCTGGTCGAAGGCAAGGCCTCGACGGAAGAATTCGGCAAGATCGACGACGCGATCGATGGCGCCGGCGAACGGCTGGGCGCTGCACTGGCACAGCTCTCTGAGGCTGCAACCCAGCTGGTTCAGACGCGGGTCGACGAAGCGCGCGCCGTTTCGGCCGATGCGCTTCTGCTCCAGACAGCCGCCGGCCTGCTCGCCATGGCGACCTTGCTTGGCCTGCTCTGGTTCCACGGCTCAACGCTTCGCCGCGGTATCCTCGGGCTTCGCGACAGCATGCAGCGCATCCAGAAGGGCGAGCTCGGCTCCAAGGTCGAAGCGCTCGATCGCGGTGACGAGATCGGCGTCATGGCCCGCTCGGTCGATCTTTTCCGCGTGTCGGCCATCGAAAAACAATCGCTCGAGCAGAATGCGGCGGCCAGCCGCCGCGAGATCGAGAAGGAGCGCGAGCAGCAGCAGGGCGAGCGCGACGAAGCGGTGCGCCGCATCCAGGCGGCGGTCGACAGCCTCGGCCTGGCGCTGACGCAGCTTGCGGATGGCGATCTGGCCGTGACGATCGACCGGCCCTTCGACGGCAATCTCGACACGCTGCGCCGCAACTTCAACCAGACGGTCGAGCGCCTGCGCGACGTGCTCTTCAACGTCAAGGAAAACGCGCTTTCGATCGAATCGAACGGTCGCCAGATGCGCAGCGCCGCCGACGACCTGGCGCGCCGCACCGAAAAACAGGCAGCCTCGCTGGAGCAGACCTCCGCAGCCCTCGACGAGATCACGGTGACCGTGCGCACGGCGACACAGCGCGCCGAAGAGGCGAGCCGCATGGTCGACGACACCCGCACCAATGCGCAGGAATCCGGCCGGATCGTCGGCGAGGCGATCGACGCCATGGCCCGCATCGAGGATGCGTCGAAAGAGATCGGCAAGATCATCAATGTCATCGACGAGATCGCCTTCCAGACCAATCTGCTGGCGCTGAACGCCGGCGTCGAGGCGGCGCGGGCAGGGGAAGCCGGCAAGGGCTTTGCCGTGGTGGCACAGGAAGTGCGCGAACTGGCGCAGCGCGCCGCCGGTGCCGCGAAGGATATCAAGACACTCGTCAGCCGCTCCGGCAACGAGGTCGGCACCGGTGTCCGGCTGGTGCAGGCGACGGGTGAAGCGCTCGGCCGCATCGGCGTCGATGTCGCCCGCATCAACGAACACATGAGCTCCATCGTCATGGCGGCGCGCGAGCAGTCGACCGGGCTCAACGAAATCAGCACGGCCGTCGGCCAGCTCGACCAGATGACCCAGCAGAACGCCGCGATGGTCGAGCAGACGAACGCCTCCAGCCACACGCTGGCGCAGGACGCGGAAAAGCTGACGCAGCTCGTCGGCCAGTTCCACGAAGGCCGCGCCGCTCACGCTTCGATGCGCTCCAGCGCGCCTTCGCAGGCGACCTCCGGCGTGAAGCCGGCAACACCTCCTCCTGTCCAGACGAAGACGACAGCGTCGCCGGCATCGACGCCGGTATCTGCAAGGCTGGTGCCCAGGGGCACCGACAGGGCCGTGCCTCTGCGCAACCTTGCCTCGGCAAAATCGACCGCGCGTCCAGCTCCATCCCCCGCCAAGGCCCTCATGGGCAAGCTTGCGGGCGCATTCGGCAACCAACCGGGCTCCGTGCCATCGACTTCGGCCTCCGGTGAGAATTGGGAAGAATTCTGATCATGTCCAACGCAATCAAGCAGTCCGGCGCCTACCTCGAAATCGTTTCGTTCCATCTGGGCGACCAGGAGTTCTGCATCGACATCATGGCGATCCGCGAAATCCGCGGCTGGGCGCCGGTGACGCCGATGCCGCACACGCCGCCCTACGTGCTCGGTCTCATCAACCTGCGCGGCGCGGTGATCCCGGTCATCGACATGGCCTGCCGTCTCGGCATGAAGATGACCGAACCGTCGGAACGTTCGGCGATCATCGTCACCGATATCGCCGGCAAGCTGGTCGGCCTCTTGGTCGAGCAGGTGTCCGACATGATGACCATCAAGAGCGAAGACCTGCAGCCGGCACCGGAAATCATTCCGGAAGCGCAGCGCGCCTTCTGCCGCGGCATCGTGGCGCTCGAAAAGACCATGGTCTGCTTCCTCAATCTCGACACCGTGATTGCCGACGAGCTGGCCCAGGCGGCCTGATCGCAGTCAGTCGCGTCTTTCTGCGCCACGGCCCGGAGCATTGTTCCGGGCCGTTTTCGTTTATTTTTTCCGCGGAACCTTCGGCGACGGCGAGCGGTTTCCCTCGAAATAGCCGATCATTCCGGCGACATCGCTCGCGGCACTGCGCTTGCGCGCGCCGTTTCGGCTGCGAAAAATTCCACTCTTTCAGATGCTTGCTGACCCGACCCCGCGCCGGACGCGTTTGGCGTGCAAACCGGTCAAGTTACAGTCGCGTAATGTCCATCACGGTTGCACGAGATTATGTGAGCGAAACGTCAACTACATCAGAGGAACAAGTGGGTGTATGGTACGTTCTTGCTCGTACCCGAACGGAGGCCGGGTGGTGCAAGGACAACGACATAGGAGTTATGTCATGAAAACGTCTCTGAGAAACTCACTTGCTGTATTGGTTCTAACGACGGCGGTCGCCGGTATTGCAGCTCCGGCATTTGCCGACAGCTACTACCAGGGTATCGACGCCCATGCCATGAAGCCGCGCACGACAACGGCGCAGCCGAGGATGATGTATGACAACGGATCCGTTGATCGCATGTCGACCGGCAGCATTTACAGAACCGCTCCGCCGCGTGTCATCTACCAGCAGCCCAGTTTTGAAAGCTATCAAGGTGGCGACGGCGAATACTACCAGGGTATCGTCCCTCCTAACTCGTACTGAACATTGAAGACTTTCGGCCAGTTGTGGGGACTGGCCAGTGACAAAGCCCCCCGGAACGTGGTTCGGGGGGCTGTTTTTCAACCAATATCGTCTGAAGGGTTGGCAGCGGGACGCGCGATCAGGGCGCAGGCTTGCCTTCCTGCCAGTTGACGGTCTGTCCGTAGAGCGGGATCGTCGTGATCGACATCTTGGCCGAGCCGTCGGTCAGTTCGCGCGAATGGGCGAGGTAGATCAGCGTGTCGTTCTTGCGGTCGTAGATCCGGGTGACGAGCAGGTCTTTCCAGATCAGCGACAGGCCGGAGCGGAAGACTTCCTCGCCTTCCTTTGACAACTCGATGTCGCCGATCTCGATCGGGCCCGTCTGGCGGCAGGCGATCGAGTTGTTGGAAGGGTCCTCAAACCAGTTGCCGTTCTTCAGCCGATCGATGACGCCGCGATCGAAATAGGTGACGTGGCAGGTGACGCCCTTGACCTTGGGGTCGCTGACCGCGTCGACGATGATGTCGTTGCCGAGCCAGTCGACCCCGACTTCGCCGACGGTTTCGGCGTGGGCGAGGGTCGTCACGAGGGCGGCAAGGCCGGCAAGCATCGAGATGCGGAACGAACGGGACATGGATTTCCTCCGGTGGATTGCACCGTTCACATAGGTTCTGCCGCGGTCAATGCAAGATGAAACTGCATGGCGGCCCGGCGGTTCAGGCTTTGACAGGACAGGCTGGTTCAGCCGGTATCGCGCAGCAACTGCGGCGTGAGAGAATAGTCTTCGGCAGCACGAAGCTGGGCTGCGGCAGCGGCCAGCACGCGGGCGCTCGCATCCGGCTGCAGCCGGCCTGCGATGGTGCAGCGGTCGCGACCGTCTGCCTTGGAAGCGTAGAGCGCCATGTCGGCCCGGACCATCACGTCGGTCATGGTATCGCCGGTGCTCGCACTGGCAATGCCGATGCTGACCGTCAATCGGATCGGTTGGCCAAAGCGGCCGACCGGCGTGTCGCGGACCGTGCGCCCGATCTCCTCGGCCAGGAGAAACGCTTCCCCTTCGGTATGATCGGACAGCACGATGCCGAACTCCTCGCCGCCGATGCGCCCGAAAGTGCCGCGCCCGGCAAGGCAAGCGGTGACGATACCGGCGAAGTGACCAAGTGCCGCATCGCCGGCAGCATGGCCGTAACGGTCGTTGATCTGCTTGAAGTAGTCGAGGTCCAGCAACAGGAATGCGGCCGGGCGCGTTCGGGCGAGGCACGATGCGAGCAGGCGCTCGCCGAGATCGGTGAAGGCGCGTCGCGACAGCGCTCCCGTCAGCTCGTCGCGGGCGATCGTGGACTTGAGATCGGCGATGACGCGATCATGCGCCATGAGGACGACGCCGAGATAAAGGATTGGCATATAGAGCAGCCACATGGACGCCAGCGCGAAATTCCAGGCGACCTCGGCGACCGGACCTGTCTGGTCGACGGTGGCAGCCGGCAAATGTGCAGCGATATGCAGAAGCGTTACACCGGCAACCGCACTGCCGATGACTATCGCTCGGCGTGCCGTCGGGTCGCTGGCGGTGCGCAATCTCAGGACGGAAATGGAGGCGATCACGAACACGGCAGCCGCTATGCCGAGCGCGATCAGCGCCCGAGTCGCGAAACTGTGCGAGCCTGATGCGGCCAGAACCGAAAGGGTGGCAGCCAAGGTCGTACCGAGCGACAGGATTGCCGGCCACCAGCTGGGCAGCGCGAAGAACGCCCGGAAGCCGGCGAGCACGAAAAGACAGGAGACGGCAAGGAACGCATAGCCGACGAGCGCCAGCGGCTGGAGCGACGGAAGCCCGGATACCATCACCAACGCCATGGCCACAGCCGTGGTTACACAGCCTGAAGCGAACTCCGCAGCCCCTGGCGTCGCGCCTTTCCGCAGCGACAGCAGAACCGGCAGCATCACCAAAAGGGAGATGATCGATAAGGCAGGAAGAAAGCTCATTTCGAAACGGCCTGTCGTGCTAAAATCGAGGAAGGCGGCTTGCGGCAAAGTCAGATATGCAGGGTCAATTGGTAGCTTTGGCGCCTTAATGAAATCCGGCGAAAATCGCTGCAATTTTAGCGATTGCCGTGATTGGAACGGTTGTCCACCGACGCCGCGTGACAACTGACGGACGGTGCGTTGTTTTGCCGGTTACGACCTTGCACGGGACGGTTCAAGCGGCCTTTTGCCGGCCGGGAGAGGCGATATGTTCACGGGACCGGTGTTCTTCGAAGACAGGGCCGATGCCGGCCGTCGGCTGGCGCTGGCGGTGGCAGCCTCCGTCCCGTCGGCTCCCCTGGTGATGGCGTTGCCGCGTGGCGGCGTGCCGGTTGCCTTCGAGATCGCCCTGCACCTCGACGCACCGCTTGAAGTGCTGATCGTGCGCAAGATCGGCGCGCCCGGACACCAGGAGTTCGGGCTTGGCGCCCTGGTCGACGGCGAGGAGGCGGAGCTGGTTCTGAACCGCGAGGCGGTGCGCCTCGTCCGGCCGGCACGCGGCTACATCGCCGCCGAAGCCGAACGACAACGTGCCGAAATCGCACGGCGGCGGGTGCTCTATCTCGGCGACCGCGAGCCACTGTCGCCAAAGGGGCGCAACGTGGTGCTCGTCGATGACGGCATCGCGACCGGCGGCACGATCCGCGCGGCGATCCAGGCGCTGCGCCGCGCCGATGTGCGCAGCCTGCTGCTGGCGGTTCCGGTCGCGCCGGCGAGCGCAATCGCAAGCCTGCGCCCGTCGGTCGAGGCCATCGTCTGTCTTTCGACGCCAGCCTTCTTCCGCGCCGTCGGTCTGCACTATCGCGACTTCGAGCAGACCTCGGATGCGGAAGTCATGGCCTTGCTCCGCAAGGCGAGGCACGGCGAAGGTGAGGGCGCTTGAGACGGTGGTGCCGCCGCCGTCCTCAGATCCGGACCGTATTGAAACCTTGCAACCGCCGCGCCACATTCCCAGTGCTTGATTGAAGCGTGGGGGACGGCCGCCTGAGGAGGTGGGCCGAAAGAGGGGAATGATGGTAGTTTCACGGGACATTGGGAAAACGCTTGCCGATTTTTGCCGGCCGGAGCGGATGGCGCTTGTCGTCTATGACATGCAGGTGGGGATCACCAACCAGGTCAAGAATGGTCCGGCGATCCTGGCCGAGGTGCTGAAGGTGCTGGAGGCGGCGCGCGCCGGCGGCTATCCCGTCATCTTCCTCAGGCACCTGTCGATGCCGAAGCCGCTGATGGGCGCGTTCCAGATGCGCCAGGCGATGGCCTGGCAGCGCACGGACGATCCGGATGCGGTCAGGCCCTGGTTCCTGCGCGGCGCGCCGGGCTTCGAGCTGGTGCCGGAACTGGCGCCACGCGAGGATGAGGCGATCCTCGACAAGATCACGTTTTCCGCCTTCGAGGGCACGCCGCTTGCCATCATCCTGCGCGATCTCGGGCTGACGTCGTTTGCCATCTGCGGCATTGCTACGGAAATCGGCATCGACCCGACGGTGCGTCATGGCGCCGATCTCGGGCTCGTGCCCATCGTCATCCGCGACGCCTGCGGCGCCGGGCATCACGAGGCTGGCGAACGGTCGATGGACAACATCGCCTTCATGGGCGACGCGATCCTGACCGGCGTCGACGAGATCATCGGGCAGATGGCAAGGGGGTCGTCAACGGGCCGGCGTGTCGCCTGACGGCCTCTGCCCGCAAAGACCGGTGTCCGGCATGAAGATGCGCTGTTAGCGGACCGGTTCCGGTCGGTCTGCCGCGCACGGTTCACTCAGGCTCGGTTCCGCCAATCCACCTATCGTGCTTGCCCAAGGCATGTCGCCACCTGATCGTTGAGACAGGCAGTTCGCGACAACATCAGTCGCGCCTAATGTTTTCAAATTGCAGGGGAAAAGTCAGTCTCAAAGATGCGCTGCGCGCACAATTCGCAGATGCTGTCGGGCAAAGGCCCGTGCTCAACCAAAAACAGGAACCGACATGACCGACGCACTTCGCATCCGCCCGATTGCCCGCGATGATTACGAGCAATGGCTGCCGCTCTGGGATGGCTATAACGCCTTCTATGGCCGCTCCGGCGCAACGGCGCTGGACCCGGCGATTACCGCGATGACCTGGTCGCGCTTCTTTGACGGCTATGAGCCGGTGCATGCGCTGGTGGCTGAAATTCATGGGCGGCTCGTTGGGCTCACCCATTATCTCTTTCACCGCAACACGACGGCGATCGGCCCGAACTGCTATCTCCAGGATCTGTTCACCAGCGAGGCTGCGCGCGGCAAGGGTGTCGGCGCAGCGCTGATCGAAGGCGTCTACGAGGCTGCTCGCCAGGCCGGATCGACGCGGGTTTACTGGCAGACGCACGAGACCAACGAGACGGCGATGAAGCTCTATGACAAGGTGGCGGAGAAGTCCGGCTTTCTCGTCTACCGCAAGATGGTCTAGGCTTCAGCCGGGCTGGGGTCGCGGACAGGGGGAGCGCGATGGACAACGTGCAGGTTTCGACGATCGGCTTCACGAAATCGTCGGCGGAGGATTTCTTCGATCGCCTGCAGAAGGCCGGCGTCAGGACGATTGTCGATGTCAGGCTGCACAACACCTCGCAGCTTGCTGGCTTTGCCAAGGCCGCTGATCTTGCCTTCTTCCTGAAGCGGATCGGCGGCATCGACTATGCGCACCAGCCGCTATTCGCGCCGACCGAGGCGATCATGAGGGCCTACAAGACCGACAAGGGTGACTGGAAGACCTTCTCGCGGGACTTTCTGGATTTGATGGCCGAGCGCAAGATCGAGCAGCAGGTAAAGCCTGAGGCACTACAGGGCGCCTGCCTGCTCTGCGCCGAGGACAAGCCGCACCGCTGCCACCGCACGCTCGTCTGCGAATACCTCAACGACCGCTGGGGCGGACGGCTCAGCGTCGAGCACCTTTAGGCCCGGAAAGCGCAATCGGTGATCTACTCGTGCCTTCTCGACGAACGCGTCGAGCACGGGTTTCCGGCCGTCCTTGTCGAAGTCGATCGTCAGCTTGTTGCCTTCGATCGCCGTGACACTTCAACACTGAGGCTGCGTCCTGCAAGGGCGTGGGCGCGGCGCTGATCGAAGGCGTCTACGAAGCCGCCCACGCGGCTGGCTCGCGGCGGGCTATCGGCAGACGCACGAGACCGATGAGACGGTGACGGCGCTCTACGACAAGGAGGGGGGAAATCGAGGTTCTTCGTCCATCGGAAGTTGGATTGAGGCCATTCAAGACGTGGAGCCGTGGTCTCGATGGTAGCTCGACACTAGGGCGTGCAACCTGTCCAAGTTGATTGCGAGATCATTTGTGTAGAGGTGAAGTGCCCTCGGTGTCGAAAGTAAACCGGTTGGGGCCATCGCTCTGTCCAGGTTCGGCGGGAGTGCGCCGGCGTAAATTTTCAACTCCAGCCACCTAGTGTGCATGGCGGAAATGACTTCCACGCGGGCGATGGTCGACCACGGAATGAAATCCGGCGCGATGCGTAAATCTCTGATGCCTGCGGGAGAAAGTGTAACCAAATGGCCCCGCAACGTCAAAGTTCGCCAAAGCACGATCAACATGGCGGCACAGCAGGTCACGCCGCCAAGAATGCTCAGGAGTTTCGCGAAAAAACTCTCGCTCTTGCCGAGCGCGTCTAACGCGAAGCTAAGACCATAGGCGGCGATGCAGGCAGACAGGAATAGCAGAACGATGGTCTTGGGCCAGGACCTGTCAACTTCGGTCGCGCTGGAAGTGTCGATGGCGAAGGTCGGGTGTACATGGTCATACTGGGAAGGTTTCATCATCCGTCAGTGGCCCGCGATCCATCGGCTGCAAACAGGGTCTCTTTCTCCGACCAAAGCCCGAGTGACCTTGTAAGCCGCGGGGGCGAAGTTGTCGCAATAGAGGATATACTGGCTGCTGTTCTGTTCGGTGAAATAACTGCGAGGGATATCGCAGGACTTCGAGCGTTCAACGTCGCACTCAATGGCGAGCCTTAGCAGCCCCGCCGCCATGCCGGTCATGCTGTGCTGGTCGATCCACTTCCAGTGGCCTTTCTCGATTGGATTGAGCCCGTAAGTCGCTCGGCGCTCGTCATTCACATTTCTGGATTGCGGCTGGAACGCGAACTTTCTCAGATTGGCGAGGACTTCGTTCTTCTCATATATCTCGATAACCGTGGACGGGCGATTGCGGCAAAGAAGGGTATTTTGCACGAAGGATGGATCGAAGGTCACCGCATCCGTGTTGTCGAAGCATCTTGCAAGGTGGATGGCCAAACCGCCGCCCAACGAATGCCCGGTGGCCACGTAGCGGACCGTCCTTCCCTCGAACAAGATTTTCGCTCGTTCCATGACTTGGGCAAACTTCTTGTCGATCAGCCGATATTGGTTGGGGAAGAGCGGCGAAAACCAGGAAAGATTCGTGTTCCAGTCGGCGATGGAGGTGAAGTCCGTTCCACGTATCGCGACAAGCACGGTGACACAGTCGCTCCCCTCCTTGAAATAGGTATCAAGCGAGAGCCCCGTCAACGTGTCTTGAAACCTGTGCGGGATTACGTCGCCGAAACCAAGGTTCAGCCGCTGCCACTCGGTGCGCCGGACTGTGTCTCGGTGGAGGAAGACATACTGATCCTCGTTGTCCGCATAGGTGTCGGCGCTGGCCGCCGCATAGAGCCCATATTTGGCCGCGACCCGGTCAGCGTTGAAATTCCAGGTCGCGTCCGGCCCATAGTGGTCGTCGACGAGCGTGACGCGGTCACGGGAACACCCCGAGACCGTCGACTTCGGCGCAGCACTAGCGGGTGAAAAATCAATCAAACCTATCGCTGCGAACACCGCGGCGAGAACCACGAAAAAAACGACCCTCATTCCGTCTTCCCCCACTGATCCCCTCGACCAGATCAGCAGAAAAATCAGGGGAGGTCAATTTAGGGTTGAGCTTACACCTTCTCCACAAACCCATCCAGCACGCGCTTCTGCCCGGCCTTGTCGAAGTCGATCGTCAGCTTGTTGCCTTCGATTGCCGAAATGTTGCCGTTGCCGAACTTCATGTGGAAGACGCGGTCGCCGACGGTGAAGCGCGAGGGTTCGGTGCTGGTCGATTTTGCCACCAGTTCGCCGTCGATGGTGCGGCTGCGCGGGCCGCTTTCGCCGTAGCCGATGCGCTCGACAGCGTGGCCGGAGCGTGAGCCCCAGTTGTCGCGCGTCGCATCCGAACGGTTCTGCTGGGCGCGCTTCCAACCGGGGGTCGAGTAGTTGTTCTGGAACGGGTCGGCCTTGTCGAAGCGCGACTGGCCGTAGCCGCCGCGGCCGTACCCGCCATAGGATTGCTCGCTCTCGGCGACGTCGACATGGGTGATCGGCAGTTCGTCGAGGAAGCGTGAGGGCAGGGTGGATTGCCACAGGCCATGGATGCGGCGGTTGGAGACGAACCAGATGTGGCAGCGGTGCTTTGCCCGGGTGATGCCGACATAGGCAAGGCGCCGTTCTTCCTCGAGGCCGGAGCGGCCGCCTTCGTCCAGCGCGCGCTGGTGCGGAAACAGGCCTTCCTCCCAGCCGGGCAGGAATACGGTGTCGAATTCCAGCCCCTTGGCCGAATGCAGCGTCATGATCGAGACGGCATCGAGGTTTTCGTTCTGCTCGGCGTCCATCACCAGCGAGACGTGTTCGAGGAAGCCACGCAGGCTCTCGAAGGCTTCCATCGAGCGGATGAGTTCCTTCAGGTTTTCGAGCCGCCCCGGCGCTTCGGCCGATTTGTCGTTCTGCCACATCGCAGTATAGCCGCTCTCGTCGAGGATCTGCTCGGCAAGTTCGGTATGAGGGGTGGTTTCGAGCAGGCCCTGCCAGCGGCGGAAATCGGCAACGACGTCGAACAGGCCTTTTCGGGCCTTCGGCTTCAGCTCGTCCGTCCCGATGATATCGGTCGCAGCCGCCAGCATCGGGATGTCGCGGGCGCGGGCATAGTCATGCAGCGTGCGGACGGTGGTGTCGCCAAGGCCGCGCTTCGGCGTGTTGACGATGCGTTCGAAGGCGAGATCGTCGGCCGGCTGGCAGACGAGCCGGAAATAGGCCATGGCGTCGCGGATCTCGAGCCGCTCATAAAAGCGCGGGCCGCCGATGACGCGGTAGTTGAGGCCGAGCGTGACGAAGCGATCTTCGAACTCGCGCATCTGGAACGAGGCGCGCACCAGGATCGCCATGTCGTTGAGCTTGTGGCTCTTGCGCTGCAGCTGCTCGATTTCCTCGCCGACGGCGCGGGCTTCCTCTTCGGAATCCCAGGCCGCGTGCACCTGCACCTTCTCGTCATCCGGGTCGGTGCGTTCGGTGAACAGCGTCTTGCCGAGCCGCCCCTCGTTATGGGCGATCAGATGGGCGGCAGCGCCGAGAATATGCTCGGTCGAGCGGTAGTTGCGCTCGAGTTTGATCACCTTGGCGCCCGGGAAATCCTTCTCGAAGCGCAGGATATTGTCCACTTCCGCGCCGCGCCAGCCATAGATCGACTGGTCGTCGTCGCCGACGCAGCAGACGTTCTGCGGCACGCCCTTGGGGCGCTGCGCCAGGAGCCGCAGCCACATGTACTGTGCGGTGTTGGTGTCCTGATACTCGTCGACGAGGATGTAGCGGAACTTGTCGTGATACTCCTTCAGCACATCCGGATTGCTGCGGAACATGCGGATCGGGTGCAGCAGCAGGTCTCCGAAGTCGCAGGCGTTCAGGGTGCGCAGGCGGTTCTGGTAAGCGGCGTAAAGCTCGCGGCCCTTGCCGTTGGCAAAGGCGCGAGCATCGCCCTCGGGGATCTGCGCGGGGTCGAGCCCCTTGTTCTTCCAGCCGTCGATCATGCCGGCGAACTGCTTGGCCGGCCAGCGCTTGTCGTCGAGACCCTCGGCCTGGATGATCTGCTTGATCAACCGGATGACGTCGTCGGTGTCTAGAATGGTGAAATCGGAGCGCAGGCCCACGAGCTCGGCGTGGCGGCGCAGAAGCTTGACGCCGATCGAGTGGAAGGTGCCGAGCCAGGGCATGCCCTCGACCGCATGGCCGACGAGCACGCCGATGCGTTCCTTCATCTCGCGCGCAGCCTTGTTGGTGAAGGTCACCGACAGGATCTGCGAGGGGAAGGCGCGGCCGGTGGAGAGAATATGCGCGATGCGGGTGGTGAGCACACGGGTCTTGCCCGTGCCGGCGCCAGCGAGAACAAGCACCGGGCCGTCGAGCGATTCCACCGCTTCGGCCTGCTCCGGGTTGAGGCCGGAGAGATAATCCGGGCGCTGCTGCCGGTCGCGCGCTGCCATGGCGCGCGCGGCGATGCCGCCCGTTGCCGGCGGCTGCGGCTTACGCGGGGCCGGCTCTTCGTCGAAGAAGGGTATGTCGTCGAAACCACTCATCATGCGGCTCAATGTAGTGATTCGGAGGCGAAAGGCCAGAAAGGATGTTCTTCTTTTATTCCGTTTTCTGCGCCAGCCGCACCAAGCCTGTGGAAAGACAGGCGATTTCGAAGCCGCTTATTCTCCATCAAGTTCGACTGCGAGCCGTCGTCAGGCCGTCCTGTCGAAGGCGGCGTCCACCGGCACCTGCAAGGCGGTCGCCAACTGGTTGGTTCTGGCGGCAAGCGAGATCACCCGGAGGAGATCGGCATGTTCGGCATCGGTCATGCCCTTGGCCTTCGCTGCCGCCGTATGGGAATGGGCGCAGTAGCCGCAGCCATTGCTGACGGAAACGGCGATGTAGAGCATTTCCTTGACCAGCGGATCGAGGGCCGAGGGCGTTGCCATCACTGCCTTGACGTCGCGCCAGGTCTGCTCCAGCAGATCCGGATCGAAGGCGAGCCACAGCCACATGTTGTTGATGAAGTCCGCTTTGCGGGTCGTGCGGATGTCGTCGAACACGGCCTTGACGCGCGGGTCGGATTCCGGATCGGCGGGTGGGGTAATGGTGCTCATGATGTCTCCGGGTCATTGTCCGGCGGCGCGTGCCGCCGGATCGGTAGGAAAACGGGTTCAGATGAGCGCAAACACGCGCGCAGGGCCGCCGGTGCCGCCCCGATGCTTCGGCGCGCCGAGCACCAGGGTCGCGCCCTTGGCCGGCACCTTGTCGAGGTTGGCGGCCGCCTCCAGCCCCCAACGGCCTTCCGGCAGCCAGGCATAGTGGGTGGCGAAATCGGGCGAGGGGCCGTGGTCGAGCGACAGCGTGTCGACGGCAATGCCGGCGGCCTTGGTCTCTTCCAGCAGATACTTTGCCGCCTCGACGTGGAAGCCGGGGAAATGGAGCTTGCCGTCGGCATCGGCGTTGCGGAACTTGTCGGTGCCCAGATGCGCGCCCCAGCCCGAGAGCATGGCGACGCAGGCGTTTTCAGGAATGTCGCCATTGGCGGCGACCCAGGCCTTGATGTCGTCGGGCGTCACTTGGGCATCGGCGTCGGCAGAGGCCTTCTGGCGGATGTCGATGACTGCGAGCGGCACGACCAGCTTCTCGACCGGCAGTTCGGCCACGGACAGGCCGTCGGCGGAGAAATGCAGCGGCGCGTCGACATGGGTGCCGGTGTGCTCGTTCACCCGGAGCTCGAACATGTTGAACTTGTCCTTGGCGTAGTTGAATTTCTCCTCGCGGAAGAATTGCTGCTGGCCGAAGAAGGTCGGGAACTCCTCGTAGAGTTCGTGGGTGAGGTCGGTAACGCTGGCATGTCCCTGGGCCAGCGCCGGCGGCGCGATGCCCGCACTTGCCGCTGCGATGCCCGCCGTTCCGACGGCTGCAGCTTTAAAGAAGCTGCGGCGGGACAACATTTTCTGCTTTACGGATTCCATGACACACGCATCGCACATGACTTTGCTCCCCTCTCAAGAACCGGTCGAAACCTGATGGCAATGGCTGCCGGCGGTTGCAGGATACCTCAGTCGCCGTGACTGTAAACGGTGATTGTCTAGTGTTTTTCTAGGGAATAACACGATATCGCCGCTGCTGGTGCGATGATGGTCCGGATGACATCATACCGCCAACAAATTCGCTTTTATTACAATTGCGTAATGATGGCATTCCGTCGTTGCCCCCAAAGGCCCGAACAACGATACTTGGGGCAAATCGGAACGTTCCGCCGGTGCGTGCCGCGCTGGAGCGTGTTTTGCATATTTGGAGACATGAATGCGGGTTTGGAAACAGCTGGCGGTCAGCGCCGTTGTGCTTTTGGTGGGTGCCGGCGTCTGGGTGCGGTTCGTGCCCGGGGCAGGCGAAACGCTGGCGGCGATTGGTGTTTCGCACCCGTTGATCGATGCTCTCTCCAAGCAGGACGGCGGTGCTGGCGGCGAGGGCGGCCAGGGTGGCGGTGCGCGCAGGCAAGGCGGCAACGATGCCGTGCTCGTCATGGTGCGTCCGTCGGCAACGGCCGTCGTCAACGACCGGCTGAACGCTATCGGCAATGGCGAGGCGATCCACTCCGTCACCGTGACACCGACGGCCACCGGCAATCTCACCGAAATTCTCGTGCGTTCCGGCGACAGGGTGGCTGAGGGCCAGGTGATCGCCAAGCTCGACAGCGACGACCAGAAGATTGCCGCCGACCAGGCGCGTCTGACGCGCGACAGCGCAAAGGAAAAGGTGGAACGCTACCGCAACCTCAGCACCGCGCGCGCGGTGACGGCCGTCGAAGTGCGCGACGCCGAAATCGCCATGCAGACCGCCGAACTGGCACTCAAGACAGCCGAGCTCGATTTGAAGCGCCGCGATATCGTCGCGCCGTCGAAGGGCGTCGTCGGCATCATCACCGTCAATGTCGGCGACTACGTCACCACGACGACGCCGATTGCCGTCGTCGACGACCGTTCGGAAATCCTCGTCGACTTCTGGGTACCGGAGCGTTTTGCCAACAAGATCGTCGTCGGCCAGCCGGTGACGGCGCATGCCATCGCCCAGCCGGGCAGCCAGCTCGACGGCGTCATCCATGCCATCGACAACCGACTGGACCAGGCAAGCCGCACGTTGCGGGTGCGGGCACGTCTGGAAAACCCTGACGACACATTGCGGGCGGGCATGTCCTTCTCGGTAACGATGGCCTTCGATGGCGACACCTATCCGACCGTCGATCCGCTCGCCATCCAGTGGAGCTCCGACGGCTCCTATGTCTGGCGCGTGAGCGCCGACAAGAGCGAGCGTGTTCCGGTCAAGATCATCCAGCGCAACCCGGACAAGGTGCTGGTCGATGCGGCCTTGAGCGAAGGCGACGAAGTCGTCACCGAAGGCGTGCAGCGGCTGCGCGATGGCGGCGAAGTCCGCATCGCCGGGCGCGAGCGCCGCGATACCGCGCAGAAGGTCGCGGAGGACGTGAAGTGAGCGGCGCCAAGGAACCGGGACACCAAACCGCCCGCGAGGCCGGCAAGACCGGCTTCACCGCCCTTTTCATTCGCCGGCCGATCTTCGCGCTGGTGGTCAATACGCTGATCGTCGTTGCCGGCCTTGCGGCCTGGAACGGCATCGAAATCCGCGAGCTGCCACAGGTCGACCAGCCGGTCATATCGGTCACGACGACACTCGATGGTGCTGCGCCCGAAACGATGGACCGCGAGGTGACCTCGGTGGTCGAGGGCGCCGTCTCGCGCGTTCAGGGCATCAAGGACATTTCCTCGACATCGTCCTTCGGCCGCAGCCGGGTGACGCTGCAATTCTCCGACACCACCGATATCGGCCAGGCGGCGAACGACATTCGCGATGCGCTCGGCCGCGTGCGCAACCAGCTGCCCGAGGATGTCGACGAGCCGAGCATCGTCAAGGCGGATGCCGACAGCCAGCCGATCATGCGACTGGCGCTGACCTCCGACACCATGTCGATGGAAGACATGACGCTGCTGGTCGAAAACGAGATCAGCGACCGGCTCGCCGCTGTCGAGGGTGTCGCCGACGTCGCCGTTTACGGCGACCAGGAAAAGATCTTCCGAATCGACCTCGACCAGGCCAAGCTCGCAGGGCGCGGGGTGACGGTGGCAAACCTCAGGACGGCGCTTTCCAACGCCTCCTATGACGTGCCGGCCGGCAAGCTGACGAGCGCCAGCCAGGACATCTCGGTACGTGCGACCGCCGACCTGCAGACGCCGGAGCAGTTCGAAAACCTGATCCTTGTCAACAATGTGCGGCTGCGCGATATCGGCACGGTGACGCTCGGGCCCGATACCGGCTCGACGGCGCTGCGCTCCAACGGTCGCCAGGGCATCGGCCTTGGCATCATCCGCCAGGCACAGTCCAACACCGTCGATATTTCGGAAGGCGTGCGCAAGGTTGTCGAGACGATCCAGACGGAAATCCTTCCCGAGGGCACGCAGCTCAGGATCACCAGCGACGATGCGGTGTTCATCAACGGCGCCATCCACGAGGTGGAAATCGCGCTGGTCGTGGCAATCTTCATCGTTACGCTCGTCATCTACATGTTCCTGCTCGACTGGCGGGCGACGCTGATCCCGACGATCACCATGCCGATCGCGCTGATCGGCACCGTGGCGGCGATCTACATGGCCGGCTTCTCGATCAACATCCTGACGCTGCTCGCCATCGTGCTTGCGACAGGTCTTGTGGTCGACGATGCGATCGTGGTTCTGGAAAACATCGTGCGGCGACGGGCCGAGGGGCTCGGCCCAAGGGCCGCGGCCGTGCACGGCACGCTCGAAGTGTTCTTCGCGGTGCTGGCGACGACGGCGACGCTTGCGGCCGTGTTCATTCCACTGTCGTTCCTGCCGGGGCAGACCGGCGGTCTCTTCCGCGAGTTCGGCTTCGTGCTTGCCTTCTCGATCCTCTTGTCGTCCTTCGTGTCGCTGACGCTCTGCCCGATGCTGGCATCGCGCATGCTGACGCAGGAGAACCATTCCAAACCCGGGCCGATGCGCCGTTTCGGCGCGCGTGCGTCCGAATTCTATCGCGTCACCCTGCGCGGCTGCCTCAATGCGCCACTGATCGTCTTCGTCGTTGCCGCCTTCTTCACGGCCATGGGCGGTATTGGCTTCATGACGCTGAAATCGGAGCTGACGCCGAGCGAGGACCGCTCGCAGGTGATGATGCGCATCAACGCGCCGCAGGGGGTGTCGCTCGAATATGCGCAGGCGCAGATGCGCCGGATCGAGGACGGGTTGCAGCCGCTGGTCAAATCCGGCGAGATCGACAACATCTTCTCGATCTCCGGCCAGGGCGGCTCGGCCAATAGTGGCTTCATGGTGCTGACGCTGGCGCCCTGGGGCGAACGCGAACGCAGCCAGCAGCAGATCGTCGCGGAGATCAACAAGGTGACCGCGCGCATTCCCTCGGTGCGGGTGTTTGCGATGCAGCCCAACAGCCTTGGCATTCGCGGCGCCGGCAGTGGCCTGCAGGTAGCGCTGGTCGGAAACGACTACACCAAGCTTGGCGATGCCGCGGCAAAGCTCGTGCGCCAGATGGAAGACAGCGGTCGCTTCGAGAACGTGCGGCTGAACTACGAGGCCAACCAGGCGCAGCTTTCGATCACCATCGACCGCGAGCGTGCCTCCGACATGGGCGTCGATATCGGTGGCCTGGCCTGGGCGTTGCAGGCGATGCTCGACGGCAACAGCGTCGTCGATGTCTTCGTCGACGGCGAATCTTACCCGGTCAAGCTTCTGTCCTCGACCAATCCGGTCAATGATCCGACCGACCTGCAGAACATCTTCCTGAAGGCCGGCGACGGCAAGATCGTGCCGATGTCGACGATTGCCAGCGTCGAGGAAACGGCCGTGGCGCCGCAGCTGTCGCGGGAATCGCAGCTTCGCGCCGTGTCGCTGTCGGCGGGGCTCAAGTCTGACCTCGCGCTCGGCGAAGCCTTGACCATGGTCGAGCAAATGGCGGAACCGCTGTTGCCGCCGGGCTCGCGCATCATGCCGCTTGCTGAAGCTGCGACCCTCAACGAAAACGCCAACGGTCTCATCGTCACCTTCGGCTTTGCCCTCGTCATCATCTTCCTGGTGCTGGCCGCACAGTTCGAAAGCTTCGTCAGCGGCCTGATCATCATGGCGACGGTGCCGCTGGGGCTCGCCTGCGCGGTCTTTGCGATGATCCTCACCGGCAATACGCTCAACATCTACAGCCAGATCGGCCTGGTGATGCTCGTCGGTATCATGGCGAAGAACGGCATTCTCATTGTCGAATTCGCCAACCAGCTGCGCGACCGCGGCCAGGATGTGCGAACCGCGATCGAGAATGCTGCCAACATCCGCCTCAGGCCGGTGATGATGACAATGATCGCCACCATCGTCGGCGCGGTGCCGCTGGTGATGGCAAGCGGTGCGGGGGCGGAAGCGCGCATCGCGCTCGGCTGGGTGCTGGTCGGCGGTCTCGGCCTTGCGGTGGTTGTGACGCTTTACCTGACGCCCGTCGCCTATCTCGTCATTGCCGGGCTCACCAAGCCGCATGCGGACGAGGAGCGCAAGCTCCACGAGGAAATGGAGGCCGCCGCCGCGCTTGAAGCGAAGTAACGGCGGCTCGCGTGGCGCTGCCGGCCCAAGGATGTTCCAGCACTCTGGCTATAGGGCAGCTTGCCGGCCTTCCGTGGCTCCGCTTGAAAGCGGGATGCGCTAGCCCCGAAGCTCCAGCCAGACGGCGAGGAGGTAGACCAGCATGGCGATAGCGCCGAACGCGCTCCTGCCTGCGTGCAGCCTGCCCCAGTGAACGAGAAGCCCGCGGGTTTCCTCGTTGACTTCCTCTGGCCGCGTTGCCTCCAGGCGCCGGTTGATCGGCATGATCAAGAGGATCGTAAAGGGCCAGTTCAGGAGAATGACTGCTGCCCCGAAGCCCCAGAGCCCATTGCCGCTCTGCCACCAGGCGGCAAGACCAAGCAGGCCCGAGATGATCGCGAGCGAGGCCTGCATCTGGAAACCGCGACGGTAGGCCGGCACCCATTGCGTCAGCGCTGCGCGGTTGTCGAGCCGAAGCCTTGCCGGCTGTTCAGCCACGTTGATGTAGATGGCGGCGCCGAAGAATATCGAGGCCGTCAGCAAAGCGAGCAGACCGAACATATTTCTTTTTCCTCATGTAGTGCCGGGAGCGGCCAGCCGACCGGGCTTCTTCTCTATCCCGTTTGTCGCAGGAAAGGGCCAGATTGTTGTGTTGGCAGGATGTTGTGACAGGCCGGTGTCGTCGGCACAACGCTTGGCGCCTACGCTCCGCCCTCGGGGGCGTTTCCCGTCACAAGACGAAAGCTTTGTGACACTCAGGTCTCACCACCGGCGTTTTCACGCGATAGTCTGCTAGAGACTGCGTCAACGTCTGGACAAAGTGATTCCGATTTGCACAGTAGCGCCTTGAAATGAAAGCGCTTCCCCAAGGTCGGAATGGGGCGGTGCGGATGGCATGAAGAAGGGACGTTTTCCGTGGCATTGAAGGCGATCAGGGCTGGCTCGCGAAACGAAACCGGGATCGATACCGCAAAGGCGCAGCTTGCCGCCCGATTCGGCGATCGGTTCCAGACGGGCGAAGCGATCCGCGCCCAGCATGCCCACACCACCACCTATATCCCGGCGCAGCTTCCCGACGGCGTCGTCTTTCCAGAAAGTGCAGACGAAGTCCGCGAGATCGTTGCGATCGCCGCGGCCAACACCGTGCCGCTCATTCCCTTCGGCACCGGCTCGTCGCTCGAGGGCCATGTCAACGCGCCGCACGGCGGCATCTCCGTCGACATGATGAGCATGAACCGCGTGCTCGAAGTCAACGCGGAAGATCTGGACTGCCGGGTCGAGCCCGGCATCACCCGCGAAGAGCTCAACACCTATCTGCGCGACACCGGCCTGTTCTTCCCGATCGACCCTGGCGCCAACGCCTCGATAGGCGGCATGGCCTCGACGCGTGCATCCGGCACCAATGCGGTGCGCTACGGCACCATGAAGGACAATGTGCTGGCGCTGACAGTGGTGACGGCAGACGGTCGCGAGGTGCGCACGGCGCATCGGGCCCGCAAGTCGTCGGCAGGCTACGACCTTACCCGGTTGTTCGTCGGTGCCGAGGGCACGCTTGGCATCATCACCTCGATCACGCTCCGGCTCCAGGGCATTCCCGAAGTCATCTCCGGCGGCGTCTGCCCGTTCCCGACGATTGCCGATGCCTGCAATGCGGTGATCCTGACGATTCAATCCGGCATTCCGGTTGCCCGCATTGAGCTGTTGGACGCGCTGCAGATGAGGGCCTGCAACAACTATTCCGGCCTTTCCTATGAGGAGACGCCGACGCTGTTCGTCGAATTCCACGGCAACAGCGAGAGCGTCGAAATGCAGTCGCGGCATTTTGCCGAAATTGCGGCCGACTTCGGCTCCAGCGGCTTCATCTGGACCACCAACCCCGAAGAGCGGGCGCGGCTGTGGAAGGCGCGGCACAACGCCTACTGGGCCCAGAAGAGCCTGATCCCGGGGGCAGCCATTCTTTCCACCGATGTGTGCGTGCCGATCTCGCGGCTGGCAGATTGCGTGGCGGCAACCCATGAGGATATCGCGGCACACGGCCTGACGGCCCCGATCGTCGGGCATGCCGGCGACGGCAACTTCCATGTCGGGCTGCTGTTTGACGACAAGGACGCCGCAGACGTGGCGCGGGCCGAGGCCTTCGTCGAGAGGCTGAACGCGCGGGCGCTGTCGATGGATGGCACCTGCACCGGCGAGCACGGCATCGGTCAGGGCAAGATGCCGTTTCTCGAAGCCGAACTTGGCGACGCGCTGGATCTGATGCGGCAGGTCAAGCGTTCGCTCGATCCGCAGGGCATCTTCAACCCCGGCAAGATCTTCGGCTGACGCGGGCGGACGGGCGAGGGGAGAGCGGTGCTGCAGCCGCCCGGTGGGGCGGCAGGCGACGCCCTCGCAATGGATAAGGACGAAGGCGTCCAAATGTAATGGACGAAGACGTCGCTTTGGCGTTCATATGGACGCAGACGGCGCCGACGGGCGCCAGAGAACTTGATGGGAATGTAGGCACGGTGCTTTCGCGAATTCTGGTTGCCATCGGCGGTCTTGTGGTCGTTGCGCTTTTTGCGGCGCTGATCGCCCCGTGGTTCATCGACTGGACGGGATTCCGCAAGGAATTCGAACGCGAGGCAAGCCGCATCATGGGCAAGCCTGTCGTCGTCCACGGCAGTGTCGACGCACGGCTGATCCCGTTCCCGACGGTCACGCTCAACGACGTGCGTGTCGGCGGCAGCGACAAGGCCGAGCCGCTGATCCAGGTCGCGCAGTTCTCGATGAGCGCGGAACTGGCGCCGTTCTTGAGCGGCGAAGCCCTGATCTTCGATATGCGCCTCGACCGGCCGAAGGCCAAGGTCAGGCTTCTCCCTGACGGCACGCTCGATTGGGCACGCGGAACGCGCACGGCGATCCCCGCCAAAACGGTGGTGCTGGAAAACGTCGAGATCACCAACGGCGAGATCGAGTTCATCGACGAGCAGACCGGCCGCACCCGGCGCGTGACCGACCTTTCCGCCGATCTTTCCGCCCGTACCCTGGCCGGCCCCTGGAAAGTCGAGGGGCGGGCTGCGCTTGATGGCGAGGCCGGCAGTTTCGCCTTTTCCAGCAACGAGGTGGACGAGACAGGTGCGCTGAGCCTCAAGGCGCGGGTGACGCCGGACAAGCGTCCCTTCGGCGTCGAGCTCGACGGTGCACTGAAGATCGTCGACTTCAAGCCGGTCTACGGCGGTCGCTTCACGCTGACCGAAAACCGCCCGCAGGGCGAGGCAAAGGATGCGGACGGCCATGCGCCGCTGCGCATCAACGGTGATTTCCAGCTGACCAATGAGAGCATCCGCGTGCCGGAATACCGGTTCGAGATCGGCCCCGCGGACGATCCTTACGTGGTGACGGGCGAGGCGACGCTTGATACCGGCAAGGATCAGAAGTTCCTGCTGATCGCCGACGGCCAGCAGATCGACGTCAGCCGCATCGGCAATTCCGGCAGCAACGGCAAGACCGGGCGCGACCCGGCGATCTCCATGCGCCAGCGGCTGGAAGCGATGCTGGCGATTGCCGCCGATATCCCCATTCCGCAGGTGCCGGGACGGGCCAGTCTGAAACTGCCGGCGATCGTCATCGGCGATACGACCGTGCGCGACGTGCGCATCGACGTGCAGCCGGATGGTGCCGGGTGGGTGATCGACAATGTCGTGGCCCTTCTGCCCGGGCGCACCCAGCTGGAGGCCAAGGGACGGCTCAACCTCAAGGGCCAGCGGTCATTTCGCGGTGACCTGCTTCTCGCGTCCAACCAGCCTTCGGGCCTCGCGAGCTGGCTGGCTGGCTCCGTCGATCCGGCGATCCGCAAGCTGAAGACCGCGGGCTTTTCGGCAACCGTCAACCTGACCGACACGCTGCAGCAGTTCGAAAACCTGGAGGTGGCCGCCGGCGACGCCAGCCTCAAGGGGCGGCTCGAGCGTCAGTCCTTCGCCGAACAGCAGCCGAACCTGTCGCTGCAGCTGAACGGCAATCGCATCGACCTCGAAGCGCTGCAGGCGCTGGCGGGGCTGGTTGCCGGCGATGCCTCGGCCTCGACGCTGATGCAGCATGCGATTGCCGCCGACCTTTCCGCCGACGAGTTCTCGGCCTTCGGCGAGGACGCGCGCGACGTTCAGGCGGTGGTGACATTCAAGAATGGCCAGCTTCAGGCCGAGCGCGTGGCGATCGGTTCGCTTGCCGGCGCGCAACTTGCCTTTTCCGGGCGCGCCAGCGGCGATCTCGAAAAGCCGGTGATTTCGGCCAAGATGAAGCTGGCGGCCAAGGACCTGACACCGTTTCTGGAAATGATCGGTCGGCACGCCGTCGATCATCCGGCCCTTCGCCGCCTGACCAGGGCCGGACCATTCTATACGGACGCTGCCTTCGACGTGACGCTGACTGCCGGTAACAAGGAAGGCAACGCGCCGGCGACCTTCGGCATTTTCGGCACGGCCAACGGCACAAAGATCGCTGCCAGCTACCAGGCGCCCGACATGGCCCAGGCGCTTTCCGGCAAGGGCATGCTGCTCGAAGCAACGCTCGAAAACCCGCAGACGCTGCTGCTGCTCGGCCAGGCCGGGTTCGACCCGCTGCCTTTCGATGCCGATGCCAACGGCATCCTCTCCATCAAGCTGCAGAGCACCGATGGCTCCAACGCCAATGGCACGGTGACCTTTACCACCGAGAAGACGTCGCTTGCCGCCAAAGGCAGCTTCGATCTCTCGCGAGACCATTTCCTCGAGGGCCAGGCCAAACTGACACTCCAGACCGAAGACCTCGAACCCTATCTGCTGCAGCAGGGCATCGCGTTGCCGCAGACGGGCACAGGCCTGCCGATCTCTGTTTCGGCCGACGTGGCGACGACGCCGGAGGCGATCGCCTTTACGACCGTCGAAGGCAAGGCCGACAACAACGGCTTTGAAGGCGCCCTGACGATCGACCGCAAGGTGCCGGGCAAGGCAGAAGGCCAGATCAGTGTTGCCACGCTCGATCTCGCCTGGCTGGCCGAGGGCATCCTTGGCCATGTTCAGGACATGTCGAGCGGAGCGCTGTCGAAAACCCCCGTGACGCAACCCGCCTGGACCGGTTTCAACGTGGCGCTCGATGTGCAGGCCGCAAACTTCTGGCCGGGGTTCTACGGCGCCATCGGCAACTTTGCCGGCAAGCTTGAGTGGAAGGGCGACGAGATCGCCTTTACCGATGCGACCGGCGACTGGCTCGGCGGCAAGCTCGAAGGCCGGTTGCAGCTCGGCAATGCCAATGGCTCCGGCTTCCTGCGCTCGCGGCTTGACGTCAAGGGCGGGGATCTGGCGCAGGCTGGTTGGACGCATGCGGGCGCCCCGGTCGCCACCGGCACCTTCGACCTTTCGGTAGCGCTCGAGGCCTCGGGTGCGAACGCGCAAGCCATGGCCCATTCCGCAAGCGGCTCGGGCACCGCCACCTTCAACGGCGTGACGCTCAACGGCGTCAACAGCGCGGCGCTGCCGCAGCTGATGGCAACTGCCGACGCCATGAAAACGGAGATTTCGGCCGACGCAATCCGCCAGGCGGCAGAGGCAGCCGTGTTTTCCGGCCAGTCGGTCGTCGGTGTGGTCAAGGTCCCCTTCAGCATCGCCGGTGGCGTGCTCAGGGCGCAGAACGTCACGGCTGCCGACGGCAACGCAGCCTTTGTCGGCGAAGCATCGGTGGATCTGGCGGCGGAGCGTCTCGACGCGAACATCGACATGACCTTCCGGCCGGGCGACGAGGCGCTGGCCGGGGCCGAGCCGCGGGTGCGGCTGAGTTATGCCGGCCTGCTTTCGTCACCGGGCGTGAACCTCGATGTTGCCGATCTCTCGAATTTCCTGTCGCTTCGGGCGTTTGAGCGCGAGCGCCGGCGCGTCGAGACACTGCAGGCCAACGTGCTTGAGAAGCAACGGCTGCGGCGCGAGGTGCAGCTTTACAAGGCAAAGGCGCAGCAGCGTGAAGTCGAGCGCCTGCGGGCGGTCGCCGAAGAGCGGCGGCGTGCAGCGGCGGCAGTTGAGGCGGAGCGGGTGAAGGCGGATCTGGCGGCCCGCGCAGAGGCGGAACGAAAGGCGGCGGAAGAGGCCGCGCGAAAGGCAGCGGAAGAAGCCGCGCGCATCGAACGCGAACGCCAGCAGCAACAGCAACTGGGCGCCCCGTCGCAGGTGCCGCCGGGAACTGTCGACGGGCCTCAGAAGCCGGGTGGGCAGGGGCTGAATTTCGACGTGCTGCCCGATGTCACGGTGCAATAGGGCGCTATAGCGCTTTGAATTGCCGCATGCTCATCGTTAAGCCAGGTACGATTTAAGGAAACATGCAGAAGGCGGGCCGGGGAAACGCGCGATCGCTTTGTTTTCACGTCTTTCCTGCTGGGCCACGCTTTGCATTTTTCCGGGACTGCGGCAGTGGAGCGGAATGCAGAGGCAGAGATGCTGTGCGTCTCTCCATGTCGCGGCAGCGGCTTGATCGCCGGCGCTTGGCTGACGCGTCCGGGGGCCTTGCGGGTGCCCCGTGTCAGATGTGGCGTGCCAAGGCTGCTGTCGAACGTCGGGCATTCTGCCGTCTCCCCTGGTCGCGTGCGACTTGAGGAGAAAATGAAGCAGAACACCAGCCGTCCCATAGATCGCTCGTCGCCGACCGCCGCAGCGCGTCGGATCAGAAGCGGATGGCGACCCCCAGGATCGGTCCGTGCTGCACCGTATCGTATTCGAAGCCGTCGTTGCTGTAGTTGACGCCGAGCGCGCGATAGCCGGCGACGGCCGAGATCGTGTCGGTAAACTTGTAGCCGAGGCCGAGTGCCGCATCCCAATCGAGATCCGCGCCGCCACCGCCGACCAGCCCCCAACCGGTCAGATAAAACTCGGGCGTGAAGTTATAGGTGCCGCGCAGGCCGGCGACCGCATCGACCCAGGTGGCACCGTCATCCCGGCTGACACCATCCAGCGGGCCGCCGGAGAACGAAAGTGTGGTGTCGACGGACCAGACTCTCAAGCCACCGACGATATCGAGATTGGATGACTGGTCTTCGTAAATGGCATAGCCGACGCCCAGCAGCGCGGCAAAAGACGTCGAGTCCACATCCACGCTATTGGCGAGGATACCGTTCGGCGTGCTGCCGTCGGCGGACAGCTTGGTGTACATGACGTCGCCGAAGATGCTGTAGGGTCCGTTGCGCGCCTCGCCCATCGCCATGAAGGCAAAATCGAGATTGTCCCAGATGTCGCTGAAACTGGAATCGATATGCACCTCGGGCAGCCCGAACTGGGCCGTATCGCCCCTCAGGCCCGCCATCCAGAAGTAGGGTGCGACGGTGAACTGCCAGCCGCTTTCCGTCTCCTGCGGCTGCGCCGTGGGCGCAAGGAGCGGCGCGATGTCGGCGGCGCTGGCGACCGCGGCCGATGACAGGGTCAAACACGTGGCCAGACCGATCCGAGCATAGAGCTGCATGCCTTCCTCCCTCTCATGTTGCATGAGCGCCAGAGGTTGCGGCCACTGGCAGCACCTCGATTGTTCGAAATTAGATGATGCTAAACAAGCATATTCGCGTCAAATTCCGTTTCGGCACGCGGGAATTGTGCGAGGTGTGGCGCAAGGCACACAGAAGGCGAGGGGCGGGTTCCCGTTGCAATCAAAAGTCTATGTTTCGGCGAGCTGGCGCGGCCTGCTTTGCCCGGTGTGCGGCTCTGGTGCAGCGATCGAATGCCAATCTGATTCGGCTGCCGGCGCCTGTCGTGGCAGCAGTGAAGCGCAAAACCCCTAAAATCCTAATGGATTGATTGAGCTGGAGTTAGCATTCTGCCTTCACAGTGTGGCTTGCAACGGGGGGTGGCATGACGTCGCTGGATGAGGGCCTTGATCGCCGCGCGATCATCTGGATCGTGAACTGGACGTTCTCGGGCGCCGTCGGTTGCACGACCGTTGCCGTTCTCGTCACCTATTACTACATCGCCCCCTTCGGAGCTGAGGTGATGGCGACGTCGATGCGCCTTGCCCTGTTCATCCCGCTGCTCTTGGCCATCCCGCTTTTCGCCGTCATCGGCATCAAGCTCCAGCAGCTAGCATGCGCCAACGATCTGCTGACACTGGCGAGCCGCTACGACGGCCTGACCGGCTGTCTCAATCGCGCTGCGTTCACGTCGGATGTCACGGCGTTCGTTGCCGAACAGGATCTCAAGCCATTTCCAGCCACCTCCGCGCTGATGGTGTTGGACGCCGACCACTTCAAGCGCATCAACGATCGCCATGGCCATCTCGCCGGTGACGATGCGTTGGTGGCGATAGCAACCGAGATGCGCTTGGCGGTTGGCGATGTCGGCCTGATCGGCCGTCTCGGCGGTGAGGAGTTCGGCGTGTTCGTTCACCATGCCCACCCCGCAACAATCGGGGCGATGGCCGAGCGCATTCGTCTGGCGGTGGCCGAGCATGGGCAGGCGATTGCTCCGGATGCCGATCCGGTGACGGTCAGCATCGGCGTGGCGCTGTTTACCTATCCGGTACAGTACGAGGACATCTTCAAGATCGCGGACGACCAGCTCTACCTCGCCAAGAACACGGGGCGCAACCGGGTGTGCCTGATCGAGTATTCACGGCTGCCGGGCGGGATCAGGGCGATGGCGACCCAGCTGCGCGAGGGCCTCGCCGGCGCCCTGACCGACGGGTTCGCAAGCCAAGGCGACGAGCCGTCACGTGTCGCCGGCCGCTGAGCGCGGCACGTTCGACTTGATCCAGTCGAGAACGTAGACCCGAAGTGCCGAGGAGAGGTTGCTGTCACTGCCGCGCGCGTCGTCAATCTCGACGATCAGCTGGGCGATCGGCATGGCGCGGGTCGCCGCGATCGTCTTCAGCTCCAGCCAGAACGGGTCCTCGAGCGAAAAACTGGTGCGGTGCCCGTGCAGGGTGGCGGAGTGTTTTCGGATCATCGCCGGAGCTCGCAAATTGATTCAAGTCGTTGGCGGTTTGATTCGGGACGCTGCTGCAAGTCATTGCGGCAGAATCGCTTTTGCCGAGCCGTGCGCCGGCTTTGATGCTCTAGCAACGCATTCACGCGTGAGACGTTCCGCACAATCTGTTTCGATGATGATTTGAAGAAGGTCGCAGCCGCTTACGCGCCCTGTGCTTCAGTCCTCGGCCTCATCGGGTCGATCGGCTGCGGGCTCGCGGCGCCCCTGGTCGAGGGCTTTTGCCGCTTTTGCGTTCAAGGCGTCGGTCAGCGATTTCTCGGCCTTGGTGCGGCCGAACGAGATACGGTTCTGTTCGGCCTGCTTCTCTTTTTCGGCGCGGGCATTGCGCTTGCGGAACTGGCGTAGATTGACGACGTCACCACTCATGCCGCGCCCTTTCAGCTGCCTCAGTTCTTCTTGCGGAAGGAATCGAGCGAAACGACCGAGCCGCCGCCATTCTTGGCATCGCCGGATTTCTCCGCGTCCTTGGGCGGTACTTCGCCGTCGGTTTCAGGCACGGGGTAGGCGGTGATCTCCGCCGATTCGAGTTCTTCCTCTTCAGCCACGGCCACGTCGAACTCGAGTTCGAAGTTGACCGAGGGGTCGTAGAAGCCGCGAATGGCATTGAACGGAATGACGAGCCGCTCCGGCGTATCGGAGAAGGAAAGGCCGATCTCGAAGCCGATATCGGAGACCTTGAGTTCCCAGAACTGGTGCTGGACGACGATGGTCATCTGCTCGGGATACTTGGATTTCAGGTGCTGCGAGATGCGAACACCCGGCGCTCCGGTCAGGAAGGTGATGAAGAAATGGTGTTCGCCGGGCAGGTGGCCGGTGGCGGCAACCTCGGTCAGCACCTTGCGGATGACGCCGCGAAGCGCATCCTGTGCCAGAATGTCGTAGCGAATGTGGTCCTGGCCCATGGGATTCCCGTCTTTCTCGAACTCAATTCTACTGTCGGCTTTCCATTGCCCGTCAGAATATGACGAGTCAATTATCCAAGCATCTATAGACCATTTCGAAGCGGGGGAGAAGGTGAAGGCTTCTGTTGCCAGGTGCCTTCGGACCCCGCCTTACGGTGCTACCCGGAAGGACTTGATTTGAAGTGTCGCACCGCCGTTAGGCAGCGAGACGTGCTTCAGCATAGTTGTCGTTTGCAACTATAAGTTTAGCCCGATAACGGTGGTACAATGCCGAGCAAAAAGTCGATCTTTACGCCCTTGTCGATCCTATTTCGCCCCCATCAAAAGCCGGTCATCGACGTGTCGACCGGTTTTTGGTGGAGGCGCCGGGTACCGCCCCCGGGTCCAATGGGTTTATTTCACCGCCCGTTTATTGCCATAGCCGCCCGAAGACGGCATCTGTCATATAGGTCTTTCCAGCGCCCAAGAAAAGGGGAGCAAGCGGATAAATCGCTGCTTTTCCAAAACGCTTGACATGATTGGCAGCCATGAAAAACTCCGGCTGCTGCAGGCGGGCCGCTGGGGCATGCGGGGTACGGCTGCGGTTTTTCGAGCAATCCCAACGTGGAGGCATCATGACCGACTATCTCGCAGATGTGCAGAAGTATGACAGCGGCGCCGATGAAGCCGTTGTGAACAAGATCGTGCGCCATCTCGGCATTGCGCTTCGCAACAAGGATTCCTCGCTCGTATCGGCCACCGACCCCAAGGAGCTCGATCGCGTCAGGGAAAAATGGTGCGAGAAGAAGCTCGGCGTCGCGGGTGCGGACGCGGACGCAGCCATCTCGGCCACGGCGAAGGCGATGTCTGCGGACCGCTCCAAGTCGCGCGTGACCTTTTATTATCTGGTGGCCAAGAACCTCGGCAAGCTGCAGACGCTGTAGGTCGCGGTGGGCTCGGGTCGGATCGCCCCGGGGTCATCAACCTAACCGATGCCTTGAGGGGGATGCCGGTGGAAAACGCGCAGGCTTTCTCAAGGTCCCGGCTCGAGCGCGGCTAAATTTGCGGGATAAACATCCCCAAGACATTGGTTTGCCGCCGGCTTCACCCTAAATTTGGGACAACACGAATCGGCGGCGCCAGACCATGCAGCAATATCTCGACTTCCTCGACCATGTGATGACCAGCGGAACCGACCGGGGCGACCGGACGGGAACGGGCACGCGCTCGGTCTTCGGCTACCAGATGCGCTTCGATCTGTCGGAAGGCTTCCCGGTCTTGACCACCAAGAAGCTGCACCTGCGCTCGATCATTCACGAACTGCTCTGGTTCCTGAAGGGCGAGACCAACATCGCCTATCTCAAGGAAAACGGCGTCAGCATCTGGGACGAGTGGGCGGACGAAAACGGCGATCTCGGTCCTGTTTACGGCTACCAGTGGCGCTCCTGGCCGGCGCCGGACGGACGGCATATCGACCAGATCGCCGGTCTCGTCGAAAGCCTGAAGACCAATCCAAATTCGCGCCGGCATATCGTTTCGGCCTGGAACCCGGCGCTGGTCGACGAGATGGCGCTGCCGCCGTGCCATTGCCTTTTCCAGTTCTATGTCGCCGACGGCAAGCTTTCCTGCCAACTCTACCAGCGCTCGGCCGACATCTTCCTCGGCGTGCCCTTCAACATCGCCTCCTACGCGTTGCTGACGATGATGGTTGCGCAGGTGACCGGGCTGAAGCCGGGCGATTTCGTCCATACCTTCGGCGACGCGCACATCTACCACAACCATTTCGACCAAGCGCGGCTGCAGCTTGCCCGCACGCCGAAGACATTGCCGACCATGCAGATCAATCCTGATGTCAAGGATCTGTTTGCGTTCCGTTTTGAAGACTTTACCCTTGTCGGTTACGAAGCTGATTCAACGATCAAGGCGCCGATCGCCGTCTGACTGCTCGCCGCTTCGGGCAGTGCGGGCGGCGTGATCGATACGGGCATTCGCGTGATGGCGGCAGACCGGGAGGTCTTCCGCCTCTGACGTAATTCAGGCGTTGCAGCGACCTTGGCGTGTTCTGCTTTACGCCGCGCTGTCGGGAGGTTTCGATGCTGACGCTCATCCACGCACCGCAGTCGCGCTCCTCGCGGATCGTCTGGCTGCTCGAGGAGATCGGCGCGGAATACGAGATCCGCTATGTCTCGATCCGCCGCTGGGATGGAACCGGTGCGCCCGACGAAAACAATCCGCATCCGCACAAGCAGGTGCCGGCGCTGTTGCACAAGGGCGCTCTGATCTGGGAATCGGCGGCCGTGGTGCAATACCTCACCGACCTTCATCCCGAATGCAGCCTCGGGCGGGCGCCCGGCCATCCCGAGCGCGGCGCCTATCTCTCCTGGCTCGCCTATTATGCCGGCGTGATCGAGCCGACGGCGCTGGCGCACGTCACCGGGGCGACGATCAACAATCCGGCGCAGGCGCGGCTCTACAGCGAAATGTGCGGGCATGTGATCGACGTGCTCAGCCGGCAGGCCTATCTGCTCGGCGCGACGATGAGTGCCGCCGATCTGCTTTTGGCCAGTGCGCTGCAATGGATGCGCAAGATCCTGCCCGAGAGCGAGGTCGTCGACCGCTACATAAGGGTGGTGACGGACCGTCCGGCCCTTGTCAGGGCAAGTGAAATCGACAGCAAACCGAATGGGTTCCATGACTGATACCAGCACCAACGAACCGAAAGTCTCCCTCATTGCAGCGGTTGCCGCCAACGGCGTGATCGGCCGCGAGGGTGATCTGCCCTGGCGGCTTCCGACCGACCTCAAGCGCTTCAAGGCGCTGACGATCGGCAAGCCCGTGATCATGGGGCGCAAGACCTGGGCCTCGATCGGGCGTCCGCTGCCGGGCCGGGCGAACATCGTCATCAGCCGCAGCGCTGATTACTCCGCCGAGGGCGCGATCGTCGTGCATTCGCTGGAAGAAGCGCTCGCCGCGGCGCGGCGAGAAGCCGAGGCAACCGGTGCGGACGAGGTCTGCGTCGTCGGCGGCGGCGAGATCTATCGCCAGGCGATCAGTGCGGCGGATATCCTTCATATCACCGAGGTTCCGGCGGAAGTCGAAGGCGATGCGCGCTTTCCCGAAATCGATCCCGCCGTCTTCGACAAGGTGTTTGAAGAGGATCTGCCGCAGAGCGAGAAGGACAGCCATGCCATGCATTTCGTGACATGGCGCCGGCGTCGCGCAGGTTGAACTGGGATCATTGATCGGCGCCGGCCGACGGCGAAAGTGCCGCTGCACGTTCGAGGTGTCACAGCGCTTTGGTGCGGCAGATGCAACGCGCGGCGCTGTAACGGCCTATTCGTCAACTATTTTGAACCATTTACGGTGAACTCTGGCCTATCGCGTTGAAAGCGATGCATGTCATACCTATAACGGGTTCACATCGTGGACGTCCGTGCATTCGCGCGGCAGTTCATCGTGAGCAGTATTCAAAAGAGAGGTTTTGATGCCCTGGAGCAATCAGAATGGCGGCGGCGGCCCTTGGGGCGGCGGCGGCGGCGGCGGAGGCAATCAGGGTCCATGGGGCCAGGGGCCGAACCGCCCGCGCGGTGGTGGTGGCAAAGGCGGCCCGCCGGATCTCGAAGAGATCATTCGCCGTGGCCAGGATCAGCTGAAGAACGTCGTTCCCGGCGGCTTTAACGGCGGCGTCTTCGCCATCGTCGGCCTGTTGATCGTCGGCTTCATCCTGATCAACTCGATCTATACCGTCCAGCCGGATGAACGGGGCGTCGAAATGCGCTTCGGCAAGCCGAAGGACGAGATCTCGATGCCGGGCCTGCACTACCATTTCTGGCCGCTCGAAACCGTCGAGTTCGTCAAGATTACCGAGCAGCAGCAGAACATCGGCGGTCGCAACAGCGGTCAGTCGAATGCCGGCCTGATGCTCACCGGCGACCAGAACATCGTCAACGTGCAGTTCTCGGTGCTGTATTCCGTCACGGACCCGAAGCACTACCTGTTCAACGTCGAAAATCCGTCCGACACGCTGCAGCAGGTTGCCGAAAGCGCCATGCGCGAAGTGGTCGGCCGTCGTCCGGCCCAGGACATTTTCCGTGATAACCGTCAGGCGATCGCCGCCGACGTGAAGAGCACGATCCAGGCGACGATGGACAGCTACGGTGCCGGCATCTCGGTCAACACCGTGGCGATCGAGGATGCGGCTCCGCCGCGCGAAGTCGCCGACGCGTTCGACGAAGTGCAGCGCGCCGAGCAGGACGAAGATCGCTTCGTCGAAGAAGCCAACCAGTATGCCAACCAGATCCTCGGCAAGGCCCGCGGTCAGGGCGCGCAGATCCGCGAAGAGGCAGCCGCCTACAAGGATCGCATCGTCAAGGAAGCGGACGGTGAAGCCCAGCGCTTCATCTCGGTCTATGACGAGTATTCCAAGGCGCCCGACGTGACCCGCAAGCGTCTCTATCTCGAAACGATGCAGGGCGTGCTCGGCAAGTCGAAGAAGGTCATCATCGACGAGAAGAACGGGCAGGGCGTCGTGCCCTATCTGCCGCTGAACGAAATCGGTCGGCCGGCACAGACGGGAGCCGCACAGTGATCAACAATCGTACTTCAATCATCCTGATCCTGCTCGCGGTCGTCTTCGTCGGTCTCTACTCGTCGGTCTTCGTGGTCAACGAGCGCCAGCAGGCGGTCGTCGTCCGCTTCGGTCAGATCCAGGACGTCAAGACCGAGCCGGGCCTCTACTTCAAGCTGCCCTTCGCCTTCATGGATGCCGATCGCGTGCAGTATGTCGAGGACCAGGCCCTGCGCTTCGATCTCGACAACATCCGCGTCCAGGTCTCGGGCGGCAAGTTCTATGAAGTCGACGCCTTCGTCGTCTACAAGATCGCCGACCCCCGCCGCTTCCGCGAAACCGTTTCGGGCGACCGTGACTCGGCCGAGGCCCGGTTGCGCACCCGTCTCGACGCATCGCTGCGTCGCGTCTACGGTCTGCGCGGTTTCGAGGCAGCACTCTCCGACGAGCGTGCATCGATGATGCGCGAAGTTCGTGCCGACCTCCAGGCCGATGCCGAAACGCTCGGCCTCAGGATTGAGGACGTTCGCATCCGTCGCACGGACCTGACACAGGAAGTCTCGCAGCAGACCTTCGACCGCATGAAGGCCGAGCGTCTGGCGGAAGCCGAGTTGATCCGCGCTCGTGGTAACGAAGCGGGCCAGCGTCGCCGCGCCATCGCCGACCGTCAGGTCGTCGAGATCGTCGCCGACGCCCAGCGCGAATCGGAAATCCTGCGTGGTGAAGGCGAAGCCGCACGGACGAAGACCTTTGCCGACGCATTTGCACGCGATCCGAAGTTCTTCGAATTCTACCGTTCGATGACCGCCTATACGGAGTCGATCGGCAGCTCGGACACGACGCTCGTGCTGTCGCCGCATTCGGAGTTCTTCCGTTATTTCAATGACTCGGAAGGCAACCCGCCGGCTGCGACAACGACGCAACCGGCGACCGGGAACTAAGCGGACTATGTCCGACTTTCTGACCGGGATCGCTTTCTTCCTGATCATCGAGGGGCTGGTGTACGCACTGGCCCCTTTGGTTTTAGTGGAATTGGCGAAGCGTTTGCCGTATGTCCCGGAGCATCAGCTTCGACTGGCCGGGGTATTTTCCGTTGCCGCCGGTGTCGGACTTGTCTGGTTGCTTCGAGGATAATGCGAAATGCCACATAAACTGCTGATCCGGCTGGTCGATGCCGAATATGCGATCACCCGTCTCAATGTCGGTTCCCAGATGCCGGAATGGCTGCCGGGGCCGGGTTTCTGGACCGTGTCCAGCTCGCGAGAGGAAATGACCCTCGTCTGCCGCGCCGCGCGCGTGCCTTCCAGCACTCAGAGCTCGCTCGGCTGGCGCTGCTTCCGCATCGAACAGCACTTCAGCGTTGACGTGCCGGGCGTGCTTTCTTCCGTGCTCAGGCCGCTTTCGGCCGCAGGCATCGGCGTCTTTGCCAATTCGACCTTCAGCACCGACTACATCTTCGTGCCCGGTTCCGATCTCGACAAGGCGGTGCAGGCGCTGAAAGAACATGGACACGAGATCACGATCTGATCGTCGGTCCCTATCCGCTCTTTTGGGTGGATCAGAAAATCGTGTCTGGACGCTTCTGAATTCCGCCGTATCTTCAAAGGAGGATCGGGCGGAACGGGATCCCCAGATCGCGTCGCTGTCACCAGCTGCATGACGCCTGCGACCGGCATCGGTCGGAGGATTAGGGTATGCTGAAAATCAAGGTCGCTGCAGCGATCCTTGCGTCTGTTGGGCGCGTGGGGCTGCAGAGCATCGCATGACGCGCTATCCTTTGAGGTATCGCACCGCCGAGACAATGTGAGGAGCTCCGCGAATTGTCCACTCGATCGAAATCCCTCGGCGCCCTGGCGCTGGCCGCCTCGCTGCTTCTGTCCAATGTCGCGATGGCGCAGACGGCCGCCGTTCGCCCGCCGAGCAATGGCCCCGCATCCGTCGCCGACCTTGCCGCCGGCCTGCTTGATGCGGTCGTGAACATTTCGACGTCCCAGCGCGTCAAGAACGACGACGATGCGCCGACGCCGCAGGTGCCCGAGGGCTCGCCCTACCAGGACTTCTTCGACGAATTCTTCAAGGGGCAGGCAGACAAGGGCGGCAACCGCCAGCGCACCGTCAATTCGCTAGGCTCCGGCTTCGTCATCGATCCCGCCGGCGTCATCGTCACCAACAATCACGTGATCGAAGGTGCCGACGATATCGAGGTGATCTTTGCCAACGGCAGCAAGCTGAAGGCCAAGCTCGTCGGCAAGGATACCAAGACCGATCTCGCGGTGCTGAAGGTCGAGCCGAAAGCGCCCCTGAAGGCGGTACCTTTCGGCGATTCCCGCAAGATGCGCATCGGCGACTGGGTCATGGCGATCGGCAACCCGTTCGGCTTCGGCGGCTCGGTGTCCGTCGGCATCATCTCGGCGCGCGGTCGCAACATCAATGCTGGCCCCTACGACAATTTCATCCAGACGGACGCCGCCATCAACCGCGGCAATTCCGGTGGCCCGCTGTTCAACATGCAGGGCGAGGTGATCGGCATCAACACCGCGATCATTTCGCCTTCAGGCGGCTCGATCGGCATCGGTTTCTCCGTTCCGACCGAGCTTGCCGCCAATGTGGTTCTGCAGCTCAAGGACTTCGGTGAGACACGGCGCGGCTGGCTCGGGGTGCGCATCCAGCCGGTGACGGACGATATCGCCGAAAGCCTGAAGCTGGCCTCGCCGCGCGGTGCGCTGGTCTCGGGTATCATCGAGGGCGGGCCGATCACCAAGGGTGAGATCAAGGCTGGAGACGTCATCATCAAGTTCGACGGCAAGGATGTCTCGGAGATGCGCGACCTGCAGCGGGCAGTCGCCGAGAGCGGCGTCGGCAAGGCCGTGGACGTCGCGATTATCCGCGACGGCAAGGAGCAGACCGTCAAGGTCACGCTCGGCCGGCTGGAGGATGGCGAAGACGTCGCCAATGCCTCGGCAACCACAAGCGACGAGGGCAGTGACGACAAGAAAACCGACCAGCCACCAGCCGCCGAGATGCCGGCCTCCGACACGGTGCTTGGCATGAAGCTGACCACGCTCAATGCCGAAAGCCGCAAGAAGTTCGGCATTGCCGACGATGTCGACGGCGTCGTGATCGCCGAGGTGCAGGCAGGCTCGGCCGCAGCCGAGCGTCGGGTCGAGCCGGGTGACGTCATCGTCGAGGTGGGGCAGGAGGCGATGGATACGCCTGACGACGTCTCCGAGCGTGTCGAGGAGCTGAAGTCCGACGGTCGGCGCAATGCGCTGCTGATGCTTTCCAACAAGACGGGCGAGCTGCGCTTCGTCACCGTTCGCATGGAATAGCGCGGCACGGCGCGATGGCATTTTCCTGAATCCTTTCAGGTTCATCGCGCCGCTTTTTCCAAGGCTGATTCCGGCTCTTCAGATTCCGATTCAGGATCACTTCTTCTGCCGAGCGCCGTCGGCTGGATCGATGAAGCCGCGAGCATTGTCGTGGGGTGCCGTTGCAGTGCCGCCCTCTCTGGTCCGTCCGTCGTTTCAACCAGACGCACTTGACGGCAGATCATGCCACCTGTCCATCCGGGCGCGCGTCGGTCGCGGTGGCGATCGCGTCGCTGCATGATGTTGCCCTCGGATCGGTGCGGACCTGAGGCTTCATGCATGAGCGGTGCTTTCTAATTGATCGTAGCAGCTGCGAATTGAAGTCGGCATGGATCAGCGGGCGTCGTGCTCCGGAGTGATCAGTCGCTGCTGCAGCCTCGGCATGCGCCCGATGCCGCGTGTGAACCGCTGCCGTGTTTCTGGCGCCCTGGCGGTTGAAAAGTCATCAGGCGAAGGGCGTCGATCAGGGTCTCGAGGATGGCGTACATGGCCGGATCCTCCTTTCTGTCCGTCATTTCAACGCACTTGCCGCCAGCGCTCAAACGAGTTTACAGTCTGCTTCGGATGACTTGAGGTTATGCATGAAGCGCGGCCGCCTACCCCTGACAGCGTTGCGGAGTTTCGAGGCGGCGGGCCGGCTCGAAAGCTTCACGCTGGCTGCCGGCGAGCTTTTCGTCTCGCAGGCGGCCATCAGCCGGCAGATCCGTGAGCTGGAGGACCTCGTCGGTCGGCCGCTGTTCGAGCGTCGGCATCGCAGCGTCAGCCTGACGGCGGAGGGGCGGTCGCTGCTGTCGGTGCTGACTTCGGCCTTCGACATGGTCGGAGACAGCCTGGAGGCGCTCTCAGGCCGCAAGGCAAGCCAGATATTGAAGGTCAGCGCCGAGCCATCCTTTGCCGGCTGCTGGCTGCTGCCGCATCTGGCTGAGTTCCAGGGCGAGCATCCCGAGATCGACCTGGTGATCGACGCCGATCCCCGGCTGGTGGGGTTTCGCAGCGGTGACGCCGATATCGCCATCCGCCACAGCTTGAACCTCTCGTCCTGGCCGCGCGTCGAGGCGCGGAGACTTGCTCAGGTGGAAATGATCCCGGTGATCGCGCCGGAGCTTTCGCGGTCCGGCCGGCCGTTGTCGCTGCCTGCCGATCTCCTGCAGCATGCTATCCTGCACGAAGACAACCGCGAAGCATGGCAGCAATGGTTCGCCGCTGCCGGGGCAGGGCCGGTTCGCATCGAGCGGGGCGCGATCTTTGCCGATGGCGCCATGGTGCTGCAGGCGGCGCTACGCGGCAACGGCGTCGGGCTGATCGACCGCGACCATGTGCGCGACGAGCTCAAGACTGGACGCCTGCTGCAACCGTTCGACATCTCGGTGCCCTACGGTGCCTTCTTTCTGGTGGCGCGGCGGTTTGATGCGCTGTCGCAGGCAGCGCAGTCGTTCGCTGCTTGGGTCGAGAAGAATTATCCGGGGGCAGGGCGCGAGCGCTGATGCCTCAGCGAGGGTGGTGGGTGAGGCTGCCCCTCATCCGCCTGCCGGCACCTTCTCCCCGCGCGCGGGGAGAAGGGCGATCGTCGTGACCGTCTCGCAGGCGCTATGGACTGGCTATTGTTCACGTCGAGTGGGTGGCAGTTGGAACTCTCCGCCGCCACACACAGTGGCGCACGGTGGTGGCAAGTGGCGCCTCCCCGCTTGCGGGGAGAGATGTCCGGCAGGACAGTGAGGGGCAAGCCCCAAGCGATGAGTGCAGGGCGGCATGCGGATGGAGCGTGTGCGAGAAACCTTACCGACGTTGTAACGCGATCACGTCCCGGCTTTTGCCGGCTGCGCCTGCCAGTCCGCCCGTGTCATCGCATAAAGAACGTGGCGAACGAGCTCAGGTTTGTCTGCGGGGATGCGTGGGTGGTTGAAGTCGCGGGTGGGGTCGCGGTGCATGCCGAGGCGGACCATCACCGCCGTCGAGCGGTTGTTCTCGGGAATGGCGAACGAGACGATCTCACGCAGGCCCTTTTCCTCGAAGCCGAAGCGCAGAAGGTCGAACGCCGCCTCGGTGATATAGCCCTTGCCCCAGAAGGGGACGGCAAGCCGCCAACCGATCTCCACCGTGCCTTTCGGCAGGAAAGGGTCGAGGTCAGTGTAAGCGAGGCCGCAGAAACCGATCGGCCGATCGTCCGCCTTGAGGGCAACTGCGAAGAAGCCGAGGCCGGTCTCGGTGATGCCACGGCCGACGCGGTCGAACAGTGCATCGGATTCCTCGCGGCTGCGGCGATGGGGGAAGAATTCCATCACCCTGGGATCGTTGTTGATCTCGAAGAAGAGATCGCGGTCGGTCTCCCTCCAGGCACGGATGCGCAGCCGCTCGGTTTCCGAGACGATCATCGGACGAAATCGGTCTTGCGATAGCCCTGCAGATAGAGGAGGGCCGTGAGGTCGCCATGGTCGATGCGCGCCTTCGCCTGTTCGGCAACCACGGGCTTGGCGTGCAGGGCAACGCCGGTGCCGGCCAGCTGCAGCATGCCGAGGTCGTTGGCGCCGTCGCCGACGGCAAGCGCCTCGTCGGTGGAGATGCCGAGGCGGCCTGCGATGTCGATGAGCGCGTCGACCTTGGCCTGCTTGCCGAGGATCGGCTCGGCGACTTCGCCGGTCAAGGTGCCGTCCTTCTCGATCAGCGTGTTGGCGCGGTTTTCCTGGAAGCCGAGCATATCGGCGACGGGGCCGGTAAAGACGGTGAAGCCGCCGGAGACGAGCGCGGTGTAGTAGCCCTTCGCCTTCATGGTGGCGATCAGCTCGGGGCCTCCCGGCGTCAGCGTGATGCGCCGGGCGATGACATCGCCGACGACGCTCGAGGGCAGGCCCTTCAGAAGCGCGACGCGCTCGATCAGTGCCGGCTCGAAGGCGATCTCGCCGTTCATGGCGCGGGCGGTGATGGCGGCGACCTTGTCCTTGAGGCCCACTTCGGCGGCAAGCTCGTCGATGCATTCCTGGCCGATCATGGTCGAATCCATGTCGGCGATCAGAAGCTTCTTGCGTCTGGTGTCGGCGTCCTGGACGGCGACGTCGACGGCCACGCCGTTGAGTGCGCCGCGTAGCGCCGCCTCGGCGGCGAAGGGGTCTGTGCCGTCCCTGAGCGCGAGGTCGCAGGCGATGCCGTCGGCGAGCCAATAGAGGCCGGATGCCTTGACGGCGTCAGCGGCGGCTTCTGCGAGCGCTGGCGTCAGAACAGGATTTGACGGATTGGCGATAAGCGTGGCAACGAGAGCCATGGACAACAACCTTGAAACCGATACGGACGCGATCCTGATAACCGGGCCGACCGCCAGCGGCAAGTCCGCGCTTGCGGTCGAATTGGCGCGCCGGCATGGTGGTGTGGTCATCAACGCAGACAGCATGCAGGTCTATGATACCTTGCGGGTGCTGACCGCCCGCCCTGACGAGGCCGACATGGGTGGTGTCGAGCACTGTCTTTACGGCCATGTGCCGGCGGGGAAGCCCTATTCGACCGGGGCCTGGCTGCGCGAGGCCGAAGCGCTGGTAGGCCAACTGCGCAAGGCCGGCCGGCTGCCCGTCTTCGTCGGCGGCACCGGGCTCTATTTCAAGGCGCTGACCGGCGGGCTTGCCGACATGCCGCAAATTCCACCAGCCATCCGCGAGCGGCTGCGGGAGCAGCTGAGGCTGGAGGGGCCGGAAGGGCTGCATGCCGAGCTTGCCGCGCGCGATCCTCAAACGGCAGAGGCGCTGAAGCCCGGCGACGGCCAGCGCATCGTGCGCGCGCTCGAAGTGATGGAGGCGACCGGCCAGTCGATCCGTGTCTACCAGCAGAGAAGCGGCCCTGAGATCATCGATCCAAAGCGCGCGCGAAAGCTGGTGGTTCTGCCGGATCGCCAGGTGCTGCACGAGCGCATCAACCGCCGCTTCGGCTTGATGCTGTCAGGTGGGGCTATCGACGAGGTGCGTGCGCTCATGGCGTTGAACCTCGGTCCGGATATGCCTGTCATGAAGGCGATCGGTGTCAGCCAGATTGCAGCTCTCTTGCGCGGCGAGATGGATGAGGCCGAGGTGATCGAGACCGGCTCTGCCGCGACCCGGCAATATGCGAAGCGCCAGATGACCTGGTTTCGCAACCAGCTCGACGACAGCTGGCAGCGCATCGCGAATGCTGCCGAGTTAATTTGAACTCGGGGCGGGCGATCGCGCCGTCAGATGACGATAAGCGTTTGAATTTGTTGGGAGGAGGTTCAGATTTGCAGCGTAAAGCCGCCGGTCTCGGCGGCTTTGTCGTTCTGTGCGGGGGACGTTTAGTCGTCAGCACAACGCCCCGTTCTCGCTCTTCCTCAGACCTCACCGGGAGGTGCGTTTAGTTGCCTGTCGGCATTGATAAGGTGAACCCTTCTTTAGACAACTGATCGCGCATCCACTGGAATTGCTCATATTTCGAGATTTCGATCGGACCGGCGTAGCTCTGGCTCTGCAGCTTGCGCGGCGGATACTTCACATAGGTTTGCATCAGCTGTTTGATCGCGTCGCTGATGGTTACCATCGTCCAGGTCCGCTCCGTATAATTGTTCATGAAGATATCGTAGCGCTCCTGCGGATCCTGCCAGAGATCGAAAACCTGCGGGACCGTTGCGACATATTTGGATGGACCTTTCCAGCCAAGGTTCGAATCGACCGCCAGTCCCCCTGTCGACTGACCGTCGTCGCCGCGCAGGTTGAAAACGGCCTTGTAGTTGCCGACACGGGCAGCGCCGGGCGAAAGTTCGTTCTCGGTGAAGTAGAACCAGGATGTGCGTTCCGACTTGCCCGTACCGAGCAGGATCGGTGACATGTCATAGCTATCGAAGATGGTCGGCTGACCCTCGCGGTCCTTGTCCGGCAGGGCGACGCCGGCGACGGAGGCGAATGTTGCCATCAGATCAAGGCCGCCGACGATATCGTGGTTCTTGCTGTTGGGCTTGACCTTGCCCGGCCAGACAGCGATGGCGGGAACACGATTGCCGCCTTCACGGACGGTACCCTTGGTGCCACGGAATGGCGTGTAACCGGCGTCAGGGTACACATCCTGCCAGGCGCCGTTATCGGTGGTGTAGAACACGAGGGTATTTCTGTCCAAGCCGGTCTCATGGAGCTTATCCATGATGCGGCCGATACGGGTGTCCAGTTCGACGATGCTGTCGGCATACTTCGATTTCGACATCGACTTATGCTCGAACTCGGGTGCAGGCATGTTCGGCTGATGCACCTTCATGAAGTTGACGCTGATGAAGAACGGCTTGTCGGATTTGGATGCGTCGTCAAGGAAGCCGACTGCGGCCTTCTCGACATAGCTATCGAAGAACGGGATGCCGACAACGCCCGGTGCACCGTTGATTGTCGGCGTATCGACGTACTGGCCGTTGATCTTGAACTCTTCCACGGCCTTTTCACCGGTTCTGCCCGACAATGCACCTTTGGTCACGCGCTGGAACATCGCTCGCAGCTTCGGATCCATGTCGGGGAACCAGGTTGGATCGGCGTAGGTATAGGCGTTCAGGTGATAGAGCCCGCAATACTTCATCACGTCGAAGCCCTGGGCGTTCGGTAGCGCGTAGTCGGCCTCCCCAAGGTGCCACTTGCCGGTGAAGTAGGTATCGTAACCGCCAAGTTTGAGAACGGACGCAAGTGTCCATTCGGCGGCAGGCAGGCCACCGCCTTCGCCTTGAAACGCGACCGTTGTCATGCCGCTGCGATTGGGAATTCGCCCCGTAATCATCGCTGCACGGCCGGGCGTGCAGCTCGGCTGGGCGTAGAAGTCAAAGAACGTCATTCCACTGGCCGCCATCTTGTCGATATTGGGTGTCGGCATGCCGCGCCCTTCTCCGCCGCCATAGGGTCCAAGGTCGCCGAACCCGGTGTCATCGGAGACAATCATGAGAATGTTCGGCTTGGCCGATGGCGCAGTCTGGGCTGTCGCCGATCCACAAGGGACGGCGAACGTCAGCACTGCAGCGGCTGTCGCGAGGAGGGCCCTTCGCGTTCCGGCGCCCAGTTCGAACCTTGGAAATGAGTGTGGTCTATCAGCGTGGTCTATCATGATCTGTGTCCTCATCTGTTGCATGGATGTGACCGTGAATTAGATAGGCGGGAATACGCGCAGCCCGGCTGGATGAGCCAGGCGGCGGGAAGCCCGATTGCTGTTCTGGCATTGTGCGCACCGTTGGTACGCGGCGCACCATCTCCTTTTTTAGAGTTTGCGCAAGTACGTTACGGTAACGAAGAAGATCACTCGTTGGTTAGCCCTCCGATGTGTCCCGTGTGCGGTAGCGCGAGAGCTTCCATGCCGACAACGTGCACCACAAAATCCGGCCGATGACCGATCCTGTCGTAACCGTTACAGAGTTGACATCTCGCCACATTAGATCACCCTGAATTGCAAGGGGACCGGGGCAGCGACGTTGTCGTCGGCATCAGCATCAGTGGAAATGTCTTTCAGGCGATCGTCGCAGGGATAACCGGCGTTCGTTTCTCGGGCGAGGTCCGATGAAGTCCAGACAAACGAGACTCTTCTTCTTCAAAGAGTTCTATCGCCAGCTTGGCGTTGTCTGGCCGATCTTGTCCGGTATTCTTTGTGTGATGGTCGGCTGCGGCGTGGTGATCGGGCGAATAGAAGACTGGCGGATAACCGACGCCCTGTATTTCACCTTCGTTACCGGTCTCACCATCGGATACGGAGATCTGGCACCGAGCCACACGTCTTCGCGCGCTTTGGCTCTCGTGATTGGCCTTGCAGGGATTGTTCTGACGGGTCTCGTTGCCGCCGTCAGCGTCCAGGCGCTGAGGGCCACAGCCGATAAAAACAACGAATGAGGGCCGTTACAACAGAGCCCTGTTTTCTTCATCTGTCTGCAGTCCGGTCGAGACGCCTCGGTGCTTTTTGGGGGGTATCATGAGCCAGCTTTGGCATGAAATTCGGCACACTCCGCTCCTTTGGCTGCTGGTTCTGGCGCCGCTGGTGCTGGTGGCCCATAGCGCAGCGCCCGAGGCGCACACGCTGCTGTTCCTGTTGTCGGTGTTGGCGATCATTCCATTGGCAACCTTGCTCAGCCACGCCACCGAAGCCGTTGCCGCGAGAACGGGCGACACGGTCGGCAGCCTTCTCAACGCGACGCTCGGCAATCTGACCGAACTCATCATCGCGCTCGCCGCATTGCGACTTGGTCAATACACGCTTGTAAAAGCTTCGCTGGCCGGCGCGATCGTCTGCAACACGCTCTTCATGCTGGGGGCGTCATTCCTGCTCGGCGGCCTGAAATACCATGTTCAGGACTACAACCGCGTCAGCGCTCGCCTGCAGACGAGCCTGCTTTTCCTGGCAACGATCGCGCTGATCGTACCCTCGGCAATGGCCGAAGCCGATAGTCTCGCGGCGGCGCCGGACTTCATGCAGGATCTGAGCTTCGGTCTGGCGATCCTGCTGATCATCACCTACGTGTTGGGGCTGTACTTCTCCCTGAAGAGCCATCGCGAATTGTTCGGCAGTGCGGAGCACGCTACCTCGGATGAGCCTCCCTGGCCGTTGAGTGTTGCGCTCGCTACGCTTGCCGTCGTGACGGTCACGGTCGCCCTGGTCAGCGAAGTGTTCGTGGAATCGGTGCAGCATGCGGCAGAGACGTTCGGAATGACGCCCGCATTCGTGGGCTTTATCGTCGTTGCGCTCGTCGGGGCAGCCGCAGAAATGACCTCGGCGTTTTCCGGCGCGCGCAAGAACCGGCTGGACCTGAGCGTCGGCATTGCGCTCGGCAGTGCGGCCCAGATCGCCCTCTTCGTTGCTCCTGTTCTCGTGCTTTTGAGTTACGTCATCGGCCCGGCGCCGATGGACCTGCAGTTCTGGCCGGGTGCAGTAATCATGGTGCTGGTGGCCGCAATGACGGCCATCATCGTCACGAACAGCGGTCGTGCCGCTTGGTTTGTGGGCGTGCTGATGCTGATGGTCTATCTGATCTTCGCCATGACGCTGTATCTGCTGCCGCCCAAACTGCTGTGAGTTCACGCGCAGGCACGCAACCCCGACGACGGCCGCGGCATTGCGGTACGCCCGATCTCGGGCATTACTTCGGAAACAGGAATGTCATCGTCAGGCGGACGCCGAGGCCCTCCGGGCCATTGTCAGGCGCTGCCGCCCAATAGCGCACGCCGGCGCCGAGGCTGATCGGCTGCTTGTCGATGGTGATCAGCTTGGAGATGTTGAAGTTGATCGGGACGCTCCATTCGTCCGCCTTCCAGTCGTAGGTGGATTCGGTGTTGAGCGTGAAAGTCCAGGCGTCCGGCGTGGTGTAGGACAGGAACGGCTGCAGGAAGGTGGAGCTGATGTCGTTGCGCTCGTCGCTGCCGGCAAACGACCAGATATGGTTGGCGAGCGCGCCGTAGGTCCATTCGCCCTCCTGCTTGAGGATAACAACGGTCGGGCCGATGCCCCATTTTTCGCCGCCGAGCAGGTCGTCGGTCGCCGTCGGGATCAGGAAAGCCGGGCCCACGCCCCAGATGATACCGCTTTCGGTGGGCTTGGCGGGCGAAAAAAACAAGCTCTGCAGGGTATCGCCAAGGCCGAACTGCGAGCCGCTCGGGCCGGCGATGTCGTTCTGAGACGTCACCGGCAGAATGGTTCGCGAAATGACGTTCCAGTCCGCGTTCAGCGAAAAGGGGATGACCGGCTGGATGTTGACGGTCGTCTTGTTGCCGTCATCAGGGCCGTAGCCGTGGTCGTAATTGAACTGGAAGGGAACGCTGATCAGCGAGGCAATCGGGTTTGAAAGCTTCTTGGCGAGATCCGCATTCGAATCCTGCGCCTGCGCCGTCGTCGCGAATATGGCGAACAAGGCTGTGGCGTACTTCAACCTGGCATATCGCATGATCGACCCCCTCAATCGACCGACATGCATCGATTCTTGTGCACCCCGGCCATGATTCTCAGATGCGTCCAGTGTGGCTGCGTCATCGTATTTTAGCAACGGCAAGAAAACGCGAGGCAGATCTTAGGTTGCATGACGGTGCCGCGCGCCCGTTTGGCCAGGCGGGATTGGTCCGCTGGCGATGTCAATACGCCCTTGGTCGCGGTGCCATGTCCCAGCCGCCGACGATCCGGCGGACAAGCCCGGAACCACCTTCAGGGCGACACCGGGACGAGGACCTGCCAAGGCACGCTCGGCCTCAGGGTTTGCGGATGATGCTGCCGAGCGGGCGCTTGAGAAGGCTGTCGCGCAGCGAGCCTTCGCGCCGCGGCTCCGCTGCGGGGCGGGCGGCATTGGGATCGGCGGGTGACAGCGGGCGATAACCGGTCGTCGGCTCGGGGGGCTCCGTCAGAAGCTGCTGGCGGATCTGATTGAAGCGTTCAAGCTGCGGATTGCCGGGCTCCGGTGCGCGGGGCAGCATATCGGGGCGGTAGGGCTCGATTTCGTCAGGGCTCTCTGCGAAGTCGGTCTCTGCCGGCTCGTCGCGGGCCTCCGGTCCCAGTTCCGTGGCCCAGAGCCGCTCTTCCTGTTCACCGGGGTCGGTGGCCGCCAGATAGCTTTGCTGGAAACTGGAGATGTTCGGGCCGGTGATCGCCCGCATGCGGTTGACGATCGAGCGAATGTCGACGGTGGGTGGCGCGTCCTCATCCACGCGGTCGGTGATCCCGTGGGCGCGCGGCAGCCGTTCTTCCTTGACGCGGTCGAAGCGCATGCGCATGGGCACCGCCACCGCCTCGCCGAATGCGATGGCTTCGCCGTTGCCGATCGACGAGATGAAGCTGGTGGTCGAGATCGACGAGTTGGGAATGGCCGAGCGGATGATGTCCTGGTCGCGGTCGTTGGCAAGCCGCATGGCAAAGACCGTCGAGCACTGCGACAGGATCGTCGGGTCGAGTTCGCCCGGGCGCTGGGTGATGATGCCGAGCGAGACGCCGTATTTACGGCCTTCCTTGGCGATGCGGGCGATCGCCTGGCGCGTCGGCAGGAAGCCAAGCGAGGGATCGGCGGGCACGTAGCGGTGGGCCTCTTCGCACACGACCAGCATGTGGATGCCGCCATTGCTCCAAAGGCCGATTTCGAACGCCATGCGGCAGAGGACCGAGGCGACGGAGTTGACGACTTCGGAAGGAATGCCGGCAAGCTGGAAGGTGGAGATCGGCCGGCCTTCGCCGGGAATGCGGAAAACCTTGGCGATCGTATCCTGGATCGTGTCGGAGATCGTGTTCGACGAGAACATGAAATGGTAGCGCGGGTCGTTGATCGCCGAGATAATCCGGACTTTGAGCGAGCGCAGATGCGGCTTGTCGTTTCGCCCTTCGAGCCGTCCGATGCGCTCCTCGATCAGCGCCAGCAGATCGGCGATGCGATAGGGCACTGGCGTGTCGGCGGTCACCGAGCTTTTTTCCGACTGGCGCCGCATCAGGCCGGATTCGGCGCTGCCCTTGAAGGCCTTCTTCGCGTCCGGGATGACGTCGCGCAGGATGTCGAGCTCTTCGGGAACGGCCGGTCGGCCACGGAAAATGACTTCGGCGAATTCTTCCAGCCGGAAGAACCAGAAGGGCAGGTCGAGCGTTTCGGGGTCGATGACGACCGAAAGCTCGGGGAAGGCGGCGGCGAACTCGTTGTGCGGATCGAGGATCAGCACGCGCAGCTTCGGATCGGCGGCAATCGCCTTGTTGAGCAGCAGCGTCACGGCGGTCGACTTGCCGACGCCCGTGGTGCCGACGATGGCGAAATGCTTGGCGAGCATCGACGGCACATGGATCGTCGCATCGAGGCTTTCGTCCTGTGTCAGCTTGCCGATGATGCAGCAATCGTCCTGGCCGGAATCGTAGATGCGGGCGAGATCTGCGGCGCGGATGCGGTGGGCAACCGCACCGAGATAGGGGTAAACGCTGATGCCGGCGGAAAACTCCTCGCGGCCGCTTGGGCCCGGATGGACTTCGCCCATCAACTCGACTTCGATGCGGAACGTGTTGTTGGTGTCTTCGCCCCATTCGGAGCCGACAGTCTGCATGGAATAGACGAGCGCGACGACGCGGTTCCTGCCCACGGTGATCGAAATCAGCCGGCCCACCGACCAGAGTTCGGTCAGCGACGTTTCGCCCTGTTCGGCGACGGCGGCGATGGTTGCGCGCGAACCGCTGCACGCAACGACGCGGCCGAGGAAGCGATTGCCGGGCTTCAAGCCGTCGCGGCGATCCTGCTCTCCGGCACGTATCGAGGAATGAAGATCATTGTTCAGCAACGCAAAACCCCGCACAACGGTCCTTCATGTTAGCGCTGGGGATTTAACAACTCGTTTCGACACAGGCTGCGAGCGACGCGGGCCTGATCTGGTGCATTGTTCGGATCGTTGTATGCGAGTAATCTAATGTAGCGAATTCAAAAATCTGCCTGCCACGGGAGATTTACATCATGAAAATTCGTGACAGCGTGCTTTGGGGCGCAGGTTTTCTCGCCATCAGTTGCATCTCGGGATTGGCGCAGGAAGTCAAAGGCGTCCCGGGCTCTCCGCAAGCCACAATCACGATTGACGGCAAACAGCTTCCCCAACCTGATCCAAGCTTCGGCGGCGTGATCAATCAAAAGGCCACGGAATCGCAGCCCTGGTGGGCCCCGCGCATCGTCCCGCCGCAGGGTGCTCCCAACGTGCTGCTCATCATGACCGATGATGTGGGATTTGGTGCGCCCGGCACCTTTGGTGGCGTCGTCCCGACGCCTGCTCTTGATCGCATCGCCCAAGAAGGCCTGCGTTTCACGAACTTTCACTCCACGTCGCTGTGCTCACCGTCACGCGCGGCGCTGATTACCGGCCGCAACCATCACGTCGCCGGCTTTGGTGTAGTTGGCGAGATGGCGACAGGATACCCAGGCTATGACTCGATCATCCGCAAGGAGAACGGCACCATAGGCACCATTCTCAGGGACCATGGCTATGCCACCTCGTGGTTCGGCAAGAACCACAACACGCCCTTCTATCAGTCAAGCCAGGCGGGCCCGTTCGACCAATGGCCAAGCGGGATGGGTTTCGATTATTTCTACGGCTTCGTCGGCGGCGACGCGAGCCAGTGGCAACCGAACCTGTTCCGCAACACCACGGCCATCTACCCGTTTGAAGGCAAGCCCGATTGGAACCTGACCACGGCAATGGCCGACGATGCCATACAATACATGAAGCAGCTGAAGGAGATTGCGCCAGACAAGCCATTCTTCGTCTACTACGTGCCCGGCGGCACCCACGCGCCGCACCATCCCACGCCGGAATGGATCAAGAAGATCGGCGATATGCATCTCTTCGACGAGGGGTGGAACAAGCTTCGCGAGACCATCTTTGCCAACCAGAAGCGGCTGGGCATCATGCCCGAGAATGCCAAACTGACACCTTGGCCAAAGCAACTGCCGGAATGGGATACCCTCAGTCTCGAGCAGAAGAAGCTCTTCATCAAGCAAGCGGACGTTTATGGAGCGTACCTCGCCTATACCGACAACGAGATCGGCAGGGTTATCCAGGCTGTCGAGGATCTGGGCGAACGCGATGACACGCTGATCATCTACATCAGCGGCGACAATGGCGCGAGTGCCGAAGGCACGCTCAACGGCACGCCGAACGAGTTCACCACATTCAACGGCGTTCCGGTGCCGGTGAAGGATCAGTATCTCTGGTACGAATTCTGGGGCTCGGACCGCACATTCCCGCATTTTTCCGCTGGTTGGGCGTGGGCGATGGGCACGCCGTTCAAGTGGGTGAAGCAGGTCCCGTCGCACTTCGGCGGGACGGCTCAAGGCATGGCGATGTCGTGGCCGGGCCACATTGCCGACGCCGGGGGCATCCGCCGGCAGTTCCACCATTTCATCGACATCGTCCCGACGATCCTTCAGGCGACCGGTATCCAGGCGCCGGACACGATCAACGGTGTCCTGCAACGCCCCTTCGATGGCGTGAGCATGACGTACACATGGGACAAGGCCAATGCCGAGGCGCCATCCGCACGCACGACCCAGTATTTCGAGATGCTCGGCAATCGCGCCATTTATCACGATGGCTGGGTGGCGGCGACGACGCCAGCGACCTTGCCGTGGGAGCTGAGCTCCAAGACGCCTCCTGATGTGATCTCAGGATACAAATGGGAGCTCTACAACGTCGAGGACGACCCCACCCAGTTCGACGATCTTTCTGCCAAGATGCCGGACAAGCTCAAGGAAATGCAGGCGCTGTTCTATTCGGAGGCAGCAAAGCATGATGTGCTGCCGCTGGATAACTCCACGCTCGCCCGCTGGAACGCGCCTCGTCCGAGCCTGACGGCGGGACGAGCGGAATTCACCTATTCGGGCGAACTCAGCGGCGTGCCACCCAGTGCCGCTCCGAGAATACTGGACAAGTCCTACACGATCACGGCCGAAGTCGAGATACCAGAAGGCGGGGCGGAAGGCATGATCGTTACCGAGGGTGGGCGGTTCGGCGGTTACGGGCTGTTCCTCAGCAAGGGAGAACTGGGGTTCGGCAGCGGAAAGGTCGTCTTCCTCTACAACCTTCTCGATCTCAAGCGGACCACATGGGAAGGGCCGGCACTGGGTGTCGGCAAGCACACCATCGTCTTCGACTTCAAGGCGGACGGGCCGGCATTGGGACAGGGTGGCACGGGTATCTTGACGGTGGATGGCAAGGAAGTGGCCAGGAATTCGATGGACCACACCACGCCAATTACGTTTCCTGAGGACGAATCGTTCGACGTCGGCCTGGATACGCGCTCCGGCGTCGCCCTGATCGAGTATCGCTACGATCCACCTTTCAGGTTCACTGGCAAGATCGACAGGCTGACGTTCAGATTGAACGAATGACCGACGATGAAGCCTTGGGTCTTCGTGCCGCTCCAACGCCCATGATCGCAATGAAAGGCAGATGCCGGAGAGCGCGATGAAATCGGTTCTGATGTTTTCGGCCGTCGGTGAGGCGGCCACGGGGATTGCGCTGCTCATTGTTCCGTCTGTTGTGGCGGAGCTATTGTTCGGTGAGCCCGTCGTCGGCGCAGGGGCGGCGGCGGCTCGCGTCGCCGGGATCGCCCTGATCGCATTGGGGCTCGCCTGCTGGCAGCGTTCGCCTCTGGTCGGCATGCTCGCCTACAATGTGGCCGTGACGCTGTATCTTGCTTATCTCGCTGTCGCCGGTGGGCTGACCGGTGTCCTCCTGTGGCCGGCCGTCGCGCTGCATGCCATCTTTTCCATCCTCCTGTTGCGCGCCTGGCTCGCTGCTCCGGAGCGTTGAACGCAGATCCTGGTTGATGACGCGGGATCTCGAGGCAACAGCCTAATTGATGACATCGGTGGCTAACCTGTTGTCAGTGCTAAGAAAACGGCAGCTGAAGAGGCGGTGATCGCCGGCCCGGCAGCTAAGCCGTTCGAGAACCATGCGCGCAGTTGCCAATGTAATTCAACCAATTGGTTGACTATTTGTTGGAGTGGGCGTACGTTCAACCAAATGGTTGAATTAAAGGTGCCCGAGATGCTGTTCGTCTTTCACCCCGACCACGAGCCGAATGCCCAGGAACGCTTCTGGATCGCCCGTCTCGACAGGCTCGAGACGGTGCTGCGCCAGCGCGTGCCTGCATCCGCAGAAGGCGATGGCCTTACCGGCCTTGGACAGGTCAACGCCCGTTCAACCAGACCTCACCCGACTGACGCCGGCCTGATCAATCCAGGCCCGGTGGACCCAAGCCAGAAAAACCGAAGCACGACAAACCCAAGAAGGAGACGGCAGATGAATGATCTTGCGACCCTCGACGCCTATGGCGTGCTGAGCCAACCGGACACTTTGAAGTTGGCGCGGCTTTTGCCGGGTCCGATCGAGCGGGTCTGGGCCTATCTGACCGACAGCGACCTGCGCAGGCAGTGGCTGGCGTCGGGTGAGATGGAGATGAAGGTCGGTGCGCCGGTCGAACTTGTCTGGCGCAACGACGAACTCACAAACCCTCCCGGCGAGCGCCCGGCCGGCTTTCCCGACGAGCACCGGATGGCAAGCCAGATCACCGAACTCGATCCGCCGCGAAAGCTCTCGATAAGCTGGACCGGCAGCGGCGACGTTTCCTTCGAGCTGGAGCCGGTGGGCAACAAGGTGCTCTTGACCGTAACCCATCGCAGCATTGCCGACCGCGCCACCATGCTGATGTTCGGTGCCGGCTGGCATATGCATCTCGACATCCTGGCGGCCCGTGCGACAGGGACCGAGCCGATGCCCTTCTGGGACGGCTGGAGCCGGCTGATGAAGGACTATGATCAGCGCCTCCCGGCCTGACCGGGCGCAGCCGGCCTGTGGCGCTGTGAGGGCGCCGCGTGCCGGCTGTCCTACCGAAATCCCTTCAGACAAAAAAATGTGGCAATGTGTCGGATCTCCGGACCCGGCAACGTCCTTGTGCCGAGGGGTGGCGCGTGTTGCGCGGAGATGCCGCCCGGCGGCGCATGTCGGGCCACTCGAAGCACAGGCGCCAAGGTGAGGTACGAGGAGATGCACATGCGTGAATCCCGATATCGCTGGGTGATCGTCGCTGCGGGCGGCCTTTTGGGCTGTGTCGCCATCGGCGCAATGTTCTCTCTACCCGTGTTTCTTCGGCCGATCTCTCAGGACACCGGCTGGTCGGTCACCGGCGTCTCCAGCGCAATGACGCTTGGATTCGTTTCCATGGCGGTAGCAAGCATCGCCTGGGGCAGCCTGTCGGACCGGCTGGGAGCGCGGTCGATCGTGCTGATCGGATCGGTCATTCTTGCCGGAAGTCTGTTTCTGGCGAGCCGGGCGACATCGCTTATCGAGTTTCAGATCGTCTTCGGCCTCCTCGTCGGCGCGGCGACGGCTGCGATCTTCGCGCCGATGATGGCTTGCGTCACAGGCTGGTTCGATACCCATCGCAGCCTGGCGGTATCCCTGGTTTCTGCCGGGATGGGCATGGCGCCGATGACGATGTCGCCGCTGGCGGCATGGCTCGTCTCCATCTACGACTGGAGAACGGCGCTGCAGATCATAGCCGCCATCGTTGCCGTCGTGATGATACCGACGACGCTGCTGGTGCGCCGCCCGCCGGCTCAGGACGATCAGGACACCGATGCGACAATGGATAGCGGACCGCAATCGGCATTATCGGTCGGTCAGGCGGTGCGGTCTCCGCAGTTCATTGTGCTTCTGTTGACGAACTTCTTTTGCTGCGCCACCCATTCGGGTCCGATCTTCCACACGGTGAGCTATGCAGTCACCTGCGGCATCCCGATGATAGCCGCCGTTTCGATCTACAGCGTAGAAGGGCTCGCGGGCATGGGCGGACGCGTCGTCTTCGGCCTGCTCGGGGATCGGTTCGGAGCCAAGCGCATCCTGGTATCGGGACTGCTGATCCAGGCATTCGGAGCGCTTGCCTATGTCTTTGTCAGCGCGCTGGGAGCGTTCTACGCGGTGGCGGCTCTGTTCGGATTCATCTATGCGGGTATCATGCCGCTTTATGCGGTGCTGGCGCGTGAGAATTTTCCGCAGCGGATGATGGGGACGGTGATTGGCGGTACGGCCATGGCAGGGAGCCTTGGGATGGCGACCGGACCCTTGGCCGGTGGTCTGATCTATGACGCTTTCGCCAGCTACGCCTGGCTCTATATCGGTGCCTGGGGCATCGGCATCGGCGCCTTCATGATCGCCTTGACCTTCAGGCCATTCCCCAAAGCCGTGCTGGTACCTGCGCCGGCGCAGTGACAGTGGCGCGACAGCCGGAGCGAGCGGCAGCGAACCATGGCCGAACGGGGCGAGGGTGCGAACGTCGCCAATCTTGTGCTGCCGCCTTCTCCGACCCGGATGCCGTCAGGCCCGTGGTCAGCGGGCAGCCATCTTGCGGGCTGCGCGGCCGTACCGCCCGCGGGTGACGCGATGGGAGATGGAGGCGACGATCAAGAGAGACGAACGGGTGGGCCGGCCTGGGTACATTCGCCCTATTCGTGCGAGTTCATGTCGAAGACGACCCAGCGGAAGAACAGGTAGATCGCGGCCGCGCTGATGACCAGCGGCGAGAGTACGGAAAGATCAAGCATATCATTGCCTTGTTTTTTAGCGCTGCATCATGCAGCAGGGGCATCTTTCCTCAGGCCCCTTAAATTTAAGTGGAACAATATGGTAAACGGAATTGATTGATGGCGGCGGCGCGCAGCGGCGTCACCAGTGCTGGCCGCGGCAGTGCCGGCCCGCTTCAGGACGATCGGATATCCTCCGGAAAAAGCGTTGACGCTTTAGCGCTTTGTGTTTATCAAATCGTCCCATGATAAATTTTGCGATTATTCTTGTGGTGGGACGGCGCATGGGCAGGATGGTGTAACCATCCGGCGGTAGCCACCCATGCGCTAAACGAGGCTCCTGACGGGGCCTTTTTTTATGCCTTCAAACAAGCTAAGCACCCAACTGGGAAAAGGGACGGAAGCAAGTCAATGAGCGGTACAGAAAACCAGATGACAGGCGCGGAGATCGTTCTCCAGGCACTGAAGGACAATGGCGTCGAGCATATCTTCGGCTATCCCGGTGGCGCCGTGCTTCCGATCTACGACGAAATCCACCAGCAGGAGGATATCCAGCACATCCTCGTTCGCCACGAGCAGGGCGCCGGCCACATGGCCGAAGGCTATGCCCGCTCCACCGGCAAGGTCGGCGTCATGCTGGTCACCTCGGGTCCGGGTGCTACCAATGCGGTCACGCCGCTGCAGGACGCGCTGATGGATTCCATCCCGCTCGTCTGCATCTCCGGCCAGGTTCCGACCTCGCTGATCGGTTCGGACGCCTTCCAGGAATGCGACACGATCGGCATCACCCGTCCGTGCACCAAGCACAACTGGCTGGTTCGTGACGTCAACGATCTCGCCCGTGTCATCCATGAGGCCTTCCGCATCGCGCAGTCCGGCCGTCCGGGTCCTGTCGTCGTCGACATCCCGAAGGACGTGCAGTTTGCGACCGGCACCTACACGCCGCCATCTGCCGTCCCGGCCCAGAAGAGCTATCAGCCGAAGACGCAGGGCGACCTGAAGAAGATCGAGGAAGCCGTCGAACTGATGCGGACGGCCCGCCGTCCGATCATCTATTCCGGCGGTGGCGTCGTCAATTCCGGCCCGCAGGCCTCGACGCTCCTGCGCGAACTGGTCGAGCTGACAAACTTCCCGATCACCTCGACGCTGATGGGCCTCGGCGCCTATCCGGCTTCGGGCAAGAACTGGCTCGGCATGCTGGGCATGCACGGCACCTACGAAGCCAACATGGCGATGCATGACTGCGACGTCATGGTCTGCATCGGCGCGCGCTTCGACGACCGCATCACCGGCCGCCTCAACGCGTTTTCGCCCAACTCCAAGAAGATCCATATCGACATCGACCCGTCGTCGATCAACAAGAACGTGCGCGTCGACGTGCCGATCCTCGGCGATGTCGGCTCGGTTCTGGAAGACATGGTTCGCCTGTGGCGCGCGGCCAAGAAGGCCGACGACAAGACGCGGCTCGCCGACTGGTGGGAAGGCATCGTCAAGTGGCGGGCACGCAACTCGCTGGCCTATGCGGCCAACGACGACGTCATCATGCCGCAATACGCGATCCAGCGCCTCTATGAGCTGAGCAAGGGCCGCGACACCTACATCACCACCGAGGTCGGCCAGCACCAGATGTGGGCCGCCCAGTTCTTCGGCTTCGAACAGCCGAACCGCTGGATGACCTCGGGCGGTCTCGGCACCATGGGCTACGGCTTCCCGGCCGCCATCGGCGTCCAGGTCGCGCATCCGAACAGCCTCGTCATCGATATCGCCGGCGATGCCTCGATCCAGATGTGCATCCAGGAAATGTCCTGCGCCGTCCAGTACGGCCTGCCGGTCAAGATCTTCATCCTCAACAACCAGTACATGGGCATGGTGCGCCAGTGGCAGCAGCTGCTGCACGGCAACCGCCTGTCGCACTCCTACACCGAGGCGATGCCTGATTTCGTCAAGCTGGCGGAAGCCTACGGCGGCGTCGGCATCCGCTGCGACAAGCCGGGCGAGCTCGACGCTGCGATCCGCAAGATGATCGACACGCCGGCACCGGTCATCTTCGATTGCCGCGTCGCCAACCTCGCCAACTGCTTCCCGATGATCCCATCGGGCAAGGCGCACAACGAGATGCTGCTGCCGGATGAGGCCACGGACGAAGCGGTCGCCAACGCGATCGACGCCAAGGGCCGCCAGCTGGTTTGAGATAGGGACAGGAAACAACAAAATGAGCGCACACCTTCAACCGACCGGTTCCGCCTATTTCATCGCCAAGGAAACCGAAGTCGCCGAAACGCACACGCTTTCGGTTCTCGTCGACAACGAGCCGGGCGTTCTCGCCCGGGTCATCGGCCTGTTCTCCGGCCGCGGCTACAACATCGAGAGCCTGACCGTTTCGGAAACGGAACACGAAGCGCATCTTTCGCGCATCACCATCGTCACCCGCGGAACGCCGCATGTGCTCGACCAGATCAAGAACCAGCTCGAGCGGCTGGTTCCGGTCCACCGCGTCGTCGATCTGACGGTGCGCGCCGGCACGCTCGGCCACGACCGCCCGGTCGAGCGCGAACTGGCGCTGGTCAAGGTGCATGGCTCGGGCGACCATCGCGTCGAGGCCCTGCGGCTGGCTGACGCCTTCCGCGCCTCGGTCATCGACGCCAACATCGATCACTTCGTGTTCGAGATCACCGGCAAGCCATCGAAGATCGAACAGTTCATCGCCATCATGAAGCCGCTCGGCCTCATCGAAGTCTGCCGCACCGGCATCGCCGCGATGAACCGCGGCCCGCAGGGCATGTGATTTGCGCGCGGTGAGGGTGGCTAGCCTCGCGCTGCGTGCGCGAGGTGCCGCTAGCGGGATCGTCGGCTTACGCTTTAGCGCCCGAGCTGCCCCTCACCCCAGCCCTCTCCCCGCAGGCGGGGAGAGGGGGCGATGGCTCTGAGCCAGCCTCATCTTCTCCCCTCTCGCGAAAAAATCTTCAAAATCTGTGACGCATGGTGCGTTGCGATCCATCGTCACGGCCCACGCGAACTCAGTCGCAAACGGTGCGTTTGCATCGCGGGCTAGCCACGCGTGTCCTTCTCCCCGCAGGCGGGGAGAAGGTGGCCGGCAGGCCGGATGAGGGGCAGGCGAAGCCCACGCACCGACCCGCTGTTGACTTCGCCGGCATTTCTCGCCGACTAATCGTGGACAGAAACCCCGGAGATATCAGGTGATGAGCTCCACGACGATGCAGGCGTTTGTTCTGACGCGATACGGTGGTCCCGAGGCTGCGCAGTTGCGCGCGGTGCCGCGTCCGCGACCTGCACGAGGCGAAGTGCTCGTCCGTGTGCATGCCGCCGGTCTCAATCCCGTCGACTACAAGACCCGCGAAGGCATGCTCAAGGTCGTCCAGCGCTATCCCTTGCCAACTGTCATGGGCAACGAGATTGCGGGCGTCGTCGAGGAGTTGGGAGACGACGTCACGTCCTTCAAGCCGGGAGACCGCGTTTTTGCGCGCATGCCCAAGGGTGCCATGGGGGGCCTTGCCGAATATGCGGTGGTGCCGGCGCAGTTCCTGGCGAAGATGCCGGCGTCGATCGATTTCACCACGGCGGCCGGTGTGCCGCTCGCCGGCCTCACCGCGTTGCAGGCGCTGCGCGACGAGCTTCATGTGGGCCCGGGCAGCAGGATCCTTATACCCGGCGGCGCCGGGGGCGTCGGTACCTTCGCCATCCAACTGGCGAAATGGCTGGGGGCGGAGGTCACGACCACGGCATCGCCGCGTGGCCGTGCGCTTGTCGAAGGGCTCGGCGCGGACGTGGTGATCGACTATACGACTGAAAGCTTCGAGGAGCAGGTGCGCGGCATGGATGGCGTATTCGATCTGCTTGGCGGCGAAACGCTTCTAAAGTCATTCAGCGTCGTCAAACGCGGTGGAAAAGTCGTCTCAATCGCGGGCATGCCCGAACCGGAAACGGCCCGCAAGGATCTCGGTCGCGGCGTGTTCTTGCGAACGCTCTTCTGGCTTGCGTCCTACCGGATACGCGCAGTCGCGAGGAAATACGGCGTCTCCTACCGTTACCTTTTCATGCATCCTGATGGTGTCGAGCTTGCCGAGCTTGCCGGTCTCATCGAGTCAAAATCGATCACGCCGGTCATCGATCGCGTGTTTCCGCTCAAGGACGTTGCCGAAGCCTTTGCCTACCTGGAATCCGGCCGTGCCAAGGGCAAGGTGGTGGTGGAGATAACAAGCGGCTCGCACTCGTAAACGTCTAGTGTATCGGCACCGTTTCGAGGGCCGCGAGCCGCAGGGCATGTGCTTTTCAGCCAGCGGACAGGGGCGGCCCTTGCCTGGTTGATCGGAGCCAGACAGGCGAGTTTGCCCTCACGCCAGCCCTCTCGTCGCAGGCGGGCTGAGGGGGCAGCCTCGAGTTTGTGCCATTCGGCTGCAACTGGGCCGGTCTCCCGATCCTTGTCCGACAGGCTTGCATCTTCGCTCGGTCTTGCTGCGCACGTCAAAAGGGATCAACATCCGCTTTTGATGCCTGTTCATCGGGGGAAATCGGACAGCCAGCGCCGGGAAGCCGGTAACCTTCCACTTGCCCGAGAACACAAATTGCCCGCTCCGTTGCCGGCAAACATCGATGGTGAATGAACTCTCGACAATTTTCAGGAGCGCACAAAATGCCAAGCACCAAGCGGCCTTACGATGAGTCCCTTTTGCGCAAGGCCTTCGATGTGGCGCGGCGTTCGCGCGAAGGCGGGGATCACCCGTTCGGTTCCATTCTCGCCGACAGTGATGGCAATGTCCTGCTGGAGCAGGGCAATGGCTACACTTCGGAAGGGGGCGACCGTACGGCGCACGCCGAGCGACTTTTAGCCACGCGCGCCGGCAAAGCCTATGATCTGTCGTTTCTTGCCGAATGCACGATGTACACATCCGCCGAGCCATGCGCCATGTGCTCGGGCGCGATCTATTGGGCAGGCATCGGGCGCGTCGTGTTTGGCCAGTCCGAGAAGGAGATGAAGCAACAGATTGGCGAGAGCGAGGAAAATCCGACGCTGGATCTCCCCTGCCACATCGTGTTTGCCGCGGGCCAGCGCCCGACGGAAGTCGTTGGCCCGATGCTTGCGGGCGAGGCGGCGCAACTGCACGAAGAATACTGGTCTGGCCGTTAGAGTTCCGTGCGTTCAGACGATCAAGCTGCCGTCCGACACCAGGCCACGCGCCCGCTTGAGGCGCATCGAGCCGGTCGCGGCGATGTTCCTGCCTGTCGATGGCGAAGGCGGGCGGCTATCGACGGATGCGGCCCGCACAGTGAGACCAAAACGCCGTTAGATCATCTCCAGCGACCTTTTGCGCTTCGGCGGCGGGAAGGCGGCGTCTAGGGCGACGAGGTTTTCGCCCGTCAGGTGAATGTCCATGGCGTCGCGGTTTTCGCCGGCGCGTGCCGGTGAGGCAGTCTTGGGGATAGAGATCACGCCGGGCTGTGTCTTGAGGAAGGCGAGTGCGATCTGTGCTGGCGTTGCCTGATGCGCCTTGGCGATGTGGACGAGATCGGCGTTGCGCAGGAGCCGGCCCTCGTCGAGCGGCGAATAGGCCATGACGGCGACACCGCGGCTCTGGCACCAGGGCAGGAGATCGTATTCAATGCCGCGGCGCGAGAGGTTGTAGAGCACCTGGTTGGCGGCGACGTGTCTGCCATCCGGGACTGCAAGCAACTCCTCCATGTCGTCAACATCGAAATTGGACACACCCCAGGCACCGATCTTGCCGGCCCTCTTCAGGGCTTCGAAGGCGGCAACCGTCTCGGCGAGCGGATAGCCGCCGCGCCAGTGTAGCAAGTAGAGATCGATATGGTCGATGCCGAGATGTCTCAGGCTGCGCTCGCAGGCGGCCTCGGTTCCATCACGGCTGGCGTTCGACGGCAGCACCTTGCTGACGATGAAGGCCTCGTCGCGCCGGCCCTTGACCGCTTGGCCAACGATCGCCTCGGAGGCGCCGTTGCCGTACATTTCGGCTGTGTCGATCAACTTCATGCCGAGGTCGAGGCCGGCCTGCAGGCTTCTCACTTCGTCTGCTGCGCGTGAGCGCTCGTCGCCCATGCGCCAGGTGCCCTGGCCGAGAACCGGGACGCTGCGGCCGTTGATGAGCGTGGTGGTCGGGATCGGATCGTGCATGCGGTTTCCTCTTTGGCGGATGTCGCGTCGGGTCTGGCTGCGCGCAGGGACGCGGCGTTTCTCGCGTGGCAATCTAGCGCAATCGGCTGGTCTTTCGAGATGTCATTCGACGGCAGCGGATCGGGCTCACGCAGCCGAGCGGCCGCGCTCCTTTTCCAGCTTCTGTAGGATATCGACAAAGGCGCGCACGCGGGCGGGGCGGTAATGCGACGGCGGGTAGACGACGTGAATGCCGCCTGATGGCAGTGTCCAGTCGGCGAGGATACGGACGAGACGGCCCTCGGCAAGGTCGCTGCGCACCTGATAATCCGGCAGCACGGCAAGGCCGATACCGGCAAGGACGCAGCAATAGGCGGCATCGGTGCTGTCGACGGCAACGACGCCGCTGCCCACGACGGGCGCCTGTTCGCCGCCGACATGGGAGAACGTCCAGTTCAGCGGCGCCTTCAGCGCGCCGTTGGCGATCCAGCTTGCCTGCGACAGCGCCTGCGGGTGCTCGACCGTGCCGAGGCGGGCGGCGTAGGCGGGCGATGCCACCAGATATTGCTCGAAGGTGCCGATGCGCCGCGCCCGTTCGCTGGAATCCACCAGCCAGCCGGCGCGGATGGCGATATCCAGCCGCTTCTCGATCATGTCGAAGACGATGTCGTTGAAGGACAGGTTCACCTGCATGGCCGGGTAACGCCCGACATAGAGGGCGACTGCGTCGACGACGACGCGCATGCCATAGTCGAGCGGTGCGGTCAGCGTCAGCGTGCCGCTTGGAATTTCCGCTTCCTCCGAGACTGCGCCGACCGCCTCATCGGCGTCGCGCAGGATCAGCACGCAGCGCTCGTAAAAACGCAGGCCGCTGTCCGTCGGCCGCAGCCGCCGCGTCGTTCGGATCAGAAGGGTGGTGCCGAGCTCCTTTTCCAGCTGCGCCACCTGATGGCTGACAGCGGCCTTTGCAAGCCCGAGTTTTTCCGCCGCCGCGGTAAACGACCCGGCCTCGACGACAGCAACAAAATGGGAAAGTCGGTTCAGATTGACGGTCATGCGACTTTTCTTGTGATTGTCTGAAATGATCAGACAATCTGTTCAAGCTGCCGGGCTTTTTCAAGAGGGTTTCGCCCGGCATTGTCGCGCCATCGACAATTGGCCTGGTGAAGGAGACCTCATGCACATCCTGATGACGCGGCGCGCCGCATTGAAGACGGCCGTTGCCGCTGGCGCAGTTGCCCTGTTGCAGCCGGCCGGCAGCCTTGTGGCCTTGGCCGCATCGGGGGCTGCATCGAAGCTCGAATGGACATACTTCCAGGCGAACGAAGTCGGCTTCAGCCGTACGCCAGTGCTTCTGACCGGCGAGAAGGAGGCAATCCTTATCGACGGCGGCTTCACGCTATCGGACGGCAAGGCGGTTGCAGACGCCATCAAGGCGGCGGGCAAGAGGCTGACGACAATCTATGTCAGCTGCAGCGACCCGGACTTCTATTTCAGCCTGCGCCCTGTCGTCGAGGCGTTCCCGGATGCCAAGGTCTTGGCGGCGCCGGCGACCGTTGCGGCGATCAACGCCAATGTCCAGACCAAACTCGATACCTGGAGCCCCCAGCTCGGCGACAACGGACCGAAGGTGCTTGCCGATGTCGTCATCCCCGAGGCGTCTGACCTTTCGTCGCTGTCGCTCGAAGGCAATCGGATCGACATCGTCACCATCGATGGCTTGAAAGATCGCCGCTACCTGCATGTGCCTTCGCTCAACGCCATCTTCGGCGGCGTGCTCGTCTATTCCGGTTCGCATGTCTGGGTTGCCGACGAGCCGACGGCGGAAGGCCGGCAGAAATGGATCGAGGCGCTCGAGGCGATGGCGGCGCGCAAGCCCGATATCGTCGTGCCGGCGCACAAGGGCGCGGGCGGGCCTGACGGCATCGAGGCAATCCTGTTTACCCGCGACTATCTCATCGCTTTCAACGCGGCGGAAGCCAAGGCCAAGGACAGCGCCGAACTGATAGCTGCCATGACCAAGCTCTATCCGGACTTTACCGACGTCTCATCGCTCGAGCTTGGCGCCAAGGTCGCCAAGGGCGAGATGAAGTGGGGCTGAACCCATCCGACACCATGGCGACCCGTGCGTCTTTTGAGGCGCGCGGATCGCTGCGGCACCTTGCGTTTCCGCATGTTTTCATCGTGGGGTCGGGCGGATAAGTCCCTGTTCGATCTAAGTCTGGTCCTCGAAGCGGCTGGTCTCGTCACGATCGCGCTCGTATCGCCTCATGAGCGGGAACGGTGGTAGCCAGGATTCGCGACGGATTGTCCAGAGTTCATAGGTCGGCGCCAGCTGGTCCGGTGCATCCAGGGATCCGAGGTTCACTTCGATTTCGTCCGCAGAGCGCGAGAAAACGGGCGAGCCGCAGCGGGGACAGAAAAACCGGCCGGCGTAATCGCGTGTTTCGCCATCGATCGCTACGGCATGCTCCGGAAAAATTGCGGAGGCGTGAAACAGGGCGCCATGATGCTTGCGGCAGTCGAGGCAGTGGCAAAGCCCCACCCGATAAGGGCGACCCGACGCCACGATCCGCACCTTGCCGCACCGGCAACCGCCCGTGAACCGGTCCATGCTGCACCTCCTCCAAAATCAAGCGGGCGGAATGTTTATAGCCAACGGCGCTGCCATTGCAATTTCCGGCCCAGGCAGGCTTGCATCGCAAAAGTTGCCCCTCGATCTTGTCACCGTGACAAATATCCGGCTTCGCGTCGGAATTAGGTCAACTATGTTGACCTAATTCAACTGGAGAAAGACCATGCAGGCCGATACGCTTCTGGCACTGTTTCTGTTCGCATTCACGACGTCGATCACGCCGGGTCCGAACAACATGATGCTGTTTGCCTCGGGCGTGAACTTCGGTTTCGTGCGCACCATCCCGCATATGCTGGGCATCGGCGCCGGGTTCTTCTCGCTGCTGATCGCCGTCGGCCTGGGGCTCGGCGCGCTCCTGCATTCGGTGCCATTGCTTTACACCGTCCTGAAATTTGCCGGCGGCGCCTACCTCGTGTGGATCGCCTGGAAGATCGGCACCTCGCGCTCCCTTGGCGAAGGCAAGGCCGGTGCCGCGCCGATGAGCTTCCTTTCTGCCGCCGCCTTCCAATGGGTCAACCCCAAGGCCTGGGTCATGGCCGTCTCGGCCATGGCGACCTACACGGGCGGCGCGAACTACCTCATGAGCGTGCTTGTCGTCGGCCTCGTCTTTGCACTGGTCAACGTGCCGAGCGTCTCCACCTGGGCCGGCTTCGGCTCAGCGCTGCGCCAGTGGCTGTCGGAACCGTCGCGGCTCAAATGGTTCAACATCACCATGGCGGTGCTGCTCGTCGTCAGCCTTTGGCCGATGCTAAAATAGCTGGAACTGCGGCTTTGCCAGCATCAGCCAGAAGATGCCGATGACGGCAAAGAAGGCAGGGAAGCCGCAGGCAAACCAGATGGCATAGAGGCGATCGAAGGCCGCCGGCAGCGGGGTATTTTCTGCCACGGCCAGCCGCGCCAGATTGCGTAGCCGGATCTGGATCCAGACCACGGGAAGCCAGAACAGGCCGGTGATGACATAGAGGATCAGCGACAGCGCGATCCAGCCTTCGCTGAGCGACCAGCCGACCCCTGTCGCCAGCAGATAGCCGGTGATCGGCTGAAACACCACGGCGGTGGCGGTGAAGACCGTATCAGCAACGACCACCGTGCCTGCAACATGGGCGATCAGCCGCGCATCGCGGGTCCGGCGTGCCATCACCATGAAAAAAGCAATGCCTGCACCGGTGCCGAAGAGCACGGTGGCGCCGACGACATGGGCAAGGCGCAGGAGATCGTCCGGCAGCATCAGCGTTCATCCAGGATGGCGAGAGTGGCGAGCGAAAGCAGGATCGACGGCAGCACCTTGACCAGCGGCCCGAGCGGATCGGCCCAGAGTTGAGGTTCCACGAGGGTTGCGGAGACGAGATAGGCTGCGGTCAGTGCAAGCATACCGACGAGAGCCCGTTTGGCGTAGGGGCGGACGAGCACTGCGATGCCGAGCACGATATCGGCAAGGCAGGTGAGGAGCGTCAGCGCTGTCGCCGGTCCTTCGCCCATGAACCGCAGGAAGTGCTGCCGGGCGGCATCGAGGTCGAGCAGCGGGATCAAGCCTGACAGCAGCCAGAACGCCGAAAGCCCTGTGATCATCAGCGGCTTCAGGAGATAGAGGCGGGCAAACCAGAGATCCTGCACCCCTGCCGGGTTGGCTGAAAGCGTCTGCCTGGCCGAGAGCAACGGGATCGCGGCACGGTTGCCTTGATCCGGTGCCGCACCGACGCCGCCGGCCATGACGGCAACGAAGCCGGCCGGCGCGGCAAAGGCAGCCGGCAGCGCCACGATGCGGGCGGCGGGCAGACCGAGCCAGCCACGATGGAGCGCCACAAGTTCGCCAAGCGTCAGTCGCTCGCTGTTGCCGAGCACGAGGTCGCTTCGATCGGGCAGGAGATCGGCGACCGCGGCGCTGACGGCTTCCGTGACATCGCTCAAGGCAACCGTCTCGACGCGGGCATCCGAATGGACGAGCGGGATCGCCAGGGGCAGGGCGGCAAACGCCCTGATGAGCGCCGAGCCGCCATGGGCGTTGCGGCCGAGCACGAGTGTCGGGCGCAGGATGACATGCGATATGCTGCTTGCGGCAAGTGCGTCATCGGCGCGAAACTTGGTGGCGAGAAAGGCTCGCTCCGCGCCGGCACCGCCGCGAGGGGCTGAAATCTGCACGATGCGCATCGACGGCTTGTTTTTGGCGGCGACATAGAGCGCCAGCATCGCCGCTTCCTGAGTTGCGGCTACATCGTCTGAAAGCCCGTCCTGAAGCGCGCCGGCGCAATTGACCACCACGTCGTGGCCTGCGACGAGGGGCTGCCAATCCTCAGGCGTGCGCATGGTCGCAAGATCGGTCGAAAGCCACTGTGCATCGGGCATCCTCAGACGGGCGCGGCCGACATTGCGGCCAAGGCCGGTCACCGCATGTCGGTCGCTTTTCAATCGATCGAGGATGGCCGAGCCGATGAAGCCGGTGGCGCCGAGAATCAGAATCTTCATGGCATCAGATTAGAGGGCCGCGGGTTACAATTGACAATCGAAGGTAGCCGGAACATTCGAAATGTGCAGCGTAGCTTCATGCGTTGAATGGGTTCCGTCTTGCTGAAGGACGCAAGGGAAGGCGTTCGCCGCGCCGAGCTGGCGCCATTCCATGGCCCATGCGGACATGGCTAGGTCTTCAGTCGCCGAAAACGTCGAGCCAGGGCGATATGATAAGGAGCAGAATCGCGACCGCAGCGGCCCCGCTAATGGCAAGCCGGTATGCCCATTTTGGCGACAATCGCGGTCCATCGAGGGGCTTGCGTCTCAACAAAGGCCGGATGAGCCTCTCCCGCACCGAAGCAGGGGTTACGATGTCTCCGTCGGACTGCCCGATGGTTTCGTCGATGGCCGCTCGAATGCGCTTGCGCTCCGGCTCGCTCAGATCGAGCCGGGTGAGCTTGTCGTCAAGCAGGATCGGCAGCGACACGCCTTCGGCAACAACGGCAAGGGCGGGGTAGTCGTGACCGGCAAAGGCGGTTGCCGGCAACGTTCCGCTGTCGCCGGTCGGCCGGAGGTACAGCGGGTGCTCGCCCGGTTTCATCCGGGTATAGGCTGTCTTGATCGCACCGCGCGCCAAGGGAAGGCTCGTCGTGTAGCGCAGCACCTGGCTGCCGCTGAGATCGACGATGACCGGTTTCAGCAGATACTGCCGGCCGGCCACGCGGCGAGCAAGGAAAATGGGCATAGCCTTGAGCAACATGACGAGACTGAACAGCGCAAGGCCGGCGCCGAGGATAAGTCGCTGCGCAGTCGACCGCATGATGGTGCGATAATCATGGGCGAGGCTGATATGCTCGGGATTGTCGCCGGCGATGGTAACGTTGCCCTGCCGGCAAGCGCCGGGTTGGCCGACCGAACGGGTGCTCAAGACATGCTCTTCGGGCCTGCCATCGTGCTGAAAGCGAACCTGCGTTTTGCAGAGCGGCGGCTCGCCGCTGCCACGCACGCAATCGACCGTGCAGATCTCCGCGCCGCTGACGAGAACGGGGTTCTGGCTGATGGCGTAATCGCGCCTGATCTCGTCGATCGGCAGCCGCAGCAGCCCGACTGCGAACGGCAACGGGAAAAGTGCCAGTAGCAAGAAAAAGAAGCCAAGGGAAAACGACGGCGCAACGATCCTGATCGCACGGGATGGGAAAGCACTTTCGATTGGTGTCGTCATCCGCTGTCCGTTCCCTCATGCCTCGTCCCGAATCCGCCGCCACTGGAGGGTCGTCGCGTCGAATCACCGGGCGTGCGAAGACCTTAACGCAACCTTGGACTTGTGACGGTCGCGGATTGCAATCATCTCGTCGTCGCTTGCTTGATGATGACTTGCGGTCGAGGTCGTCGGGTTGGCCTGGGTGGCAGGACCATGTCGAACCGGACTTGTTACGGTGACAATTCTGGCCCACGGCCGCTGGTAAAATCGATTTCGAAATCGGCGTTTATTCGCTACGACTGTTGCCTCAGGGAGGCAGCGGCGCCATCGGCGTGGCCGCGGGGCGCCGTGCTGCGAGGAGCCAGGCAATGTCCGAACACCATCATGGCCACGATCACCATGATCACGACCATCACCACGACAACCATTTCACCGACATGGAAGCGCGGGTAAAGGCGCTGGAAACGGTGCTGACGGAGAAGGGGCTGATCGACCCGGCGGCGATCGATGCCATCGTCGAGACCTACGAGACCAAGATCGGCCCGCGCAATGGCGCCCGTGTCGTCGCCAAGGCCTGGAGCGATGCCGAATTTGCCGACTGGCTGAAGCGTGACGCAACGGCGGCAATCGCCAGCCTCGGCTATACCGGCCGGCAGGGCGAGCACATGCGTGCCGTGTTCAACACTGCAGACACCCACAATCTTGTCGTCTGCACGCTCTGCTCCTGTTACCCTTGGTCGGTTCTCGGCCTGCCGCCGGTCTGGTACAAGGCGCCGCCCTATCGCTCGCGTGCGGTCATCGACCCGCGCGGGGTGCTGGCGGAATTCGGGCTGACGCTGTCAGACGAAACCCGCATCCGCGTCTGGGATTCGACGGCGGAGCTGCGTTATCTCGTGGTGCCGGTGCGGCCTGCAGGGACCGACGGCCTTGGCGAGGAGCAGCTTGCCGACCTCGTGACCCGTGACGCGATGATCGGCACCGGGCTTGCCCTTTCCCCGGAGGTGCTGCGATGAACGGGCCGCACGATCTGGGCGGGCAGCATGGCATGGGGCCGGTCGCGCCCGAGCCGAACGAACCCTATTTTCACGCCGAATGGGAAAAGCGGGCGCTTGGCGTGACGCTTTCCTGCGGCGCATTCGGCGCCTGGACGATCGACGAGAGCCGGCATGCGCGCGAAAACTTGGCCCCGGCGACCTATCTCTCGGCAAGCTATTACGAGATCTGGACTCGGGCGCTGGAAACGCTTTTGAAGCGCCACGGCTTCGTCACCCAGGCCGAGCTCGACGGCGGCCACATGCTCGAAAAAGGTGCGGCACCCAAGCGGGTGCTGAAGGCCGAGATGGTGCCGGGCGTGCTTGCCAAGGGCGGCCCCTGCGACCGCCCGGTCGATCAGCGCCCGGGCTTCGTCGTCGGCGAACGGGTGCGCACGAAGAATTTCAATCCGACGACCCATACGCGGCTGCCGCGCTATGCGCGTGCCAAGATCGGCACGATCGAGGCGGTGCAGGGCTCCTTCGTCTTTCCTGACGACAATGCCCATGGCCGCGGCGAGAGCGCGCAGTGGCTCTATACCGTGGTGTTCGACGGGGGTGAGATCTGGGGCGAGGGCGCCGACCCGACGCTGACGGTCTCGATCGATGCCTGGGAGAGCTATCTTGAACATGTGTAAGGTGGCGTCGCCACTGGTTGCTTCCGCAGAGCTGCCGAAATCGCCGGAGGGCGATCCTGTTTTCGCCGAGCCATGGCAGGCCTCTGCCTTCGCCATGACCGTGCGGCTGCACGAAAAGGGCGTGTTCTCCTGGCCGGAATGGGCCGAGGCGCTTTCGGCCGAACTCTACAAGCCCGGCCGCAAGGCGGATGCCAGCGACTATTTCGATTGTTGGGTGGCGGCGCTATCGCGGCTTGTCACCGAGCTTTCGATCGTATCCGGCGGCGAGTTGGAGCATCTGACGCAGCGCTGGCAGCGCGCGGCCGAAGCGACGCCGCACGGGCATCCGATCCTCATTGAGAACGATCCGCTGCGGTAGCGGCCGGGGTGCGCCCATGCTGGCGCAGCGTCCGACCCAAGCAGGCAGGCATAGCCGATGCAGGTCCAGTCAGCGCGGCCAGGCGTGGGCTGATCGGCGGGCTCACTCCGTGTGCCGGGCCGTTTTGGGAGCCGGATGGGTTGCCGAGGGCTCGACGCCGATAGCGCAACAGCAGTGCATTCATCGATGACCGTAACGCCAAGGGAGACTGCGCAGCCCTGGGCGTACGCCCGATAACCCGTGCCGATGGAAAAAAGAAACCAATGCAATCCGGCGCTTGAACGATGGCGCGGAAAAGATGTTGGCGAACGCGATTTTGTCAACGATGATCACTCGCGGGGATGAGGTTGCAGACTGTTCACATCCCATCGAATTGCGCGATCAGACGCCGGCCGTCCTGACATCGCTCCCGACCGGCAAGCTGCTCAAGACCATCCATGCAAAGTCCCAGCGATTGAGTCCATTCAGGCCGTTTCAATGGTGGAGGAAACCATGAGAGCCGAAAGTCGACTAGCAACAGGAATACTCGTCTTGGCACTGTTCGTGCCTGCTGCGCATGCGGAGGATAATGCCCGCGCCATTCTGAAATCCATGTCGGATTACCTGGCGAAACAGCAGGCCTTTACCGCAACCTTCAACTCCGACATCGAGGTTGTGACGCCCGAAATGCAGAAGGTTCAGTTCGCAAGTTCGGGTGAGGTGTCCGTCAGCCGCCCGGACAAGGTTTATGCTGCCCGCACAGGCGGTTTCGCCGATGTCGAGATGTTTTTCGACGGCAAGCAGATGACCGTTCACGCGAAGAACGCCAAAGTGTTCATGCAGGCCGACATGCCCGGTACGCTCGACGAGCTTGTTTCGAAGCTTGAAGCAGATGGCCAGGCGTTGCCTGGAGCCGACCTGCTTCTGTCCAACGTCTACGATGCGCTCAATGCCGGCATCATCGATGCCAAGCATATAGGCACCGGTGTGGTTGGCGGAATCGAGTGCGAGCACCTCGCCTTCCGTAACGCCGATACGGATTGGCAGTTGTGGGTGCGCACCGGGCCGGAACCAATCCCTTGCAAGTATGTCATCACCTCCAAGGCTGTGGGGCAGGCGCCGCAGTACACGCTCGTCATCAATTCCTGGAGTGGAGAGGCGAAGAATGACTTCAAGTTCGCACCGCCGGCCGACAGCAAACGGGTGGATGCGAAGGCGATGCCCCATATAGATGAAGTTCCCGAAGGAGGCAGCCAATGACCCGCTATGCAAGACTAGCCGCCCTGGCAATCGGTATTGCCGCGATGCTCCTGGGCGATATTCCGACGGATGGAACCGGCTCCTTCATCTCCGAAGCCCAGGCCATTGTCGGACGCCCGCTGACGCCGGTCAGCTACGCCGGAGTGGCGCGCCGCACGACACGCCGGACAATTGCAGCGGGAGCTGCGGTGGGCGCGACGGTCTACGCGCCCGGCTGCGTGCAGGTTGTCGATGCCTACGGGCGGATCTATACCCGGTGCCGCTGAAGGCTCAAGCCATTGACCGAACACGGCGTGCAGCGAACCTTAGTTCCGGGCGCTGCCGCCAATTGTGCGATCCTCCGGGACACCGGCGAACGAACTGCGTTCAGGACGCAGCCGGCTTCTCGAACTGGCGGTAGCATTCGTCGGCGACCTTCTGCAGAAGCGCGCGCGGCACTTCGCCGGTGACGGCGTAGCCGATCGGGCCATCGATCCAGTAGAAGGTCTCGACGCCACCGCTGCTGTCGATGCGGAAGCTCGTCTCGCGGTTGTCGGGATTGCGGCCGAGCAGAACCGTCAGCCGCTGGCCGCTTGCATCCTCATACATGAACAGCGCGCCCGCCTTGCCATTGACCGGCAGCAGCCGGCCGCCGACGAGTGAAAAGCCGAGGCTCGACAGATCGGGGATGTTGAGCGGATGATCGAGGCGCTTGCCGAGCCAGTTGGCAAGGTGGGTCTGCTGGTCCGGCCCGACCTCGACGGCGTGGCGTACTTCGCTCGCATAGATGAGAAATGCCGATTGCGCCTGGCGCGGCAGGCTTTCCGTTACCTGGGCAACTTGCTCTGACCGCTGGGGCGTAAGGATATGCGGAGCATAGAGCCCGGTGAGGGCGCCGGCGGCAAAAAGCAGGAGACCGGCGGCAATACGGCTGCCAAGGCGTTCGGTCCAGCGATCGCCCGAAGTGGCAACCTCGCTGACATTTGTGGCTGACAGCAACGCGCGGTCGCGCTCGTCGCTGCGGGCATAGGGGGAGAACATGGCACGAAGCTCGGCTGCCTGGGCCTGCCATTGGCGAACGTCTTCGGCGCGCGCCGGATTGCGCTCGAGCCATTGCTCGACCCGCGCCCGGTCCGCCTCGCTCAGGAAGCCGTCGACATAGGCGTTGAGGTCGTCTTCGGAGACGGTGTTCAATTCGTCCGTCATTTCGGTCTCCGCATGCTGATCACGTTGTCGTCCTTCATCGCTTCGGCAAGCTGGTGGCGCGCGCGCGACAGCCGCGACATCACCGTGCCGATCGGTATGGCCAGCATGTCGGCCACATCCTGGTATCGGTATCCCTCGATCACCACGAGCATCAGCACCGAGCGGTTTTCCGCCGAAAGCCCGTTGAGCGCGCGCTCCAGCCGCGAGCGCTCTAGCGGATCGCTCTCATAGGTTTCGGCCTGCAGTCCGAGGTCGTCGTCGAGTTCGACCTGCGGGTGGAGCGCCGTGTGGCGGTGCCGGTTGCGGCTGAGATTGGTCATGATGGTGAAGGCCCAGGCGCGCAGGTTGACCCCGCGCCACTGGGCGCGGCGCGCCAGAACCTTCTCTACACAATCCTGCAGCAGGTCTTCACCATCCGGATCCGAACGCACGAGGCTGCGCGAATAGCGCCGAAGCGCCGGCATTAGCGCCAGCACGTCCTCCTCGAACCGGTCGGGCGCGGCGGCATTCGCCTCCGCACCCTCGCTCATGCGGTCACGGCTTGACGACATCCCAGACGCCCTTTACGCCATCGCCGGTCGCGTCACCCATCTTTTTGTCCTTGATCCAGAAGTACAGCGGCATGCCGTCCTTCGCCCATTGCTTGGCTCCGTCCTTGCGCTCGACGATCGTAAAGGCGCCCTCGGCCTTGGCATCGCCTTCGACCATGAACGGCGGCCAGTTGGTGGCGCAGGAATCGTAGCAGCTGGACTCGCCCTTCTTGTCGTTCTTGAACGTATAAAGCGTCATGCCGTTGGCGGCGGCGAGCACATTGCCCTTCGCCGTTTCGACCGTCTTGACCGGCGGTGCCGCAAAGGCGACGCCGGCGACAAGAGAAATAGCAATCGCTATGGGTAACGGTCTCATGGGAGCTTTCCTTCCTCAAGTTGTTTCTGATGGAGTGCGCGGGGTGCGTTTCCGAACATGAGACACGAGGAGGGTGGCGATTATTCCCGGATGTGTTGCATCGTCGCGATTTTCTTGAAGGCGACGATGCTGGCCGCGCTCAGGCGCGATCCGCGACGAAGCGGGCGAGCGCCGGGCCGATCATGGTGATGATCATCAGGCGGGCGGACTGCAGCGCCATGACGAAGGAGAGGTCGACATTGCTGGAGGCCGCGATCACCGCGATGGAATCGAGGCCACCCGGGCTGGTGGCGAGATAGGCCGTCAGCGGATCGATGCCGGCCACCTTGATCAAGATGAGGGCGAGCAGACCGGAAAACGAGATCAGCACGACGATCGAGATCACCGTCGGCACCAGGGCGCGGCGGGCATGGGCAAGGATCGAGCGGGTGAAACCGAGGCCGATGTTCCAGCCGAGCAGGCCATAACAGAGCGCCAGCAGCCATTGCGGCAGCTCGGTGGTCATGACGCCGCTGACATTGAGCACCGCGCCGACGAGAAACGGCATCAGGAATGCGCCGGCCGGCACGCGCAGCATCCGGCCGGCAAAGGCGGCGCCAAGCCCGACGGCAAGCGTTGTCAGGAAGGGAAGCACAGAGACCGGCTCGAACCAGACGATCGTGGTTTCGGCCTCGGTGCCGGTGACCCAGAGATGGGCGACCATGGTCGCGGTGCTGGCCACGAAGATGACGCGCAGATACTGCATGAAGGCGACGAGGCGCGCATCGGCGCCGTAGGCATCCGCCATCATCAGCATGGTGGAGGCAGCTCCCGCCGACGAGCCCCAGATCGCGGTCGTGCCCGGCAGGATGCGCATGCGGGTGATCACCCAGCCGCACAGCGTGCTGACGGCGATGACGGAAAGAATGACGCTGAGGAACAGCGGCCAGTTGCCGGAAAAAGTGCCAAGCATGCCCGGCGTCATCGCGCCGGCGATCATCATTGCCAGAATGAACTGCACGCAGAAATACACCTGCTTGGGCAAGCGGATGGTGCTGCCGTTCATGCCGAAGAGGACGGCCGCGAACATCGGCCCCATCAGCAAGCCGGCGGGGATGCCGATCAATTCGAGGATCACCGTAAAGACCAGCGAGACCAGCGTGAGAAGCAGCCACTGCAGCGCCGGTGCGAGCCGGCCGATGCCGACGGGTGCCGAAGGGGTGGGCATGGCGGGCTGGTCGGGCTTCAAGGGCATTCTCCGGCATTGCTTCAGGAGCTTTGCGCGTTCGCGCGTGCCTGATCAGTTTGGCGCGGACAGCCCCGTCGATGGGGCGATATGCTGCGCAACCGCTCGTTAGCAGCATTGCGCGCGGGCATTCAAGCGGCAGGCAGCCCACAGGGCAAGAAATGGCCACAGCCGAGACGGCGGGAGATCGAGATCTCGGGTCGAACTGTACTGGGGCGTTGCCCTTGCGTTGGGCAGTCGTGATGTGTCGCCGTGCACCCGGACGTCAGATAGACCCGCGATATCCGGGCGATCCGGTGCAGGATTTGGTGATCGGGGCCCGCTCAGAGCGCAGCCGCCGGCTGCGGGCCGGAAATCCGGGCTTGCTTGTGCACCCCGAATCCTGACACTTCGCGTCATGCAATTTGCTCCGCAACAGGACGAGGCCCTCAAGGCCGTTTCGCAATGGTTGAAGGAAGGCCGCTCGCCGCTCTTCCGGCTGTTCGGTTATGCCGGCACCGGCAAGACGACGCTTGCGCGCCATTTTGCCGAACATGTCGACGGCGACGTGCTGTTTGCCGCGTTTACCGGCAAGGCCGCCCAGGTTCTGCGCTCCAAGGGGGCGAGCAACGCCAAGACCATCCACTCGCTGATCTACCGGCCGCGCGGCGAGGAAGAGGTTTCCGACGAGGAAACCGGCAAGACCTCGATCGCGCCGATGTTTTCGATCAACCGCCAGAGCCCGGTCGCCAAGGCGGCGCTGATCATCGTCGACGAATGCTCGATGGTCGACGAGGCGCTCGGCAAGGACCTGATGAGTTTTGGCACGCCGATCCTGGTTCTGGGCGATCCCGGCCAGCTGCCGCCGGTCACTGGCGGCGGCTATTTCACCAACCAGGAGCCGGACTACCTGCTCACCGATATCCACCGCCAGGCGCGCGACAACCCGATCATCCGGTTGGCGATGCAGGTGCGCGAGGGCAACGAGATCGCGCATGGCGACTACGGCACCACGCAGGTCATCGGCCGCGGGCAGGTCAACCAGGAACTGGTGCTGGAGGCCGACCAGGTGCTGGTTGGCACCAACAAGACCCGGCGGCGCTACAACCAGCGGCTTCGCGAGCTCAAGGGCTTTACCAGCGAGTATCCGCAATCTGGCGACAAGCTGGTGTGCCTCAGGAACGACCCGGCCAAGGGCCTGCTCAACGGCTCGCTCTGGCAGGTCATGAGTTCGTCGAAGGAAACGGTCAAGCCGGGCATCAACCTGATGATCCGCCCTGAGGACGACGACATGGATCGCGGTGCGGCCAAAATCAAGCTGTTGAAGGCGGCCTTCGAGGACGTCGAGGGCGAAATTCCCTGGACGACCCGCAAGCGCTACGACGAATTCGACTTCGGCTATGCCCTGACGGTGCACAAGGCGCAGGGCTCGCAGTGGAACAACGTCGTTTTGTTCGACGAGAGCTGGGCCTTCCGCGATACCCGCGAGCGCTGGCTCTATACCGCGATTACCCGCGCGGCCGAACGCCTGACGATCGTTCGCTGACTTCGGGCGGTCGCCGAGGCTTCGAGCGGAGGAGACCCCGTGCCGATCAACCGGATCATCCTTTACGCCCATGATGTGGAGGCGACCGTTCGCTTCTACGAGATGCACTTCGGTTTCGAGGCTTCACGCGAAGCGGGCGACCGGATCGTCGAGCTGATCTGCGGCCAGGGCGGCGCCAACCTGATGGTCCACCCGGCGGCCAAGGGGCAGCGGCGCGGCCAGTCGCTGGTCAAGCTGGTGTTCGATGTCAGGGATGTCGAGGCGTTCTGCGCCCGCTGCGCTGCCGAAGGGCTGGTGTTTGGCTCGATCCATCAGGCTGACGGCTATCAGTTCGCCAACGCGAAGGACCCAAGCGACAACCCGATCTCGGTGTCGAGCCGGGCCTTCCGCAAGGTGTGACGACCTAGATTTATTCCGCCGACATCGCCGTCGTAGGGCCCGATTGGCAATGGACGGCTGGCAGCAACCTGGCGGTTATCGCTTGGTCGCCATCCAGAGCACATGGCGTGCGCCGCCGCGTTTGCCATTTGCGCGCACATTCACCTCGTCGGTGGCAAAGCCGACTTCGCGCAATCGGCGGGTAAAAGCGCTATCCGGCGCCGAAGACCAGACGGCAAGCACGCCGTTGGCGCGCAACGCAGCCTTGGCGGCACGCAGGCCGGTGTGGTTGTAGAGGCTGTCGTTGGAAGGGCGCGTCAACCCGTCGGGGCCATTGTCGACATCGAGCAGGATGGCATCGTAAGCGGCCGATTTCGAACGGATCAGCCCACCGACATCGCCGACATGGATCTCGACCCTGGGATCGTCGAGCGTGCCCTTGTGCAGATCCGCCATCGGGCCGCGCGCCCAGTCGACCACGGCAGGCACGAGCTCGGCGACGACCACTCTGGCATCGTCCGGGAGGACGCCGAGGGCGGCGCGCAAGGTAAACCCCATGCCGAGCCCGCCGATCAGCATGCTGGCATTCTTGCGGCCGGCGATCCGCTCATAGCTCAGCGTGGCCAACGCTTCTTCCGAGCCGCTCAACCGGCTGTTCATCAATTCGGTCGAGCCGAGCATGATGGAAAACTCGCTGCCGCGCTGCTTCAGGCGCAACTCGTCGCCATCGCCGGGAATGGTTGCGCGGTCTAGCTGGATCCAGGGAAGCATCGGGGTGTCTCGTTCATGTTGTTTCGGCGCCTCGTACCATGCAGGTGGCGCCGAGAACATCATATTATCCCTGACCGCCAGAGAATTGCAGCCGAATGGTCCCGCGAAAACGGCCGACAATCGTCTGCCTTCGGCACGCGGTGGGCAACGCTTCTCGCCATCCCCTTGGCGAGTTGGGGGCGCCGGCGCGGGGCCTTTACCCCATTTATTCCGCGGCGATCATGCCCGAAAGCACCGCCTTGGCGATGGCCTGGAAGCGGTTATGGGCATTGAATTTGCGGATGATTCCGGCTTCGAGCGTCAAGGCTGCCGCCAGATCCATCTCCATCAAACGGGCGATGCGAGAGGCGGGATAGCCTTCGGCCATGAAGGTCAGGCACTCGCTTTCGATCGGTGAGAGGTGCACGTGTGCGGCGTCATCGGGTGAGGGCTCGCCATTCTCTGTTTCGCTTTCCAGGAGTTCGGATATGCGTTGCATCTGTCGGCGCAGGTTGGATTGCTGGGCGGCCAGTTCCCGCCGCCGCGACAGCAGCGCCTCCTTGAACAGCCGGTCGGCTTCGGTCTGGTCGTCGGCTCCAGCGAGGCTCGAGAGCAGCTCCTGGATGGCGGCGATCGGCATGTCGATTTCGCGGCAGGCGTTGATGACGGCCATGCGCCGGATATGGTCCGCTCCATAGACCCGCATCGGCCCCATGCGGGCGGCGATAAGCAGGCCCTTCTCCTCGTAGAAATGCAGGGTGCGGTGGGTGACGCCGAAGGCATCGGCCATATCGGCGATTGCAAGCGGGCTTGAGGGGTCGTGGTGGGGCAGCGGCAGTTTTGGCAGGTAGCCGACACGTTCGGGCGCCGCCAGCACGCCCTCGTATTTCCAGTGGTCTCGCGGCATATCGATTGTCCCCGGTTGACGGCGCCGCGCGCCCGATCAAGGGAGGGCAGGTCGTCGTAACGCTTCGATTTGCTGCATAATTGGTCCCGATATCGCTGCCGATTTACGGAATTATGCCGCAGGCATCAGGACGCCGCCACGACCGTCCGTGACCGGGAGCGGAACGGATCCGCACTCCGAAGCCACCGTCTGGAGTCGACGATGGCGCCTGCTGCTCGGCTGGGGCACACCGCGCCAAGGGCGCGATTACTGCTGACAATTGTGCTTGCCTGACGAGCAACCAGGCACCAATTCCCAACGCATGACTACACCGTATACGCGAATCGCATATATGAATAGTCCTTAATATTGCAGGGGATATGCTGGTTTGAGCGGCGTCGGCCGAGCGCCTCCCGGCGCTCGGAACCATGGTTTTCGTCAGTGTCCGACGACCTTTAGCGGGCTCTTGGCGCTGAGGATGAAGAGAGGCTCATCGCCGCGCAGGGGCGCCAGCTGCTGCTGGCAGGACCAGGCCTTTTCGAAGCTGTCGCGCGTCAGCAGCTTGCGGTATTGCGCGGTCGCGGTCATGCAATCCATCAGCGGGCTCTGGATCTGTTCCTCGCTCGCGTGGGTGTAGATCTCGCCATCCAGAGAGAACAGTTCCGATGCCAGTGACATGCTTTCGAACAAAAGGTCCGGCTCGCTCTTCAACCGCTCGATGGTGATGAAATCCTGCCGCAGCGGCACGCCTTCACCGTCATGCTTCAAGGTCACGCGTACACCGGCTGCGGGCGCATCGTACCAGGTCAGGTCGAGCGAAAACGACAGCGCGGCATTGCGCGACACCGGCCGTCCCGTGTCGCCATCGGTGGCGCGCGCCAGCGTCTTGTGGCGCTGGGCGGCGGTGCGAAGGGCAGTGGCGAAGGCCTTGATATCGCCGTTCTGGTCGCCCGAAACAATGACGTTGACCGACGGCAGCACACGCTCGGTCGCATAGCGGCCGTTGAACAGCTTCGCCTGCGCATCGATATCCAGCGTCATTTCCGGCGAGGGCAGGGGCGCAAACAGGAGCAGCGGCAACACGGACAAAACGGCGAGCGGCGAAGACAATGGTGCCGGCGGCCAAGCTGTCTTCTGGCCGGGAAGGCGCTTCCTCGTCAGCTTCGGCTGACGGGCTTGCGGCTCGGCAGCACCAACCGCATCGATCCGTCCACGGCTGTATTCGGGTACATAGGTGCCCTTGGGAATGACCAGATGCCATTCGTCTCTAGCGCCGTCGGTCTCGTAGTAGGCCTTGAGCAATTTGCGCAACTTGCCCGCATGCACCCGCACCAGGGGGTCGCTGTCGGCATTGAACGCCTGGGGGCGATCGAAGACGTCGATGGCGATCGAGTAGCCCTTCAACTGCGGACCTTCACCGATCATCTCCTTGTCGACGACATAGGCGAGAAAAGCGCGCAGGCGTTCGGAACGTGCAAAAGCCTTGCTCTCGAGGATGCGGCGCAGAATCTGCCGGATCGTCTCGTTGCAGGGTCTTTCGACCGTCGTCATCGGTTGTTGCTCCAGGTTCATTCGCCGCGAAACTTTATGAAGGTGATCGAAGGGCAGACTATGGCCATTCGATGTGATTCGGAAATTTAGGCTCAAAAAAAGCTGTTGTCAGGAGTGCTTTGCGCCAAACTTGAGTTTTATCTGAAATAAAAGCAGGAATTGCGACCATCTCCCTGTGGCAGAACGTAGCGGTACCATGTTTGCGGGTCTTGCGCCGCCTGAATCCATACCGGTCGAGTGCTCTGGGTCGAGCCAACCCCATGGGTCTGATTGCATGTTAGGTCCCACTAATGTCAAGGTTTCGTCAAGAGATGGCCGGCAATCAGGCGACGCCGGGTCCGACTTTCGCCGGCGGACGTACTCTTTGGAATTGCTGCATAATCTTGGCCTCAAACCGTTTTCGGTTTTTGCAATTATGCAGTAGAAGATTGCATTGACATTGCCCGCCTCTGGAAAGTTCCGACATGCCCGCAAAACTGTCCGTGAATCTGAATGCCGTTGCCATGCTGCGCAACCGGCGCGATCTTCCCTGGCCTTCCGTCACTGCGCTCGGCCGTATTGCTCTCGAGGCCGGCGCAAGCGGGCTGACGGTGCATCCACGCCCCGATCAGCGGCATGTGCGCTTTTCCGACCTGCAGCCGATCCGCGATCTCATCGACGACGAGTTTTCCGAGACCGAATTCAACATGGAAGGCTACCCGAACGAGGAGTTTCTGCGCCTCGTCGAAACCCATGAGCCGGAGCAGGTGACGCTGGTGCCCGATGATCCGGCGCAGGCGACCTCCGACCATGGCTGGGACTTCCGCAAGAACCACAACCTTCTCGGCAGTGTTGTCGGCAGGCTGAAGAAGAAGGGATTCCGCGTTTCGCTGTTTGCCGACGGCGACGAGGACGCGGAGGCGCTGCGCATTGCCCGGGAAACCGGTGCCGACCGCATCGAGCTTTACACGGGCCCCTATGGCGGCTGCTATGACGACCCGGAAAAGGCGGAGAAGATTGCCGCCGAACTGGCGCGCACCGCCGCGATCGCCGCCAGCCTCGGCCTCGAAGTGAATGCCGGCCACGACCTGACGGTCGCCAACCTGCCGCTGCTCGTCAAGCACGTCCCTAATATCGCCGAAGTGTCGATCGGCCACGGCCTGACGGCCGACGCGCTGGAATACGGCATGGCTGAGACCGTGCGCCGCTTCCGCCGCGCCTGCGGGCAGGCGGTGTGATGCAATGCAAGCGGTCGCGGATCGCGAATATGCCTATTTCTGTGCCGTAGGCGCCTTCGACCCGACAGATATCACTAATGCAATCGGCCTTGATCCCAGCGAAAGTTGGGCAACGGGGGAAGGGTTTTTCGCACGGGGGCATGCCTTCAGGCGGGCGCAGTCACGCTGGAAGCTGAATAGCGGGCTGGACGATACGCATCCGCTGAACCAGCATGTCAGATCTCTGTTGGATGCCCTCTCGCCCTATCGTGAGGGGCTGCTGCACGCCGCGACCATGGCCAGGCTTCAGATCGCCTGCGTCGGCTACTATCAGCAGAGTTTCGGCTGGGAGTTGGACTTTGAGCTTCAGAAGCTTGCCACCGCCTTGAGCATTGGCTTCTGTTTCGACATGTACAGCTTTGGCGATCATCACGAAGAGATCGTCGCGTTGCGGGAACAGGTGTGCGTTCGCAGCCAAAGGCCGTAGGGCCGCGGTCAGCGGCGGCGATTTGAGCCGGATGATTGCGGTTCGCACGATACGAGAAGCAACTGCAGGACGTCCGGCCCTTCGCTCCCAGAACAGTCTCGGCATCTCTGTTTTTCAGAGCGTCCTGCAAGACGCGAATTTGATGAGACGACCGATATGAAAGACATTTTCGTCGTTACCCACACGCAGTCCATCCATCACGAAGAGGATAGGGTGGGAGGCTGGTACGACACCGACCTGACGGCGCTGGGCCAAGAGGATGCGGCGGCGACGGCCGAACGGCTGCTGGCGTTGATTGGTGACAGAGACGTGGAGATCCACAGCTCGGATCTTCGTCGGGCTTCGCAGACGGCGGCAGCCATTGCCAGGCGCTTCCAACGGCCGGTGGCCGAGACCGCGGATCTCCGGGAAATCAGCTACGGCGTGGCCGGCGGGAAACCCCAGGCGTGGCTCGACGCGCGCTATAGCCCGGCGCCCGACGACAACCGGCTCGATTATCCCTGCGGGATCGATGGCGCGGAAACGCGCCGCGACGTGGCCGCCCGCGTCTATCCCCGCGTGAACGCGATCGTCGAGCGGCCGTGCGAGACGCAGATCATCGTCACCCATGGCTTCACGTTGACGCTGGTTCTCGCGGCCTGGATGAAGGTGCCGATCGATGCCTGCGGCTTCCTGAGCTTCCCGGCAAAATCGGGGAGCATCACGCATCTACGCCAGGATAACTTCTTCCGAAACCGGGCGGTCGTCAGCCTGGCGGATGCTTCACACCTGACGTGCTGAGCGCCGATCGCCCTTGCAAAGGGTGCTCAATTTCCACCACAGATATCAACGGCAAGACTGCTATAGGTTGAGCCAATGTTTTCCCATATATGCGGCCAATGACATCTCAGACCAGTTTTCGTGAGCGCATCGCGCTCTATGCCCTCCTGACCTCACTCACCTCCGTCAGCGTCGATGCGCTGTTGCCGGGTCTGCGCCAGATTGGCGCCGATGTCGGCGTCGCGCCACCGCTTTCCACCCAGCACATCATTTCGCTCTTCATCCTCGGCATGGCGTTCGGGGAATTGCTGCTAGGCCCGCTCTCCGACGCTATGGGGCGAAAGAAGGCGCTTGTTCTCGGCCTTGGTGTCTATGCGCTCGGAACGGTCATCGCCATGGTCGCGGGTTCGCTAGAGATGGTCATTCTGGGCCGGCTGCTGCAGGGGGTCGGCGTGTCCGGGCCGAAGATCGCCACGCGCGCCATGATCCGCGACCAGTTCGAGGGCGACGCAATGGCCCGCGTCATGTCGTTCATGTTCACGCTCTTCATTCTCGTGCCGATGCTAGCTCCGGCTATGGCGCAGGGCATCATCGCCATCGGCGGCTGGCGCAGTGTCTTTGCCGTCTACCTCGCGGTGGCGGGCCTTCTCGGGGTGTGGCTGGTGCTGCGGCAGCCGGAAACGCTGCCGCCAGCCAAGCGCATTCCCTTTCGCTCAAAGCTTCTCCTGCTGAACGGGCGGCGCATCCTGTCGAACCGGCGCGTGACGCTCTTGATCGTGGCGACCGGAATGGTTTTCGGGGCGCAGCTCCTCTATCTCAGCACGGCGGCGGATCTGTTCTTCGATGCCTACGGGATCGGCCAGACCTTTCCCTTGTATTTCGCGATGCTGGCGACAGGCATCGGGCTTGCCTCATTCCTCAACGCGAAGTTCGTGCAGCGCTTCGGGGCGGAGACGATGGCGCGATATGGCTTTCTCGGTCTGGCCGCAGCCGGATTGGTGATGCTCACGGTATCGGCTTCCTGGGGCGGACGGCCGCCCCTGGTTGTGCTGATGGCGCTCGGCTTTGCCGCGTTCTTTGCGATCGGGGTGCTGTTCGGCAACCTGAACGCCATGGCCATGCGCTCGCTTGGCCAGGTCGCGGGGCTGGGCGCATCGTTGATCGCTTCCGGATCCAGCCTGGTGGCGACCCTGTTTGCGATTGCAATGGGTGCCTTCTACGACGGTACGACGCTGAACCTGTCGGCCGGCTTCTTCCTTGCTGGCATCAGCGCGCTTGCCCTGGCCGAGATCGCGGTGCGAGGAGACGTGGCGCCGGTAGAGGCCGCTCGATAGACGGCGACGCAAGCCGCGCAGCGCCGATGGAGCCGCTGTCGCCGTTTCGCAGGGTCTGCCTCGAACGCGCAGCATCTCGGCTTTCGGATGTTTCACAAACCGGGTGAAACGCTAATCGTTATGGACGACGGAAATCTTGTTTCCCGAGGGGTCGCGCATATATGCGGCGTACCAGGTGGGCCCGTAATGTGGGCGCGCGGCGGGCGCGCCTTCATCTGCTCCGCCATGGGCCATGGCCGCTTCGTAAAAGGCATCCACTTCCGCACGGGATTTGACCATGAAGCCGACCATGGCGCCATTTCCGGCGCTTGCCGGTTCGCCGTTGAAGGGTTTGCAGACCCACAGGACAGGTCCTGCGCCTGCTCCACCTTCGGAATAGGCGCGCCAGCCCGGAAAATCCGTGTGCTTGCTCCAGCCGATGGTCGCCAAGGCTGCGTCATAGAAGGCATTGGACGTGTCGGAATCCAGTGCGCCCACAGTCATGTAAACGGTCATGATCTCCCCCATTTCTCGGTTGCGGAACCGACGGGATCTATATCGTGATGTCGGGAACATAACAAGAACAAAAACGCGAAGGCGCTATTCCTGGTTCAAGACCCTGACCGGTCGTCGGCAGAGCAGGCAGATCTGGAACAACCGTTCCCGGACTTCGCCGCAAACGATGAGCCCGGCGCAAACGGCCGGGCCCACCTCGCTTCTATGAGCGCCGGTCAGCCGGCAAGTCTTGCCCTGCTGGCGTCGAGGAAAGCGGTGAGCGGCAGTGGCGTGGCGCCGGTCAGGGCACTCACGTCGCTCGTCACCATATCGATATGGCCTTCGCGGGTGTTGGCGTCGAAAGAGACGACGATCGGGATCAGGAAGTCGGGCAGGCCCGCGCCCTTCAAGCCGCCCGCCAGCGCGTCGTCGGAGATGTGTACGACGTCGAGCGGCTTGCCGGCGGCCTTGGAGACGAGGGCCGCGATCTCGTCGGTCGAGCGCAGCTCGGGTCCGGTCAGCGTGTAGGTGCGGCTTTCGCTACCTGCGGAAAGCAGGGCGGCTGCGGCGGCCTTTGCCGCGTCGGCGCGGGCGAGATGGGCGAGGCGACCCTGGCCGGAGGACGAGTACCACTGTCCGGTTTCAAGCGCATGCGGCAGCGCCATGAACAGGTTTTCCATGTACCAGCCATTGCGCAGGATGGTGTAGGGGATGCCGGTCGCCTTGATGGCGTTTTCCGTGCCGAGGTGGTCCGGCGCAAACGGGATGACCGAGGTTTCCGGATTTGGCATCGAGGTGTAGAGAATGTGCTTCGCGCCGGCCTTCTCAGCGGCGGTGACGGCGGCCAGGTGCTGGCGCAGGCGCTTGCCCGGCTGGTCGAGTGCGTCGGTGGAGATGATCAGGATGCGGTCGGCGCCGGCAAAAGCCTCGTCGAGGGAGGCCGGATCGTCGAAGTCGGCAACGCGTGCCTGTACGCCCTTGCCGACATAGTCGGACAGCTTTGCCGTGTCGCGGCTGGTGGCGATGATTTTGGCGGGCTCGACCTTGCCGGATGCCAGGAGCGCATCGAGCACGAGCTTGCCGAGCTGGCCGGTGGCGCCGGTCACGAGCAGTGTATCGGACATGAACTTTTCCTTTTCTCTGTGGTGCCAGCCGATCGGCTTCGGGAGGGAAAGCGGGTCTGCCGGTATTGGTCTCTTTTTGAGAGTTGCTCTAATCTAGTAATCTGGTAAGAGCTGTAAAGGGGGCAGTTTTTTCTGCTGTGGTTACAAAAAGGGTACCGTCCCCCGCGTCGAACAGGCCGAGAAAGGCAGATACCGATGAACAAGCTGACCGGTGATGTGAAGGGCAAGCGCGTGGCGATGGTCTGCGGCGTGCCGATGGATGTCGAAAACTGCCCGGTGCGCGATGTCATGGACAATATCGGCGGCAAGTGGAATTCGCTGATGATCCTGTCGCTCGCCGACGGCGCCTTGCGGTTTTCGGAGTTGCGAAGGCTGATCCCCGATATTTCCCAGCGCATGCTGACGCAGACGCTGCGCGACCTGCAGCGCGACGGCTATATCAGCCGCACGGTGTTCCCGACGCAGCCGCCGAGCGTGGAATATGCGCTGACCGATCTCGGGCGCTCGCTGTTGGATCTGCTGAAGCATTTTGTCGACTGGTCGCTTGCCAACCACGGGGCCATCCGTTCGGCCCGCGAGGTGTATGACGCGGCATCATGAGGGGGCGATTGTCCGGTCTGCCGGAGAGGCTCGTTCAGCCGCCTCACCTTTGGGTGCGCTCTGCCCCTCACCCTAACCCTCTCCCCGCGTGCGGGGAGAGGGGACGAGCGATGCGGCCGCATTGTCGCTGGCGTCAATTGTCAACGAGTGGTGTCACTGAGATACGCTGTCCTGGGGCAAAAGGGGCGCCGCCATGTCCCTTCTCCCCGCCAAGCGGGGAGAAGGTGCCGGCAGGCGGATGAGGGGCGGTTGCGTCCCGCGCGCCATGCGCGACGCCATGTCCCGGCAAGGCAAGCTTGCCGTAGCGCCTTGATTTTCCGTATAGTTTGCCGAGGAAACAAACGCAGCGCTTCGATCTCGCGCCATTCCGAGGGACTATGAAGACACTGACTATCGGCATTGCCGGTGCCGGCCCGGCGGGGCTCGCGGCAGCCCTGCTGCTCGGCCGGCAGGGCCATCGGGTTGAGCTGCTCGAACGTTTCCAGGAGCCGTCACCTGTCGGTTCCGGGCTGATGCTGCAGCCGACTGGCCTGACGGTTTTGGGCGCGCTTGACCTGTTGCAGCCGATGCTGTCGCTCGGCAGCCGGATCGACCGGCTTTATGGTGCCGACGCGAAGTCCGGCCGGACCGTGCTCGATGTGCGTTACGATGCGCTAGCTGGTGGTCGTTTCGGGCTGGCCGTGCAGCGGGCGGCCCTGTTCGGCGTGTTGCACGATACCGTCGTCGCGGCGGGCATTCCGATACGCACGGGGGTGACGCTGGCCGCGGCCAGCACGGTGGGTGAAAAAGCGCTGCTGCTCGACGCCTCGGGCCAGGAAGTTGGACGCTACGATCTCGTGATCGATGCGACCGGTGCACGCTCGGCGATCGCAGCCGGGGCAGCGACGGCGCCCGGCGTGCGCGAACTTGCCTATGGCGACTTCTGGGCGACGCTCGACAGCGACGGCCTTGCCCATGACCCGCACGCGCTGACGCAGCGCTATGACCGAGCCAAGGTGATGATCGGCATCCTGCCGGCGGGCCGGGCGCAAGCCGGGGCTCGCAACCGCGTCGCCTTCTTCTGGAGCGTCAAGGCCGGCGATGCCGATGTTGTGAAGCGCGCGGGTCTCGACAAATGGAAGGCGGGCATTCGTGGGTATTGGCCTGAATGTGCGCCCTTGCTCGACCAGATCAACGATTGGGAGCAGCTGACACTGGCGCGCTATGCCCACCGCACCATGCGCCCGCCGGCGTCGGGCCGCGTCGCCTTCGTCGGCGACAGCGCGCATTCGACAAGCCCGCAGCTGGGGCAGGGCGCCAACATGGCGCTGATCGATGCGGCGACGCTGGCCCACACGCTTTCCGTGACTGATGATCTCGACGCCGCACTCGCCGCCTACGGTCGGGCGAGGCGCAACCATATGGCGCTGTTCCAGATGCTGTCGTTGGCCTTCACCCCCTTCTACCAGTCGGATTCGGTGGCCCTTGCCTGGCTGCGCGACCGGTTGGTGGCGACGATCGCCCGAATTCCGCCTTCGCCGGCGCTGCTCGCCTCGATCGTCTCGGGCACGCTGATCGATCCCTTCGCGGCCGCGGGGCTGAAGGAGTGCGACTGGGCGCGTGTTAAGGACGAAGGTCATCGGTCGAGCGTGGCAGCGGCGGTGCCGGTGCGGGCCTGAAGCGTCCTGCCTCAGAGCACATTTACGGCGCGCGCCTGTCAGGCGCGTCTGCTTGCCTCCCTTGTCCTTCGCCTTACCCATGTCCTTGCCCGGAGAGGTTGGGCAGTGTCGGGTGAAACGCGTTGGGGGCGGCGCATCCAGGCTGTATAAGGCCGCCTCTTTCGACGAGGCCGTACGGCTCGATTCGCCCCATGACGAGGATGCCCATGACTGTATTCGTGTCTGCCGTTCTGGTGCATGTCGCCGATGTGGAGGCGGGGCTTTCCTGGTACCAGCGTGCCTTCCCGAGCGCCGAACGGCGTCGGCTGGAGGCTTTCGATTTCGAATATCTGAAGATTGGCTCGACCCATCTGGAAATCGTGCCGGCGGATGAGAAGGTGGCAAGCGGCGCGGGCGGTACGGTCGTCTATTGGCAGGTCGATGATTTCGACCGGGCGCTTGCCCATTTCAACGATCTGGGCGCGCCACTCTATCGCGGTCCGCTGGCGATCGAGGACGGGTTGTGGATGTGTCAGGTCCGCGACCCCTGGGGCAATTGCATCGGCCTTCGCGGGCCTCGCAGCGGGGCGAAAGGCCTTTAAGGGGTAAGGTCCGCCGTTCGCAAGGTGAATCGCGAACGCGTCGTAGCGCTTTGTTTTTGCATATGTTCGTGGAGTTAGGCGGCCTTGGCTTCCAGGCCCTGCAGAGCGCGCGTCAAGGCGTCGTAACAGGCGGGGTCGAGGCCGGCCCCGACATCGGCTGCCATGATCGCCAGCGCCTTCGAGGCCGGCATGGCAGCGCGGTAGGGTCGGTCGGCCGTCAGCGCGTCGAAGATATCGGCGACCGTGACGATGCGCGTTTCGAGGTCGAGTTCGCTGCCCGACAGGCCGTTGGGATAGCCGCTGCCGTCGAGTTTCTCATGATGATTGCGGGCGATTGTAGCGAGCCTGCGAAAAGCGTCGATCCGCTCCAGGATGGCGGCGCCGAGGTCGGGGTGGCCCTTCATCGCCTTCCATTCCTGCGGGTCGAGCTTGGCAGGCTTGTCCAGGACCTCGTTGGAAACGCCGAGCTTGCCGATGTCGTGCAGCAGTGCGCCGCGCACCAGCCAGCGTTTGCGGGCGCGGCTGAAGCCGAGCTCCGTCGCGATCAGGTCGGCAAAGAGCGCCACGCGCTTGCTGTGGCCGCTGGTAAACGGGCTCTTGGCGTCGATGACCTGGGCAAAGCCGTCGGCGATGTCGTCGAGCAGGTCCTCGTCCACGGGCTGTGAAAACCCGGCGGGCTCAAGGGCAAAGACGCGGTTGTCGAGCTGTGGGTTCTCCAGTGCCGACCAGAAATCGGGGTCAGCCGCGACGTCTTCGAAGACCGAAGCCAGATGCGGGTCGAACCACTTGCCGGCTCGACGACGCACTTCGCGACAGGCGGCCTTGCGGCCGGAGGTGATGTAGAAGACGTCGACGACCTGCGCGAGGAGTGCGATGCGCGCCAGCAGAGAGATCTCCGCACCCTTGCGCCCGAGCGGCTGGCCGCGACCGTCCCAATGCTCGTCGAGATCGAGGATGGCCTGCGCGACCGGCTCGGAAAAGCGCATGCGTCGCGCGATCTCGGCGCCGCGTTCGCAGCGGGTTTCGATCAGCTCCCGGTCGATCTTGCCGCCGCTCATGGCCAGGTTCAGCACCGTGCGCAGCTTGACGGCGAGGCCGGAGCGCACGGCGGTGTTGGCCGCGATGAAGCCGAGAACCTGGGTGAAGCTGTTGTCGATCAGCTTGACGTTGCGCTTGAAATCATGGTCGCTGGTGGCAAACAGCTTGCAGATGCGGGCCGCGTTGCTGCTGCAGCCGAGGTCCTTCAACAGCAGGGTGTAGTAGAGATCATGTTTCTCGGCGTCTGAAAGGCCGAGCCTTTCGCCAAGATGCATGCCGATCCAGCAGCAGCGCACGCTATGGCCCGCCGGCTGGCCGTCCGTCAGGTCGAGCGCGTAGCTGAGCGCGCTGACGATTTCCGCAAGCCGCAATTTCTGCGGCTGACGCTCCGGCCCCGATATGCCCGCCATGCTCACGCAATCCCCAATCCCTGCAATCTTTCCTTAGCCGCCAAGGGGTTAAGGCGGGCTTAGGGCAGGCAGGGTAAATCGCATCGGCAGGTGGCGAGGATCGTTCGATGCTTGCCTTACGCCGCCCGACGGAGATCCTCTTCGCCGAGGGCAAATTCTACGGCGGCGTCTGCGTGGATCGCGGCCGAATCGAAGCCCGGCAGCGGCAGAGCCTTCGGGTCGAGGATCAGGCAGATCTCGGTGCAGCCGAGGATGACGGCATCTGCACCTTCGGCCTCGGCCTTGTCGATCAGCTCGACCAGCGCCCTGCGCGAGGTGCCAAGCACCTTGCCGGCGCAAAGCTCGTCGAAGATGACGTTGTGCGTCAGCGTGCGACCGTCCGCGTCGGGCACCATCACCTCGATGCCGTGGCTCTTCATGCGCTCGGCGTAGAAGCCGTGTTCCATGGTGTAGCGGGTGGCAAGCAGCAGCGGCTTGCGGATGCCGGCGGCCTTGAGGCGGGCGGCAGTCTCGTCGATGATGTTGATCAGCGGGATGTCGACGGCCGCCTGAACGGCATCGGCAATCAGGTGCATGGTGTTGGTACAGATCAGCACGCAGTCGGCGCCGGCGGCCTTCAGCCCGCGGGCAACCTCGGCGAGCCTTCCTGCGGCGTCATCCCAGCGGCCGGCCTTTTGCAGGTCGACGATCGACTGGAAATCGACGGAGTGCAGCAGCACCTCTGCCGAATGCAATGCACCCAGCCGCTCGCGAACGGCCTCGTTGACCATGCGGTAATAGACCACCGAGCTTTCGAAGCTCATGCCGCCGATAAGGCCGATCTTGCGCATTTCCATCATCGCTTTCCCTGTGCCTGTCGCCACTCGCTTTGGTGCTTTGCGGCTGTCGTTCGATTGAGGGAAATATGCCGGATCTTCTTCCGAAATGGTTTGCTTATATAGCGCGAGAATGGCATTTTGGCGCGAACGATTTGCGTCATGTCAGTGGATTGTGCAAACATGCCGCGTGCATGCGAATTGAAATGGGAGTGATCAGCGTGATTGACGAGAGAGACCGGAAGCTCCTGGCGCTGTTGCAGCAGGATGGCAGCATGCCGGTCGGCGAACTTGCCGACCGGGTGAACCTTTCGCTTTCCGCCTGTTCACGCCGGATCCAGCGGCTGGAGGAGGCGGGCTACATTGCCAGGCGCATTGTCGTTCTTGACCGCGAGCGCATGGGCGTGCCGACCACCGTGTTTGCGATGATCAAGACCGCGCATCACTCCGACGAATGGATCGAGACCTTCCGCAGGGCGATCAGCGACATTCCCGAGATCGTCGAGGCACATCGATTGACCGGAAACTACGACTATATCGTCAAGGTGGTGCTGCCGCGGGTCGAGCATTACGACGTGGTCTACAAGCAGATCGTGCGCAAGGTCGAGCTGTTCGACGTTTCGGCGTCGATCTCGATGGAAATCCTGAAAAGCGGCACGGCGGTGCCGGTCGATTATGCGGAGTGACGGCGCGGACGCGACAGCCTCTGCCGTTACGATTGGACCAGGAATACCAGCGTTTCCGGCAGCACGCCGTCATGCGCCATCGCATCGGCCGCCGGTTTGGTCTGCATGAAGGCGTCCAGCTTTGCCATGTCGGCAACATCCATGACCAGGCCGACGCGGTTGGACGCCTTGATGTCGACGAATGTGCGGATATTGGTCACGCCGATCGGTTCGAATATCTGCTTGCGCAGAGGGGATGCCAGCCAGTGTTTGGTGTCCTTGACATCGTGATAAACCATGATTGTGGGCATGGTGGCCTCCCTTCGGGGTTGGACGCAAATCCAGGTGCACTTCTGCGATGTGCCGCCTTCCCTTAAACGACAAGACGAGTGTGGCTGTTTTCGGCCAGTCATCCCAAAGATATGTCGGACATCCGTTCGGATTAGCTCGGACATAATGCGACCGCGGGCGCGGCGACTATCCGACCGGCCGCGATGACGGTCCATTCGACGCTGCCAAAAAAATGACGGACCCGAACCATGATCACTGGTTCCAAGGGTCCGTCACGAAGAATGGGTGAATTTGGTGTGCCCCCCGACCCTTGGTGGGGTCTCGGGCGACCCCGGTCGGGGCCGCCTGTGCTGGCATGCAGGCTGTCGTGTGGTTTAAAGCGACAGGCCTGGTGCGTTGTCCTTCGAGTGTTCCGGCGCATTCACATGTCGGTGCCGGCAGTGTCGGCCTTCAGGGCGGGCTGTTTGTTTCAGATAAGGTTGGTCTCGACGTCGATGTTGCCGTGCGTTGCCTTGGAATAGGGGCAGATGGCGTGGGCCGCATGGATCAGCTCGTGGGCGACGTCGCGGTCCAGTTCCGGCAGGCTGACATTGAGCCGTGCACGCAGGAAGTAGGAGCCGTCATTGACGTTCAGATCGATCTCGGTGTCGACAGCGAGACCTGCCGGGAGCTTGATCTTTCTCTGCAAGGCGGCGACCTCGATCGCGCCGATGTAACAGGCGGACCATGCAGCACCGAAGAGGTTTTCGGCAGCCGGGTGCGGCTGTGCCAGCTTGAGTTCGAGCATGCCGTCGCTGCTCTTGGTGCCGCCGTTGCGGCCGCCGGTGTTGTGGGTCTTGCCGGTGAAAAGAAGCTTCTCGGTCATGGTGGTATCCTTTCTGGTTAAGTTTTATCGCATCCGCTTCAATCGGATGCGAGATAAATATGCCAACTGAAGCGGGATGTCAATACCGTTGCGATTTAATCGGATACGATTTATATAGAGGCGACACAGAGGACAATGGAACAGGATATACCGATGCCTACATCCCCGACAGCAAAAGGTGCGCAAACCGCTCAGTCTTCCGCAGCGCAGGCCGAGACCGGCGGCAGGAAGCTTTCGAACTTCCTGTGCTTTGCCGTCTACTCCGCCAATCTCGCCTTCGGCCGCGCCTACAAGCCGATCCTCGACAAGCTCGGCCTGACCTATACCCAGTACGTGACGATGGTGGCGCTTTCGGAAGAAGACGAGCAGACCGTCGGTGCGCTCGGCGAAAAGCTCTTCCTGGAGTCGAACACGCTGACGCCCATCCTCAAGAAGCTCGAGGCCGAGGGCTATCTGCAGCGCCGGCGCGATCCGGCCGACGAACGGCAGGTGCGCGTGACGCTGACGCAGGCCGGCCACAGGGTGGTTGAAATGGACCCGGGTGCAGCGCTGACGGATGCGACCGGCCTTGGGGACGATTTTCCGGTCGTGCAGCAGACAGTGGCGACGCTACGCGACAATCTCCTGCGCGCAACGCAGGGCGGTTCCGGAAAAGTATAGCGGACGGTGGCGCGGGCGGGCAAATCTACCACAGCCCCGCCCGTGCGAGATGCTGAGGGGTGGTCAGGGCCGCTCCAGAGCCACACGCGGGGCTGGGTGAGCGTCGCATAGCGTCGATGAAGAGAGCGGGTTTGCGTCCTTGCGCCGACCTTGAAGGCGGGGCTCAATAGATGCGTTCTTAGCCAGGCCGGGAGAAAAGGCCTGGCGAGGAGATCAGCTGGGGCTGGGTAAGCAGCAGAGGGGCTTCTCCCGTCCTCCCAGCACCAAGCCGGCTCCATTGGGCATGGCCGATGACTTGGGAAACGCTTGGACCGATCTGCCCTGCCGACGTCGAGCGGCATGCAAACACACGACCATTGTTCGACACAGGGCAAGGCATACCGCGCCTGCCTCGATGTGTCGGTGGCTGCGAATTCATGCGTTCTCTTCTTGGCATCATCACGCCGCAGCAAGCCCGGCTGGCGCCAGCATCTCGGCGGCCTTGGAGTAGCCGCCGTCCATTCCATCCAGGAAATGCAGATGCGAATCCGGCTTGGCCGAGGGAACCAGGCAGGTCATCAGCGCGTGAGACTGGCGATGCAGCCCGAAATTGACCTCGCCACGGTGCCTGGCCGCGACAAGAAGGGTTTCGACCCGGTCGATCTGTTCGCGCGTACAGTCGAGCGTCAGGCGCAAGCCATCGTCGTACTTGCGGAAATCCGAACCGGCCGCGACCGTCGACCAGCGTTTTGGATCGACTTGCGTGTGCTCGTCCTTGGGTACGCCGATGGCATCCGGTACCGGATTGGATTGTCGCGGCCCGGCCTCGAGTATGGAGAGAACGCGTCTCGCCAATGAGACGAAACCTTGAGCGCCTGACCGTGCCGTCGGCTCGACCAGCAAGGATAAGATTTCGCCGCGCTGGCTCGCAAACGGCTTCCACTCGCATCTGAGGCCGGTCAGGTTCGGCTGCGCCGTGTCCATGTGCGGCTTTACCAGATAGCGCCCGCGCTTGATCTCGTTCTCGGCCCACTTCAATCCGCCGCCGGCAAACATGGTGTAGGTGGCGTCCTGCGAGGCCGCGTAGCGCGCGATCGTCACATCGCGCCCGTTGGCGCGAACGTCGCGCACGGACAGCAACCCCGTTCGAAGGGCCAGGCCAAGGCTGCGCTTTGCAAAGGCGGCGACCTGCCGCAACGCCGATGTGGCGGTTGCGGCAGCCTCAGGCGGCAACGCGAATGCTGCCCCATCACCGCGAAAGACGAAGGGAAAATCGAACGTGCCCCAGGCATTGCCGAAAGCGGCAATCGCCGAGGCGCCGGCGAAGTTGACGTCCTCGTAGCGACCCGACCGGGTTGCCGAGGTCGAGTCGACGACATCGGTGATGGCAATCAGCCAATCATCGGGCAATGGCTCATAGATGGCCGGGTCGAGCACATCGGAGAATTTGCTGTGGGCTTGCTGTGGCTGAACTTGGTCACTGTGCATCATGTTCTCCAGGTCGACATGAAGGCGGTCAGGTCTGCCGGGCAGCCGGCGGACCTGACCGGATCGCGTTCAGACCAGATTGGTCGCGACATCGATGTTGCCGTTCGTCGCCTTGGAGTAGGGACAGATCTTGTGGGCGGCATGGATCAGTTGATGGGCGATATCCCGGTCGAGGCCGGGAAGGCTGACATTCAGCCTGGCGCGCAGGAAGTAATTGCCGTCATCGACGTTGAGATCGATCTCGGCGTCGACCTCGGCTCCCGCGGGAAGCGTGATGTTTCTTTCAGACGCGGCGACCTGAACCGCGCCGATGTAACAGGCCGACCAGGCGGCGCCGAACAGGCGTTCTGCGGCCGGATGCGGCGCGGACAGCCGGATGTCCAACTGGCCGTCGCTGCTGCGGGTGCCGCCGTTGCGGCCGCCGGTGTTGTAGGTCTTGCCGGTGAAAAGAAGCTTCTCGGTCATAGCTGTATCCCGTTTCTGGATTAATTCATGTCCGATTAGTTCGGATGCGATGTAAATACAGAAACGAAATTCGGATGTCAATCAAAATCCGATTTAATCGGATGCGAGGTATTATGGGGAGAGTTGCCTGGCCACACCAACGGGCAGCCAGCTCTCCATGGAATTGGCCGAGCAGACGGTCCTGCGCCTCACGCCACCCGTGTCCTTTCCGGGCCGCGACCGCCTGGCGGCGGCAACCGTCTCATCCCGGCGAGGGGTGCCTTGCGTGACCTTCGTGGCGTCCAGCCGATGGCGGACGTTGCGGGCTCACGGGCCGCTAGGGGGCGGAGGGGAGGAGCGATTGTCCGGGCTGCGGCATGCGGCTGTTTTCCGGCGGTTCAAGCCGTCAGCTCGGCAAAGACCAGCCGGAAGCATGCCCCGCCACTTGGCGAGGTGAGAATGCGGATTTGCGCGCCGTGGCGCTGAACGATCTGCAGAACAAGGTTCAGGCCGAGACCGGCGCCCCGATCGCGCGGCTTCAACCGATGAAACGGCTCGAAGACACGCTCCCGCTCCGCTTCCGGAATTCCAGGCCCATCGTCACTGATCTCGATCACCCGGTCGCATGCCACTCGCACGATGATCGAGCCCTGGTTTCCCGCATGCTCGATCGCATTCTGGATCAGATTGGCGATGGCGCGCGCAAGCGACGCCGGATCGCCCTGGATCGGCGACCGCTCCACCTCGGGCTCGAAGGAAAGGTCATAGCCCTGGTCGATCGCGAGCGGGGCGAGGTCGGCAGCGACGTCGCGGCACAATTCGACCAGATCGACCGGCGTCAGCGGCTTGGCATTGGCTTCAAGCCGCTGCAGGTCGAGCAATTGTTCAGCAAGCGCCGAGATCCTCTCGCAATCGGCGACCAACCGATCGCGATCGGGGCCAGCCGCCAGAGAATCGAGCCGCGCCTGCAGGATAGCCACCGGCGTGCGGATCTCGTGCGCCGCATCGAGGATGAAGCGCTGGTGTCGATCATAGGCGAGGTCGAGCCGATGGAGCGCGCCGTTGATGCCCTGGACGAGGGGCCGGACTTCGCTCGGAATGGCCGTTTCCGTCAGCCGGTAACTCCGCCGGGCAATATCGATGCCGTCGGTTTCGCGCGCCAGCTGCGAGATACCCTTGATGGCACGATTGACGATCAAGGGGACGCCGATCACCGTGACGAGCGCCAGCAGAACCAGCATCGGGGCGAGCGACACCTTGGAAAAGGTGAGAATGAGGGATTGCTCGTTCATGAGTTCACCCTGTCCGAAGACGGTGAAATCGCCGGCCGGGCTCGATCGGCGCCTGAGGACTGCAAGATAGGGCGAGGGATCGCCGACATCGCGGATATCCGAATAGGTCATCCGGTCGAGTGTCTGGCTGATGCCCTTGTAGATCTCCGGGATCTCGCCGATCTGCAGGATCTCGCCCCGGTCGCTGCGGGCGATGAACCAGAATTTGGGATGTCTGACGAGCACATCCGCCAGCTTGTCGGTCTTGGCGAAGGCAAGCTTGCCGTCCGGCCCTCTCTCTATCGCAGCAAACGCCGTCTCGACCGGTGCCGGGCCGATGAGCACGCCGCCTTCGTCGGCGACCACAAGCAGGGTGACGAAGGAGAGGCCGAAAACAAGAAGGATCGCCAATTGCAGCACCAGAAGCTGCGCGATCAGGCGCTGCTTGAGGGACCGTGGCCAGAGCTTTCTCACCATCTGCACCCCATTGTTAGACTGGCAACGCGGTGCATCGAGCGCTTGCGGCCAATGCAGTTTTTATCGCATCGCGACGTTTGCAAACACTGGATTGCACGGACATTGCACGGATATCTTTGACCGCATTTCGCGGCTGCTGAGGCGTGTCGGCGATATCAGGAGATGGTGGGATTGGCGCAAGGCGCGCCATGCGCAGGCGCACTGCACGGTAGCCCATCAGCCTATTGCAGGCCCGCGCCAAGCGCCATATCCGATTTTGCAAGGGTGACATCCAAAGCGGGCGGTTGTGCTGGTGCGCACGCGCTCCACATTTGAGAAAAGTCAAATCGGGATCAGGACCATGCAGGACAGGCATCATGTCGTCGTCGTCGGTGGAGGATTTGGCGGGCTGCAGCTCGTCAACGGGCTTGCGGGTGCACCGGTACGCATCACGCTGATCGACCGGCGAAATCATCACCTGTTCCAGCCGCTGCTCTATCAGGTCGCCACCACGCTGATTGCCACCTCCGAAATCGCCTGGCCGATCCGCAACCTCTATCGCGACCGACCGGAGGTGACGACGCTGCTCGGCGAAGTCACCGGTGTCGACGCCGGCGCCAGGACCGTGACGCTCAAGGGCGGGCAGGCGATCGGCTACGATACGCTGGTGCTCGCGACCGGCGCGACCCACGCGTATTTCGGCCATGACGAATGGGAGCCGGTGGCGCCGGGGCTGAAGACGCTCGAGGATGCAACCACGATCCGCCGCCGCGTGCTGCTTGCCTTCGAGCAAGCGGAACTTGAAGAAGACCCTGTCATCCGCCAGGCGCTTTTGACCTTCACCGTGATCGGTGCCGGGCCGACGGGCGTCGAGCTTGCCGGCATCATCGCCGAGATGGCGCACCGCACGCTGCCCTCCGAATTTCGCCGCATCGATACGCGGCAGGCCCGCGTGATCCTGGTTGAGGCGGGACCTCGCATCCTGGCTGCCTTCAGCGAGGACCTGGCCGAGTACGCCCGGCGCGAACTGGAGCGGCTGGGCGTGGAGGTTCGCACCGGTACGCCGGTGACGGCCTGCACGGCGCAAGGCGTGACGATCGGCGAGACCTTCGTGGCCAGCCGCACGCTCGTTTGGGCCGCCGGTGTCCAGGCATCACCCGCCGCCCGCTGGCTCGGCATTGCCGAGGACCGGGCGGGAAGGGCAATCCTCGGTGCCGACCTCAAGGCGCCCGGCCATGACGATATCTTCGTCATCGGCGACACGGCCAGTGTCACCTATGACGGCGGCAAGCCGGTGCCGGGCATCGCACCCGCCGCCAAGCAACAGGGCGCCTATGTCGCCAAGGTCATCCGTGCCCGCCTTTCAGGGGCCAAGCAGCCCGGCGACTTTCGCTATCGCCACCAGGGGAGCCTGGCGACGATCGGCCGGCGGGCGGCGATCATCGATTTCGGTCGCTTCAAGATGAAGGGCGCGCTTGCCTGGTGGATCTGGGGCATTGCCCATATCTACTTCCTGATCGGCACGCGCAGCCGCTTTGCCGTCGCCTGGAGCTGGTTCTGGACCTATCTCAGCGGCCAGCACAGCGCCCGGCTGATTACCCAGAAGGAGACGGTGCGGGAAAAGGACTGACATCGCCCGTCGGTTGCAAGGGGTCCCTTGCGGGATTGTATTGTGACATGTACCTGGCGGCGCAGGCGTTTGCGCCAGGCGAGGAGATTCGTTGATGACAAGCCGGCCCTTAGGCTGCATCTGCGCAATTGTGCTTGCGCTCTTTTCCTCGAGTGCGACGGCGGCGCTTGCCGCTGGCGCTTGCCCGAAAGTCAACTACGCTACTGAGTACGCCAAACTGCAGAAGGTGATGTCAAAGAGCGCTTTTCCCCGAGATGAACAAGCATTTCTCCTCGGTGGCGTGGAGCGACAGCTGAGCGACCTGTCGCAACGGCAATTGAACGTCCGCGGCCAAGAATGCGGTACAAAGGCGGTGCGCGCGCACGTCATCGGCTGCGTGAATGCAACCTTGCTGCCCGCGCTGGGGTCGATCCGCTCACCCGGCAGCAAGTCGGGAAAGGCATTGTGGGGCAAAGCGAATGTTTCCCGTCGGGAAGCCATCACGATCGGCATGTTTGATGCCTGCCGCCTTGCGGCGATGGATACCTTTGTTTCAGGGCCATGAAAGCCGGTCGAGCGGGCTGCGATCACCGATTTCGGCCGCTTCAAGCTCAAGGGGGGCAGCCGCTTTGCCGTCGCCTGGAGCTGGTTCTGGACCTATCTCAGCGGCCAGCACAGCGCCCGGCTGATTACCCAGAAAGAGACCCTGCGCGACGGGCAATAGCGCCAAGGCAGGGCTGCGGTTCGAGCGATGCTGGCGGCGGAAGTAGCGCGCCCAACACGCTCGCGGCCACCGTCCGATGGGCCGATGACGGATGCCGACGGGCGTCAAGGCGCGCCCAGGTGATGCCAACGATGGTCGCATGCGACGTCGGAAAGTCTTTGCTTTACAAGCATCAATTGTATGCTAACTCTCTGATGTAGGATCGATAATCTGATCTGCGTTGGGGAGACGGAGATGGACGCAACAGTGCATCCGAAAGCGATCGAACATCTGCCGATGTTCATCACAGCGCCTGGGCAGACCGATGTTCTGTTCAATGTTGTCCTGGTTTTCCTGCTGCTCGCGATCTTCTTGCTCGGCACCTTCTACCTGCGCCTGCATGCTCTGCCCGAGCAGATGGCGCATGGGGCGAGCAAGGCGAAGTTCGAGGTCGTGGCGGTGCTGGCGCTCATCGCGCTGTTTACCCACAACCATCTCTTCTGGATCGCGGGGCTGCTGCTGGCGCTGGTCGATCTGCCAGACTTCTGGTCACCCCTCAGATCGATCGCGCGCTCGCTGGAGAAAATGTCGGGCCGCGAGCCTGAGCCGGAGCTGGACGCCCATGGGCATGTCCCTGCCGCCCACACAGCCGTTGGCGAACCGGCGCTGCCTGTCGCCGAAACCACGGTCGTTTCGACCTCGACCGACGGGAGGGCATGAGCCATGTTCGAGTTCCTGCTCTGCTCCATGCTGACCATCCTTCCCGACTACCTTTATCGCCGCTATGTCCAGGGCAGGCGGTTCGGCCGCGAGATCACGCTCTATTCCGTCTGGTACGAGCTTCGGTACGGCATTACCGCCTGCGTGATGCTAACGCTGACATTGATTACGCTGGTGTTCTATTTCCATCCGTCGACGAAGAACGTCACCTCGGCTTTCCGTACGGTTGCGATCCTGCCGGAGACGGGCGGGCGTGTGGCCGAAATCTTTGTCGGCCTCAACCAGACGGTCGAGGCAGGCACGCCGCTCTTCCGGCTCGACAGTACTGAGCAGGAGGCGGCCGTAGAGCTGGCGCGCCGTCAGATCGCCGAAGTGGAAGCCGAGACGACAGTGGCGCAGACCGAGCTTGCCGCAGCCGACGGCGTGATCGTGCAGGCCGAAGCCGCCGTGAGGCAGGCTCAGGACGAGTACGATACGCAGGTCGAATTGAACCGGCTCAATGCCAACGTGGTCGCACGGCGTGAGATCGAACGCCGGCAGGTCGCGCTCGAAGGACGCAAGGGCGCGCTTACGGCTGCCCTTTCCAGCAGGCAGACGCTGGAGACGAAGATTGCGTCGCTGCTGCCCTCGCAAAAGGCGAGCGCCGAGGCGGCATTGAAGCAGGCCTCTGCAGAACTCGACAAGACGACCGTGCGCGCCGGTGTCACGGGCACGCTGCATCAGTTCACGCTGCGCGTCGGCGAAGTCGTCAATCCAATGCTGCGCCCGGCCGGCGTCCTGGTGCCGGCGGAGGCGGGTCGCGTGGCGCTGATCGCCGGTTTCGGCCAGATCGAGGCGCAGGTGCTGAAGGTCGGCATGATTGCCGAGGCGACCTGCGTCGGCAAGCCCTTCACCATCATTCCGATGGTGGTGACGGAGGTACAGGACGTGATTGCCGGTGGGCAGATCAGGGCGAGCGACCAGCTGGTCGATGTCACGCAACTGGCGAGACCCGGAACGCTGACGGTCTTCCTCGAACCGCTCTTTGCAGGCGCGCTAGACGGCATTCCGCCAGGCAGCAGCTGTATTGCCAACGCCTACACCAACAGCCACGACGAGCTGGAGTCGCCCGATATCAGTTCGCTGCGCTGGGTCTATCTGCATGTGGTCGATACGGTTGGCCTGGTGCACGCGATGATCCTGCGCATGCAGGCGGTGATGCTGCCGGTGCAGACGCTGGTGCTGGGCGGGCATTGATGGCGCTGCCCTGTCTGGAACGGCAGGCGGTGCAGCCTTCACTGTCGAACAAGGGGTGTTGCTTGACGTGAGGCGCACGCCGCGGGGCGTTCCGTACCGTTAGGGTACCTGGACCGATGGTTGCCGCACCTGCCAAAAAATGGGCTGCTCGACAACCAGCGTCGCCTGCTTCAGTCCCTGCGCAAGGTGAATCGCTATGCGTTCGCCCGCAAACAGATGCGTTCAATCCGGCGGCTCTCGCCGATCATGCCGGGCAGGCGGTAAGATAGCCACGGCCTGAAGCACGCGCAGGGACCGGACAGCGGGTCACGCGTCCTTGCTTTTTGCCGCTTTTGCTCGCGTTCCCGAAGACGTCTTCTTCTTCGCCTTGGCCTGGTTGAAGTCGATGGCAGCGCGGATGAGGTTTTGGAATGCGCGCTCGTCGATTTCGTCGCCCTCGAAGAGATCGATCGCCCGCCAGACCTTGCCGTTCAGGCCGTTGTTGAACAGGTTTTCAGGGTCCGGCAGGCTGGCGCCGTGGGAGAAGGTCAGCTTCACCTTATCCTTGTGGGCGTTGCCGACGGCGATGATGCCGTCACGAGACCACACCGGGCTCCCCATCCACTTCCATTCCTCAACGATGTCCTTGTCGGTCCCAAGGATGAGCTTACGCACATTGGCGAGTGTCTTGCCGCGCCAGTCGTCGGTGTTGGCGATCAACTGGTCGATATGCTCAGATGCATTCATTGGGTCTTCATCCTCCAACTTCCGGCGCGGCTTCATCTGACTGCAACAACAACGCCTGGTTTGGCTGGGCGCGAGACGTTGTCTTCGCTTTTTGACGTGTGGACTGAGAAAATACTGCCGCACAATGCCTCAAATCGGAATCGATTCAAGGCATTGTGCGTGCGGATTAATGCGTTTCTGCGCCGTAAAGCCCAACACGGCACCGTCATCCAACCAAGCCGAAAGCGGTGCGCTGCCCGGGCCCCCGGAAAAGGCTTGGGCTCGTCTCGAGGATTGATCGGGTTGGCGTGCGTTCTTTACATCAGCCAATGGGTTCGGGTGCTGCGTCGCGCTCAAGCAGCCGTTGCGCCATCGGCGGCAAAGCGCCTTCAGCTTTCATCGCCGGATGATGTCGCCATCGTCCACGGTTCCCATATCTCGTCGGGGCTGCCACCCTGGCGACGGTAGAAGCGTTTCGCAGGCTCGTTGCCGGCAAGCACGGTCCAGTTGATGCGCGGCGCGCCGATAGCGGCGGCGTGGCGTTTCAGGGCGGCGATGAGGGCAGCGCCAGCGCCTGATGAGCGTGCGCCGTCCTCGACGAACAGTTCCTTCAACACGATCGTCGGTTTCAGGTCGTAGGTCCAGGGAATGGCATAGTGCACGGCGATGCCGATCACGCGACCGTCGAGTTCGGCGACGAGGACGCCGAAGCGCGGGGTGTCGCATAGGCCATGGTCGATCAGGTCCTGTTCGGTGACGGCGAACCTGTCGATGTAGCCCTCGAACACGGCGAGGCCGCGCATCAGCTCCAGCACCTTGGGCACATCGCGATGGTCGAACGGGCGGACGGAAAGGCAATTGGTCATCGGGTTCCTTAAAGGGGCAGGGTCGGCGTCGATGTTCCTGCGATCTACCTTGGCGTGTTTGCGTTGATCCGCCAAGGCCGCCTGATGGCGGCCCTTCCGTCTCGTATCCGCCGCCGTCAGGCGGCCAGCAGCAACTGCGGCTCGCCGGGGGCTGTACCCGAAGCGAAGGCGAAGCCCTCGTCTTCCCAGCCGGTGATGCCGCCGATCATGATCTTTACCGGTCGCCCGAGCCGGGCGATCTTCAGCGCCGCCTGGTCGGCACCGTTGCAGTGCGGCCCCGCACAATAGGCGACAAACAGGGTGTCATCAGGCCATTCGGCCATGCGCTCGGCGGTGATTTCGCGATGCGGCAGATGGATCGCGCCCGGCACATGGCGGCGGGCGTAGGCAGCCTCGGTGCCGACGGCGTGCAGCAGCACGAAATCCTGATCGCCGCTCTTCAGGGCATGGGCGACATCGGCGCAATCGGTCTCGACGCTGAGGCGCCCGGCGAAATGGGCCATGGCGATCTCGGGCGCTGCGGCTGGGGTTTCGGTGACGTAGCTCATCTGGCTCTCCTGTGGCTCTGGTCTTCAGCGGTTGACGAGGATGGTTGTAACAACGTCGGAGAGGGGCTGGCAGATGGCAGGTTTGCCATATATGCTCAAGATCATGCCAAAACCATCCACCTCACCCCCGTCGCCCGCCAACCCGCTTGTCGTCGCTCTTGCCTATGATGGTCTCTGCACCTTCGAGTTCGGCGTGGCCGTCGAAATGTTCGGGCTGCCGCGTCCTGAAATGGGCGAGGGCTGGTATCGCTTCGCCGTCGCGGCGGTCGAGCCGGGGGAGCTGAGGGCGACCGGCGGCATCCGGATGATGGCCGATGGCGGGCTCGATCTTCTGGGTGAGGCGGGCACCATCATCGTGCCCGGCTGGCGCGGGGCCGATACGCCGGTGCCCGAGGCGCTCTGCCAGGCGCTGCGCGCCGCGCATGCCCGCGGCGCACGTGTGCTTTCCATCTGCTCCGGCGTCTTCGTGCTGGCGGCAGCCGGCCTGCTCTTTGGCCTGAGGGCAACGACCCATTGGCGCTATACGGACAAGCTGAAGGCGGCCTATCCCGACATCGAGGTGGTGCCCGATGTGCTCTATGTCGACAGTGGCACGGTGCTGACGTCTGCCGGCAGTGCCGCTGGCATCGATCTCTGCCTGCACCTCATCCGTCGCGATTTTGGCAGCGAGGCGGCAAACCGGGTGGCCCGCCGCCTCGTCGTGCCGCCGCACCGCGATGGCGGGCAGGCGCAATATATCGAAAGGGCGGTGCCTGAGGTGCACGAGAGCGCACGCCTCGGCCCGCTGATCGACCGGATGCGCGCTGAGCTCGGCGAGGATTCTTCGACGGCCGTGCTCGCCAGATCCGTGGGCATGAGCGAGCGCACCTTCCTGCGCCGCTTCGAGGCGGCGACCGGCACCACGCCGGCACGCTGGCTGCTCGGCGAACGGCTGGCGCGGGCCCGGCAACTGCTGGAGGAAAGTGCGCTCGGCATCGAGCAGGTGGCCGAAGTTTCCGGCTTCGGCTCGACCCAGACGCTGCGCCACCATTTTCGCCAGCAGCTTTCGACGACGCCCGCCGCCTATCGCGCCATGTTCGGGCGGATGGGGACGCCGGCAAGCGGGCTTGCCGAAGCCAGCGTGGAGTGATCCGTCAGCGACCACGCTTCTGGAGCGCTTCCCTTGCAAGCGGAGCCGTCGAAACCCTCTATCTTTTTGTTTCTCCGTAAATCCTGGCGAAAAATCGCTGCGCGCTTCTGCCGGAATTGCTCGAGGAATGCATAGCCTTGCTCTCGCCGGAACAGGCGACGTGCACGTGCACTTTGCTTCCTCAGCGTGACGATCCCGGTGGCAGACCGTTTTGCAACGCTCCCATCAAGACCTGTCGATTGATCACCGGATACGGCGATCAATCTATCCTCCCTGCTGCCACTTTTGCGATTGCAGCCTTGATGGTCGCCCGGACATCGAAGGTGTGGCCGCCTTGGGTGGGCGGGTTGATCTTCTGTTTCTTCGCAGGCCCCGCGGGACCACATCATATGTTGGGCTCCGGGTGCACGCTCCCGGAGCCCCTCGTTGGATTTACGGCTGCAGATTGACGGTCAGCCTTGCGATTTCGCCATTGAAAGCGAAGGGCACCTGATAATCCGTTTCTTCTACGCCTGTGCGGGTATCGACGCCGACATCGAAAGTCTCATCCCAAGGCATGAGCGCTGGGATCGTGTGCGGTATTTTCGCATTCGCAACCTCCTTGCCGTCGACCTTCAGGACGCCAGTGCCGCCCTTGCCCATGCCGGGTCCGTCAGATTTGAAATCGAAGACCAGTGTGTGCTTGCCCGATGAAAGGGTGTCCTGACCTTGCCAACGGAAGCGCTCCATATTGACGAAGTTATACAGAAACACGGGCTTGCCCTTGAGCAGATAGAACCCGTATCCACCGAAGCGGCCCCCTGTGGTGACGAGCATACCTTCGCCGCCGTCTTCAGGAACGGTTATCTCTGCGGTGATCGTATAGGACTTGTTGATGACGTTTGGCGCATTGCTCGTCGGGATACCTGACATCACGCCGCCGTAACTGAACTCCGTCCGCCCGGCAGTGGCGCTCGGTCGTGGCGTCGTAAGGCGCTCCAGGATTGAGTTGTCCAATGGGAAGACGTCGTATTTTGCTGCCTCCATCAGAAACAGTTCCTGCATGGCATGCAACTTTTCCGGCATTTTTGCTGCAAGGTCGTTGTTCTGCGAATAATCCTCCGTGAGGTTGTACAGTTCCCATTTGTAGCCATCGACGACGTCGGGCATCGCGGTCGTGCCCATCAACCAGGGTGCTGCAGGCGGCGTCGTGCAAGCATACCAGCCATCGCTGTAGATGCCGCGATTGCCGAACATTTCAAAGTATTGGGTTTTGCGGGCAGATGGCGCCTGGGCATTGTCCCAGCTATAGGCCATGCTGACGCCTTCGATCGGTTTTTGCGCAACGCCATCGACCATCACCGGCGCAGGAATGCCCGTCGCTTCGAGGATGGTCGGAACGATATCGATCATGTGGTGGAACTGAGTGCGAACGCCACCGGCCTGCTTGATCCGTGCCGGCCAGGACATCGCCATGCCCTGACGCGTGCCGCCGAAGTGCGAGGCAACCTGCTTTGTCCACTTGAACGGCGTGTCAAAGGCCCATGACCACGCCACCGACATATGCGGATAGGTCTGGTTCGAGCCCCAGCTATCAAAGAACTTCATCTGAGCCGCAACCGGCATCTGCATGCCTTCGATTGTGATAAGCTCGTTTGGCGTTCCGAGCACGCTTCCCTCGGCGCTGGTTCCGTTGTCACCCTCGATATAGATGACCAGGGTATTGTCGAGTTTTCCAAGGTCATCGACGGCCTGGATCACCCGTCCGATCTCGTGGTCCGAGTAGGCCACGTAGGCAGCATACACCTCGGCCTGGTGGGCAAACAGCTTCTTGCTTTCTGCGTCGAGAGAATCCCATGTCGGCAGGCTATCTGGCCATTCGGTTAGCTGCGTGTTGGCGGGAATGACGCCAAGTTTCTTCTGATTGGCGAAGATCTGCTCGCGCAACTCGTTCCAACCCATGTCAAATTTGCCCTTGAACTTGTCGATCCATTCCTTCGTGGGATGATGGGGGGCATGGGTGGCGCCGGGCACGTAGTAGACGAAGAACGGCTTGTCAGGTGCTGTCGCATTTAGTTGCTTGATATGATCAATCGCGTTGTCGGCTGTGTCCGTTACGAGATTGTACCCGGGCTTGCCGGTCCAGGGAAAAATCTGGGTCGTGTTCTGAAACAGGTACGGCTCCCACTGATTGGTATCTCCTCCCATGAAGCCGTAGAAATAGTCGAAGCCCATTCCCGTCGGCCATTGATCGAACGGACCAGCGGTGCTGTATTGAAAAGCGGGGGTGTTGTGGTTCTTTCCGAACCAGGACGTGGCGTAGCCGTTCTGCTTCAGGATCTTGCCGATCGTCGCGTTCTCGATACCGATGATCGAGTCATATCCGGGATAACCGGTCGCCTGCTCAGAGATGACGCCGAAGCCCGCCGAATGATGATTACGGCCAGTGATCAGCGCGGCGCGCGATGGGGAACAGAGCGCGGTGGAGTGGAACTGGGTAAAGCGCAAGCCGGCGTTTGCAACACGGTCCAACGCTGGCGTCGGTATGACGCCTCCGAAGGTGCCTGCAACACCGTAGCCGGCGTCGTCCGTCATGATCAGCAGGATATTTGGAGCGCCCTTTGGGGGCACGATCTGTGCTGGCCAATAGGGCTTGGAGGTCTTCGCGTCGAGACCGATTTCTCCACCGAAGGCCGCTGGCGGGTTCGGCAAGTATCGGCCGTCGATCGTCGTTGTTGCACTGGGCGAGCCAGGCACGCCAGTGGTTTCCTGCGCATTGGCGTTGAAATTCGGAGTTGCCGTCAAACTCAAGGTAGCAAGAAACAGCGTTCCAAGTCTTAACATTGTCGCTTCTCCTCTGCTGAAACAGAGAGAATTACAGAATGCTAAAATTAGACAAGGATGTAACCGTTACGATGCGGCTTCGAAGGCGGGAAGGGCAGCGCCGTGCTGTTGCGCGTGGCCTTGTTTCGCTCGGATACCGCACGATCTCCATCAATGCGCCTGCGCGGCTCCGCCGGTTCGTCGGATGAGATAAGGCTTCAGGGCGGCGCGAACCGCGCCGCCGAGCCGTGCGCCAAGAGTCAGGCTTCCGACGGCGCGAGTGTCACACGCTCCTTTCGGAAGCACCGTGTGAAGAACACCCTGTCGGGTGCCGAACCGATGGCTTTGGCGATCACGGCCGTCGCAACGATCGCAAAGACCAGCCGGCCGAAGAAGACACTCGCAAAATCGGCGCCGAGTGCGACAACAAGCAAAGTGTCCTCTATCAGACTGTGGGTAAAGCCCATGAAGACGCAGGCGAGGAAGACCTGTCGCGGCGCGACGCTCGCCGCGCGTGCCTCGCGGATCAAAAGCGCGCCGCCATAGGAAATGCCGAGGAGTACGCCGACGGCGGCGAAGGGCACCGTCTGCTGCTGGATGCCGGCTAGCCGAAACAGTGGCGCCATGCCCCGGTTCAGCCAGCCGAGGATGCCGACCATCTTGAGGATCTCGATCAGCCAGCTGAGCGCCAGCAGCACGACGAGCATGGTGCCGAGCGTCTTCAGCGTGCTCACGACGAAACCGATCCAGTCGGCGCTCTGGCTTACCGGGATCCATGTTGGCTGCAGCGGGGTGGAGAGCCAGCCGGTCGCGGCGAAGAGTTGATGGAGCAGTGCCGCGAAGATCAGGCCGCCGCCTACGCGAAGCGCTGCGGTGACCACGAAGCTCGGGCCGGCCTTCTGGATGATCCGCTGCTCGATCGGAATGGCGTGCGCCACCAGCAGCAGCGCCGAAAGCACGGTCATGTCGGCGGTGGTCAGCTCTGACACCGGCACGAGAGTGAAGACGACCACCACCGCGCCCCAGATCCCCACCAAAAGTCCCGTCAGCCAGGCAAAGGCAAGCTCGGGCGGCAGGCCGACGAGCGTCATCAGCGGCTCGAAGGCCGGCGCAACGGCGCGGATCACGCCAAGCTCCTGCAGGATATGCGTGGCGACGGTAACGGGCACGATGATGCGCACGAGGTCCCAATAGACTTCAAGCGTATCCAGCGTCTTTCGATAGAGGATGATGTGAAAGGTCATGGCGATGTCTCCCTGGTTGTCCTCCAAGGACTAACGCGAGGTCGTTCGCAGTTGTGGTCAAAATATGCGAGTTTGTGCAATAAAATTGCATGCGACGACAAAGGGGAATGAAATGGACCGGATCGACAAGAAGCTGCTCACACTGCTGCAGCAGGACGCGTCGCGAACCAATGCCGATCTTGCGGCTGAGGTCGGGCTCTCGCCATCGAGCTGCCTGCGCCGCATCCGGCGGTTGAACGCGGCTGGCGTCATCGAACGCGTCGTCGCGGTCCTCAATCCGGCCAAGGCCGGGAGGTCGGTGAAGGCGATCATCACGGTCGAGCTCGAGCGCCACGGTGAACAATATGTGCGCCGGTTCCTCGACATGGTCGCCAAGGAACCGGCCGTCACCCAGGCCTACAGCGTCAGCGGCGCGACCGACGCGCTGCTGATGCTGCGGCTGAAGGACATGGAGGAGCTCGATGCCCTGACCGAGCGCCTCTTTCGCGAGGAGAGCAACGTTGCCCGGTACTACACGACATTCGTCATTCGCACGGGCAAGGACACGACAGAGATACCGCTCTGATGCGTTACGGCCGGGCGGCTTCGCTGACTGTGCCCCCGATGCAAAGGGGACGCGCAGGAAGCGCCGGGGCGATCTACCCCGGCGCACAAGGACGGCGTTGCCGTCGGCGTCATTTGACCGCGGCATTGCCCCCATCGGCATAGAGCGCGGAGCCGGCGACGAAGCTTGCCATCGGGCTTGCCAGAAACAGCGCCGCCCGTGCGATCTCGTCGGGCTGGGCGATACGCTTCATGGCATGCAGGCCGGCAGCCCATTCCTTCTGTTCCTTGCTGCCGCCGGCCGGGGTATCGACGCCGCCGGGAAGCAGGGCGTTGGCGCGGATGCCGCTTGCACCATAGTCGGCGGTGATGCCCTTCACCAGACCCATCAGCCCGGCCTTCGAGGCACCATAGGCGGACATGCCGGGAATACCGGCGCTGGTGCCGACGAAGGTGGAGGTGAAGACCAGCGATCCGCCACCGCGCTTCAGCATCGCCGGGATCTGGTGGCGGGCGCCGAGGAAGGCGCTGGTGAGGTTGGTGCCAAGCGTCTCTTGCCATTCGGCCGCGGTGATCTCGGCGAGCGGCCGCATCGCGCCGACTGCGCCGGCATTGTTGATGGCGATGTCGAGGCCGCCAAACCGGTTGACGGCGGCGTCGACCAGCCGGGCGTGCGTGTCTTCATCGGCAACGTCGCCGCTGACGGCGATCGCTTCACCGCCTTCGGCACGGATCGCCTCGACCACGGCTGTGAGCGGCGCTTCGGCGCGGGCATTCAGAATCAGCTTCGCGCCCTCGGCGGCGAAAAGCTCCGCGACCGCACGGCCGATACCCGACGAGGCGCCGGTGACGATAACGATCTTGTTCAGCAACATGGACATGGACTTGCTCCTCTTGGTTGAGGGCCCTTGCGTATCGGCGGCAAGGAGCAGCGCCCACCCGATTTCCGATCGTTGCAAAGGAAAGACTGATGTCGTCGAGGATTTGAGCAGCCGGGAGGTACTGAACACCGCGCGGCGCGGAAAGCCGCGTCGGAGCCCGGCCGCTGCCACGATCCCATGTTGCCGTGCGCGCACGAAAGCTCGGCGTGGCGATGAATCGGCTCAAGCGCCTTCGTGCCAGGGCCGACGGTTGATGACCTTCAGCGGAAGACGAAAAACCAGACAGCGAAGGCCAGTATCCAAATCAGGACATAGTAGAACGCTTGCCCCTCGACCATGGCGAGATCCCCGTTCGGCTCCATTTTAGCATTGATGCAAGCAAAGGGTAGCTTTAGCGCCCGTCCAGGAGCGCACTGAAGGTTTTGAGATCGATATTGCCGCCGCTGAGCAGAATGCCGACCCGCTTTCCGCTACAGGCGATTGCGCCATGCAAGACGGCCGCGGCCGCCAGGCAACCGGTCGGCTCCACGATCATCTTCATGCGCTCGGCAAAGAACCGCATCGTCTCGACCAGTTGGGCATCGGTGACCGTGACGATATCATCGACCGTATTTTTCAGGATGGCGAAGTTGTGGTCGCCGACATGCGTGACGAGCGCGCCATCGGCGATGGACTTCGGCACCGGGATCTTGACCACTTCGCCCTTTTGCAAGGATTGCTGGCCGTCATTGCCTGCCTCGGGCTCGACACCGACAATGGTGCAAGTGGGCGAAAGCGCCCGGGCGCTGAGAGCGCTGCCGGCAAGCAGACCACCGCCGCCCAGGGGAACGACGAGCAAGTCGATCTCCCCGACCTCCTCGATCAGCTCCAGCGCCGCGGTGCCTTGTCCGGCGATAACGTCCGGATGGTCATAGGGAGGGATCAGGGCCGCACCCTGTTCGCGTGCAAGGCGCTCGCTTATTTCCACGCGATCTTCCGTGTACCGATCATAAAAGACGATCCGGGCCCCGTAGCCCCTCGTCGCCGACACTTTTATCTCTGGTGCGTCGCGCGGCATCACCACCGTTGCCGCAACCCCCTGGAGCCCGGCGGCATAGGCAAGTGCCTGGGCGTGGTTGCCGGAGGAGAAGGCGACCACGCCATTCTTCCGCGAGAGCGTGTCCAGCGCCGCGATGGCATTGTAAGCGCCGCGGAACTTGAAAGCGCCCGCACGCTGCAGAGGCTCCGCCTTGAAAAAAAGCGCTGCTCCGGTTCGGGCGTTGGCAGTCCGCGATGTCAAGACGGGCGTGCGGTGCGCTACGCCAGAGATGCGTTCTCGTGCGGTCTGGACATCGTGGAAGGTCGGGATATGCAACAAGGCGGATGCCGGTGCAGGATTGATCAAGGGAGCCTCCGTTGCGCGCTCGGTGGACCCGGGCGAGGAAGATTTGTTCAAGGCACGACAATGCACTATCGCGCCCGTGTTTGCACGAGCAAGGTCGAGCGGTCATCGGTGACGGTCGCTGCGTGATCGCCGGCCCCAGGCTGCGTGTGGCTCAGGCTCTCCGGCTCCGCGATTTTCAATCGGTGGGAGTGGTGGCATAGTCGCGCTTGCGGGGCAGCATCGAGCCGGCCGCGTCGGGCGCGCCCAGATCCTGGGTTCCAGGTGCATTCAGGCGAGGGAGGGGAACGAGATGCTGAAAACCTACACTGGCAGTTGCCACTGCGGCGCCGTTCGCATCGAGGCGGACATCGACATCAGTGCTGGAACGGGCAAGTGCAACTGCACGCTCTGTACCAAGATGCGGCTCTGGTCGGTGGAGGTGAGGCCGGAGGCCTTTCGCCTTGTTGCCGGCGAGGAGGCGCTGACGGATTATCGCGGCCGTAATCCGGTCGCCCACCACTTCTTTTGCCACCATTGCGGCGTGCGTCCGTTCGAGCGCATCGAGATGCCGAACATGACGGGGCACATCTACTACAACATCAACGTGGCGTGCCTCGATGGCGTCGATATCGACGAACTGGTCGCGGCACCCGTCACCTACTTCGACGGCCTGAACGACGATTGGGGCTCGACACCATCAGAGGTGCGGCATTTGTAGGGCTTCCTTCTGAAAGTCATAACCCTTTTGTATTTATGCAGTTCTTGATGCGGACCTCTTCAAGCCTTCGCCGAGATGGTGCCTCGGTAACGTTTTCGCCACGTATCTCCGTGGAAGCGGTTTTTCTGGAATTGATTGATAGTGGAAACGACATTTCCTGAAGCCTTCCCGAGCGCACTGCGCTCCCAGTCGGCGATTGCTGTTTCAGCACTGAAGCTGAGTTCCGACTACGTCTCCGATCAATTCTCGGTCAATGTTCTCGGCGAGATCTTGCGTATACCTTGTCGGGTTCTTCCCTCGACAAGGCCAGAGTTTGTCGGTGTGAACGTGCAACAGCGCCAAATCGCACTGTGCATGCTGACACGCAGTGCCGATGGCTTCGCACGTCAGGCCGCTCTGCGAGAAGTCCTTCACATCAATGAGCCCTGGTCCATTCCATTCGTCATCGCGCTGATCGGCGAATACGTCGTCGAGATCATTGATGACGTCTATGCGGCTCTGCCCGATTTGGAGAAGGCAAACCCGGCTTTTTATAAGCTCACCTGTGACAGGGTGGTGAGCTATTGGGACCTCTATTACCGCCGGCAGTTCCCGCGGAGCGACTATGTGGGCTTCAAACTTTTGCGGCAGCTGGACGCGTACGCATGATTTGAAAGGGCGGGATGGCGCGGCGGTCCCGGGGTCGCAATCTTTCGGCCTATCGGCTGAGCTGCGGTTCCAGCGCCAGCAACGTCTTCAGCGCCGCCAGTGTTTCCCGAAGCGCCCGATCAAGGCGTTTGTCGCGGCGAAGCACGAGGGCGAAGCGGCGCAAGAGTGGCGGTGACAGCGGGCGTACGACCAGCCGCTCCCGATCGGTGGCGCGGAGCGCGATTTCCGGAACGAGTGCCGCGCCGAGGCCAACGGCGACCATTTCCTTGATCGCATCGACACTGCCGAGCGCCATGACCGGTTTGACCGTTGTGCCGCCGGAAGCAAGCCATTCATCGGTGATCCGGCGCGTATTGGCACCTGGCTCGTAAAGGATCAGCGGTCGCTGCGCCAGGGTCTCGGGTGTAACGGTGTCGGGCAGGGCGGTTTCCGCCGGGGCGATGGCGACGAAGCGTTCGTCGAACAGCGGCGTGATCTCGAAGATGCGGCCGGCGACCGGCAGGCTGACCAGCCCGATGTCGAGCAGGTTGTCATCGACGGCCCTGACGATGTCGGCGCTGTTGCCCGTCGTCACGGTGATATCGAGGTCGGGAAAGCGGCGCTTGAGATCGGCGAGAAGGGGCGGCAGCAGGAAGGCGCAAGGGGTGGCGCCGGTGCCGAGCCGCACGCGGCCGAGAACGCCCTTGGCATGGCGCGCCACCGCTTCGACGGCCTGGCTCGTCGCCGCTTCGATGCGACCGGCATGCGCCAGCAATTCCTCGCCCGCCGCACTTGGTCTCGCCGTGCGGCCGACGCGCTCGACCAGGCGCACGCCGAGTTGTCTTTCCAGCGCCCGTACCTGCAGGCTGATCGCCGGCTGGGTCAGCCCCAGGCGCTCTGCGGCGGCAGAAAAACTGCCGAGCTCGGCGACCAGCGCGAAGGTTTTGAGATAGTCGAGGTTGAGGGCGCTCATATCAAAGTTTCTCTTATGAGTTGGATATGAATGCTAATCTTCTTTTATGGAATGTCGAGGCGCAGACTGCGGTCATGATTGGCAACAGAACACGGGTGTTCGACATGATCCGGGAACTTGGGCTCTACCTCGCCGCTTCGCCGCGCTCGCGGTACTGGCAGTTGCAGCAGTTGCGTGAACTGGACGCGGAACGTCTTGATGACCTTGGCATCACGCCTGCCGAGGCGCGGCACGGAAGGCGCTCAGAGCGCGCGCCGGTCTCCTCGCGGCCGGTTGCGGTTACGGTACGGCATGCGGAGGCGGCACGGGCGGGGGCGATGTAGGCGGCAAAGCATCGGAGATCACCTCGTCGACCGGTCGGCGACGCAAACGCTGCGCCCTCAGAGACCGTGCGCTACCGACAAGCCGTCGAGCTCGATCTCGCCGGCGGCAAGCACGGCGCCGCCGTAGATCCACAGCGGATTTCCCACGCATTCCACGCGCCCGCCCGTCACGACGATGCCGTCGCTGTCGTTACAGGCGACGATCGGCCGTGCCGTATGCATGCTGTAGCGCAGGAGTGCGGGCAGGTAGGCGGCGTCGTCGCTCAGATGCGGGAAGAACTCGAACTGCACGAGATCAAGCGCGTCGCCATCGGTGATGTCCTCCGGTTTTCGTCCGACAAACAGGGCGTCCGTTGCGATCGTCGGGGCCATGAGAATGGCGCCGGCGCTGACGCCGACCAGGATGCCGCCGGCGAGGGCCCAATTGCGGAGCCGCTCGAGCATGCCGCCTCGCTTCAGCCGCTCGAGAAATTCGCCGGTATGTCCACCCGCAAGATGAATGGCGTCACAGGCGAAGAGTGCGGCGATCTCCTCCTCGGCGTGCGGTTCGTCGAGATCGAAGAACAGCGGCAGATCAAGGTCGGACCGGTCATAATACGACTGAGCGTTCGTGAAGAAGTAGCGATCCGGCTCCGGGCCGGATGCCACATAGGCAAGCCGATTTCCGGTTCCTTGCGCCTTCAGCAATTCGACAAGTCTGCGATCGATTGCAGAGCAGTCGGGGAAAATCTGATCGCTGTAGAGGATGAGGTTGAGCAACTTGGCCTCTTGCGTCGCTGTGCCGTCCGATTTGCGCCAATTCACCGTCGCGCTGTGCAGTGAGCTTTGTCGATCAAGAGGGGAGCCGTGGTCAAGTTCGGTCCGCGATGGGCGAGATGGTGTGAGCAGGATTGTAGGTTCGTGCGCTTGTGCCGGTAAAGTTGCCATGCAGTCCGGCGTCATGTAGCGGACACCACAAGAAAGCCATTGACGGTCTTGAACAATCGCAGCGTGTTCAAGCTGCCGCGGTGTTGCGCAATTCCGATGACGACCTCGATGTCCTGTGAGTGCCTATGATTTTTACAGTTATCATGTTGGTGGCGCTCGCCATTCCCTTTTTGCTGGCCATAACCGTCATTGTCCTTGTCTTTCGCGGGTTGCGCTACCTCTGGCGGCGGACGCGGCCTGACCAGATCATTCGGCGCGGTCTCATTGTCGCGGTTGGACTGGCGGCGATCGCATTGCCGTTTGTTGCCAACAAGGTTGGGGAGCGAAACCATTTGCTCGGGCGCGTCCCTGAGCCACTCGAAGTCGCGGAGATCGAATATCGCCTGGAGGAATTGTTCGGTGTGGGTTTCATGCCCGGCGACAATGAAACCGGTTTCGTTGTCTATCGGCTGACGGACAAGAGCGCATCCTGGGCACGAGGACAGGGAAGCCGGCTCGGCGAGGTGCTCTCGGGTGCAGAAGGAACGTGGCGTGCGACACCCGTCGACGACGGCAGCAACGATAAAGCTGTAAGCCTCTGGCATCGTTATGACGACAGGCCGGAGATGATGGAAGTGGAGCTTCCTGCGCGCCATCCGCCGAACCTGGAGGAATACCTGGAAAAATACGGCTTTTCGATCCCGATTGAAAAAGGGCGGACAGACGAGGCCAACAAGGCGATCCAGTCCGGTGGATCGTTTTATTCCTACGGAGGGGGCGGCAGCGTCACGATCGTCGATCCCGCTCGCGGCAAAGTCTACTTCGCCTACGCGGGGTAGCGGTGCACGACCATATTAGGCGGCCGCCGACACACGGCGGCCATAGCGCCAGACGCCGAGCCAGCTGAAGCCATGGATGGCAAGAGCAAGGCACAGCCAGAGAACATTGGTAATGAGATCGTTGCCGGATGAACCCGCGGCCACGGACAGGAACTTCGTAAAGCTGGTGTAGGACGCAAAGAGCGCCCAGACCCCGGCAAGCCAGCTGAAGGGCCGCCAGAGTGCGAGTGGAGGGACGTTCAGGTTGAAGGCGTAGGCAACGAGGCCAGTTGCCGTGCCGAGCGCCATGACCATGCTCGTGGAAATCACGATCCAGCCGAGGGACGTCAGGCCGACCAAAGCGCCGATCGCCATCAGATAGCCGATAAAGACCAGGCCGAAAGCAAAGGCCAGGCTATAGAGAACTGCAAAGATCTTCCACATCGCGAATCACACCCACAGGCTGCAAAACGCCACTTTCGGTGGCGTCGTGCGCTTTGTCCACTGGCTGGCGTAAGCAAGTCCCTCAATCGGCACTGAGCGCCACCGCCGGCTGCAGGCGCGAGGCGTTGCGGGCGGGAAGGAAGCCGAAGACGAGGCCGGTCAGGAAGGCGCAGGCAAAGGCGAGCGCCACCGGGCCGAGCGTGAAGGCGACGGGCATGCCGAACTGGCCTGCGAGCGCGCCGACGCCGAGGCCGAGCAGGACGCCGAGCGTGCCGCCGATCGCCGAGACCACCAGCGCCTCGATGATGAACTGCAAGAGGATGTCGCGCTGGCGCGCGCCGGTTGCCATGCGCACGCCGATCTCGCGGGTGCGCTCGCTGACCGAAACGAGCATGATGTTCATCACGCCGATGCCGCCGACCAAGAGCGAGATGGCGGCGACCGAGCCGAGGAACAGTTTCATCGTGTTGGAGGTTTCGGTGAAGGCCTCTCGCACCGACGACATGTTGGTGATCTGGGTGTCCTGACGCTTATGGCGCTGGTCGAGCAGGGCCTGGATGGTCTGCTGCGTGATGTCGATCGCGGCGGCGTCTTTCACCTGTACGGTGATTGTGCGCACGTTGCGCTGGCCGAAGAGGCGCATGCTGCCGGTCGTCAGCGGCACGAGCACGACGTCGTCCTGGTCGTTGCCGAAGGAGGTGGCACCCATTTCCGCCATCACGCCGATGACCTGGAAGGGGATCTTGTTGACCAGCACATATTGCCCGAGCGGGCTGTCTCCATCAGGAAACAGTGTCTTGACCACCGTCTGGCCAAGGACCGCGACCGGCGCATAACTGTCCATGTCGTCCTGGGTGAGGAATTCGCCCTGCTGCATCTTCCAGGATTTGGCGGTGGTGAACTGCGGCACCGTGCCGTTGGCGCTGGTTTGGTAGTCGACATTGCCACGCCGCACGGTGACGTTGCTGGTCAGCTCGGGCACGGCGAAGGCGACGTTCGGCACTTCGAGAATGGCGTCGGCATCGGCCGGCACAAGGGTGACGTTGCTTCCCCCCGCGCTGCCGCGGAAATTCGCCATGCTCGGCCTGACCACAAGCAGGTCCGAGCCCATGGAGGAAATGCGGTTGAGCACGGAATCCTGCGCCCCGGTGCCGATCGCCAGCATGGCGACCACCGAGCCGACGCCGATAACGATGCCGAGCAACGTCAGGACGGTGCGGAAGAGATTGGCGCGCAGCGCCCGAAACGCCATCTTGACGGCCTCGGTGACATCGGCGATCGCCGCCGAGCCTTCGCTCGCCGTCTGGCTCAGCGCCCGCGCGGCCTCGGGGTTGGCGCGGCCCTTCTTGGTGCGGTCGGCGACGATGCGGCCGTCATGGATCTCGATGAGGCGATCTGCCTGTTCGGCGACCTCGCGCGAGTGCGTGATGACGATGACCGTGTGGCCCTTGTCGTTCATGTCGCGCAGCAGCGCCATGACGTCGGAGCCGCTCTGGCTGTCGAGCGCGCCGGTCGGCTCGTCGGCCAGCACCACGCGGCCGCCGTTCATCAGGGCGCGAGCGATCGACACGCGCTGCTGCTGGCCGCCTGAAAGCTGGTTGGGGCGATGGTCGAGCCGTTCGCCGAGCTTCAGCTGGTGCAGAAGCGCTTCGGCGCGGTCGTGGCGGTCGCGCGCCGACATGCCGGCATAGACGGCGGGCACCTCGACGTTTTCCTGGGCACTCGCGGTCGGAATGAGATTGTAGCTCTGGAAGACGAAGCCGAAGGTGCGGCGCCTAAGCGCCGCCAGCTCGTCGGTGTCGAAGCCCGACACCCGTTCGCCGTCGATGAGATAATCGCCCTCCGTCGGCTGGTCGAGGCAGCCGAGGATGTTCATCAGCGTCGACTTGCCCGAGCCGGACTGGCCGATGATCGCGACGAATTCGCCGGCCTCGATGTCGAGCGAGACGCCATGCAGCACCTCGACGGCGAGATCGCCGTTGAAATAGGTCTTGCTGACGTGCCGGAGCGAGAGGAGCGGGGTCATGGCGAACTCTTGAATTGGCCTTTAGAACATCGGCGGCATGCGCATGCCGCGCTGGCCGCCGCGGTTGCCTGCAGCCGGGGTGTCGGAGCCGGTAGCGACGACGACGGTATCGCCTTCGTTCAAGCCGCTTTTGATCTCGGCATTGACGCGGTTGCGGATGCCGACCTCGACGGCGCGGGTTTCGAGCGCGCCGGAGGCGGTGACGACAGTCACCTCGGCGCTACCGCCGGAAGCGCCGGCCTTGCCGCCGGCAGCGCCTGCGTTGCCGCCACGTTTTCCGCCAGCTTGGCCCGTGCCTTTTTCACCGCTCATCCGCAATGCCGCACTCGGCACCACCAGCACGTCCTTGGCCGCGGACTGGACGAAGAACACCTGGGCGCTCATCGACATCATCAGCTCGCCTTCAGGATTGGGCACGTCGAAGAGGGCGTAATAGAGCACGACGTTGTTTGCCGTGTCCGGCATCGGCTGGATCTGGCGCAGCTTGCCCTCGAAGCGCTTGCCCGGTTGGCCAAGCAGGGTGAAGTAGGCGTCCATGCCGACCTTGAGCTTGCCGACGTCGGCCTCCGATACCTGGGCCTTGACGGTCATGGTGGAGAGATCGGCGATGGTGACGATGGTCGGCGTCGTCTGGTTGGCGTTGAGCGTCTGGCCTTCCTTGGCCGGGTTGGCGACGATGGTGCCGCCCATGGGGGCAAAGATCTTGGTGTAGCCGAGATCGACCTTGTCGCCGGCAAGCGTCGCCTGCTGCTTGCGGATCTGCGCTTCGATGGCGTTGACGTCGGCTTCGGCCGCGGCAAGATCGGCGATCGCCTGGTCGAGCGTCGACTGGGCGATGCTTTTAGCAACCACCAGGTTGCGCTGGCGGTCGATATTGGCCTGCTTCAAGACGAGCTGAGCCTTCTTCGAGATCAGCTGCGCCTGCAGATTGGCAAGCTCGGCCTGGTCGATCTCGATGCGGTTTTCGATGGTGGCGGGGTCGATTTCGGCGACGAGCTTGTTCGGCTCGACCTTGTCGCCGATGTCGACATGCAGGGCCTTCAACTGCCCGGAGACCTGGGCGCCGGCATCGACCGACTTGATCGCATCGAGCGTGCCGACGGCTGTCACGCTGTTTTCGATATCGCCGCGCGCGACGACCTCTGTGACCATGGCAGTGGTGGTCGGGGTCGTCGCATAGCGCGTCCAGCCGTAATAGCCGGCACCGACGACCGCGAGCACAACGGGAACCCAGAACCAGGTGCGCGAGCGGCGCTTGCGCCTGATGGGGGCGGCGCCCGGAATGAAGGTGACGTTGGGCGTCACGTCCTCGCGTAGGGTCGTTTCCGTGCGTGCCGTCTTGCCTGTCTTGTTCATTCCCGTACCCGGCCTTGCCAGCGCCAAAGTTACAGGCGCGCTTCATCCTAGCAGCAAATAGGCACAAACAGCCGGGCAGGGAAGCATTGAGATCATTATATTATTGTAATGTTTTTGGCTGCGGAGGGGCGGAGGCTTCCCCGCAGTCGGGAGCTCTTCGGTGTTACCCCTTCAGCCCCGTGACCGTCATTAAGGTGCCGATCAGGGTCAATCCCAGCCAACGGCGCGCCGACGCCTGAGGCGGATCGTGCTATCGGAAAGCCTTGCGAGATTTGCCCCTCACCCTAGCCCTCTCCCCGCATGCGGGGAGAGGGGACGTGGCCATCGGCTCGCCCAGTTCGCCGCGAGCTGAAGAAGAGCCTGCCGCAGTCGTTGCGCTCCTTGTTTGCGGAGAGCAGATGGGGGCAGGCGGATGAGGAGTCAAACGCTGGGCCCTGGGTTCCATGAATGCCGCATTGGGTAGAAAATGCCGTCAGTGGTGCTGACGACGCAAGGCCGATCTGTGTGCAGTCCACCACCTTGCGGTGTGGCTCCATTTGCGGCACGTTCCCGTATATGTAACAGCTAGGCTGACCCGGCCCAACGAGACCCGCAAAAATGGCACCAATCAACGACACGCTCCCACGACCAAACTGCAACATGATAGAGAAGCGAGTGATGTCCCCGGCGTTGAAAAGGGCCGCATTGTCTGTCCTCCTTTCGCTCGTTGCTTGTTTGCGCCCAGCCGCGGGAATGCAGCCATGCCCTAGCGAGAAAGAGCTTCTCGCTCGAGCGCAGATTGTGGTCGAGGCTCGCGCGAAATCGTTTTCAATCAGCGAGTCCGGTTTGTTGGTGAGCGACGGAATGCCGACGAGAATGACCAGGACAGTTTTGGATATCAAGAAGGTCATCAAAGGTGAGTTCTCTGCCAAGGAGGCGACGTTGTATGGGGGAGTGTTTCTACCCGGGCCAGTAAGGGAACTGGCCGTCATGGCGGTCCTCTACGGATCGGGGGATGAAGATACGTTCGAGATTGAGTTATCCCGCCAAGAGATAGGCGATTCAGGTATCGCCTATCTCGCTTTAGGTGATTGTCTTTATTATAAATTTCCGAGCTTCATGGCTGATCTGCCATGAAGCTCGGCCATGATGCGTGGTGTGCCTGGTAGCGTCGTTCCGGTCCAAAGGCGCACCAGCGCCCGAGGCGGTGTCTGCACACGGTGAGCCTCACGAGATTGCCACTCAGGCAGTGAGATCCGGCGCGGCTGTCATCTCCACTCAAGGGCAGATGATTGCGAAAAGCCTGCCCTCGTCGTTCTTCCGGCCGAGAGCATGCCGGCTCTCAGCCGCGCGAGGTCATCCAAACGCCAACCAGCGTCACTGCGAGCCCCGCGAACATCGCGCCTGTCAGCGGTTCTGAAAACAGCATCCAGGCCCACAGCATCGTCACGGGTGGACTGAGGTAGATCGCGGCACTGACCTTGGCCACGGGGAACAGCCGCAGGCTGGTGTAGTAGACGGCATAGGCCAGGAACGTTGCGATCAGCACCAGCCAGATCATCCCGATTGCGAAATCACGGGTCATCGGTGGCGCTAGGCTGCCCTGCGTCAATGCGCACAGGCCGAAGAGAACCGAACCCGTCAGTGTATGGATGCACAGGCTCTGGTGGACAGGCATGGCTTGCGTCTTGCGTCGCCTGTGCAGGACCGAGGCGACGGCGAAGATCAGCATCGAACCGACCGTCAGCCCGTAGGCCCAGACCGGGGCCGTGCCGAAACTGAGGCTGTCGAAGGACACGATCAAGACGCCGACGACGGCAATCGCGGTGCCCAGCCATTGCCGTCGGGTCAGGCGCTCGCCGAGGACGGGCTGCGAAAGGGCAGCGATCGCCAGCGGCAAGAGGTCGGCGATGAGCGCGACCAGGCCTGTCGGCACTTTCTGTTCGATGGCCAGCGCGAAGCCCCCGAGATAGAGGAACACGGCCATGATGCCGAACAGGGCCTGATCCCTGATCGCGCGCATGGACAGGCGCGGCCCGATGGCCAACGCGAAAGGCAGAAGGATCAGTCCCGACAGCAGCGTGCGCCAGAAGAGGAGGAGCATGACACCAGCCTCCTGGTTTGCATAGCGGATGCCGACAAAGCCTGAACTCCACCCGATGATCAGGAGGGTGGCGAGCAAAGGCCAGAGCAGCGGATGGCGGCTCGCGTTGGCGGAAGGAAGCGCAATGTCGGTCATCGAGGTCTCTGGCTGTGGGAATATGAGCAACCAATAGGCGGATAGTGCCAAGCGCGCACATGACAAATTTCGATGGATGCATGACATCGCGCAAATCTGTGTCATGACGGGCGTCGTTCGTGATAAGTCCATTTCGGAAGAGATTGGAACGGAGATGGCCATGACCGAACTCAACAGTCGCCGCCTCGAGATCGACGCATTGCGGGCGCTCTGCGCAATCCGCCACCATGGTGGCATTACCCGCGCGGCCACTGCGCTGGGCCTCTCGCAGTCTGCCGTAAGCCACAAGATCAGGAGGCTGGAAGTCAGCCTTGACTGCGATCTGCTGAGCCGGAAGCCGGAGGCTCCGATGTTCACCGCTGCGGGGGAAGACCTGCTCGACTATGCCAGCCGTATCCTCGGGTTGCACGACGAGGCTCTACTCAGCCTCTCGAAGACCCCGCTGGCGGGCAGGCTTGCCCTCGGTCTTACCGAAGATACGGCGTGTACCGACCTTGCCCGCATCCTGGGGCGGTTTCGGCGCCTGCATCCCAATGTCTCGGTTCGCACCAAGGTGCGCATGAGCCTCGTCCTGCGCGCCATGCTCGAACGCGGCGAACTCGATGCCGCCATCGTCCAGGTCTTCAGCCATGAGGTGCGTCCCGCCGACGTCGTGCTGTACCGTGAGGAGCTTCATTGGGTGAAGCATCCGGATCTGGCGCTCCCGCAGGACGGCCCGATCCCGTTTCTGTCGTTCGACGATGAGTGCTTCTACCGCCAGTGGGCACTCGACATCGGCCAGGACGATGCGGTTCTCGAAACCGTCTTCGAGTGCTCGAGTGCCGCCGGGATCGTCTCGGCCGTCAATGCAGCCATGGGCGTGGCGTTGGTGAGTGACCGGCATATCCGTGGCGAGATGCACGTCGTCACTGACCGGCTGCCTCGGCCGCCATCGCTCGCCTATGTCGTCCGCCGTGTAAGGAAATCGAGAAACCCGGCGCTGGACAGCCTGGTCGGCGAGATCGAGAAGGAAACCGGCCGATACGGAGGTTTGGCCATCGCCGGCTGATGGCGATGCGCTACAGCTACCGCATCCCTTTCGTTCCGGAAGGAGCGTCTTTGGAGCAGAGAACGGCGGAGACGCGCATAATGGATGGGCGGGATGCTTTCCGATGCCGACGGGTGCATTGACCCCGTCCGGCTTGCAGCCGCGGCCCAGGACCGGCTTCCGCCGCCGCCACCGAAATTTCACGCCGCCGACAAAATCGTCTTGACGCCTTCCGCGCGCTTCACTAGAAGAATGCGAACCGTACCGTACGGTACTGAATTGGGTGGAGCCAGGTGCAAAGCGTTGCTGCGACAAGAGAGGCGAATGCCGGGAACGGCCTGACCGAGCGTCAGGGCGTTGTTCTTGAAGAGGCGTTGCGTCTGCTGGTCGACGGCGGCGAGAAGGCGCTGACGACAGCAGGCGTCGCCCGGGCGGCCAACTGTTCGAAGGAAAGCCTCTACAAGTGGTTCGGCGATCGCGACGGGCTCTTGTCGGCGATGATCGGCTTCCAGGCGAGCAAGGTTCGCACGCAGGACGTTGCCGCAAGTGCGCTCGACGCGGAGAGTCTCAGCCGGCACCTGGTGGTGTTTGCCAAGGATCTGCTGGAAGTTCTCTCCGGCGACGTGTCGCTGGCCTTGAACCGGCTGGCGATCGGCCAGGCAAGCCGCGAAGGCTCCAAGCTCGGCCACATGCTGCAGGAGAGGGGCCGCCGGCAGATCGGACGGCGGGCAGCCGCTCTGCTTGAGGCCGGCCGCAAGGCGGGGCTTCTGGCCTTCGACGATGCCGACGAGGCCTATGGCGCGCTTTACGGGCTGGTCGTTTCCGACTGGCACCTGAAGATGCTGCTGGGCGAAGAGGCCGGCGAGATGAAAAAAGGTTTCAGCCGCAAGGCGGAGCAGGCGGTCAGCGCCTTCCTCACGCTTTACGGCAAGAAGGTCTAACGGCGGGGGAGATCTCTGCCAGCAGCGCCGGGTGTCGAAGAGACGCAAAGGCCGCTGCAGAACTGGAATTGCAAGACTGTGCGCTGGCAAGCGCTACAGTTTCTGCAGAACACGGAATTGCTGGGTGATGTCTGGATCGATCGGTTCAGATGTTACGCAGCGGAAACAACAGACAACTAACGGGAAGGACCACCAAAATGCGCGTCTATTACGATCGTGATGCCGACATCAACCTCATCAAGTCCAAGAAGGTCGCCATCGTCGGCTACGGCAGCCAGGGCCGCGCGCACGCGCTGAACCTGAAGGATTCCGGCGCCAAGGAAATCCGCGTCGCTCTGAAGCCGGGTTCGGCAACCGCTGCCAAGGTCGAGGCAGATGGCCTCCAGGTTCTCACGGTCGCTGAAGCTGCCAAGTGGGCAGACCTGATCATGATGGCGACGCCTGACGAACTGCAGGCCGAAATCTACAAGGCCGACATCGCCGGCAACATCCGCGACGGCGCTGCCATCGCATTCGCCCACGGCCTCAACGTTCACTTCGGCCTGATCGAGCCGAAGGCGACGCTCGACGTCGTCATGATCGCGCCGAAGGGCCCGGGCCACACGGTTCGCGGCGAATACCAGAAGGGCGGCGGCGTTCCCTGCCTCGTTGCCGTTCACCAGGACGCTTCGGGCAACGCCCTTGACCTCGCGCTCTCCTACGCCTGCGGCGTCGGCGGCGGCCGTTCGGGCATCATCGAAACCAACTTCAAGGAAGAGTGCGAAACCGACCTCTTCGGCGAACAGGCAGTTCTGTGCGGCGGTCTCGTCGAGCTCATCCGCGCCGGCTTCGAAACGCTGGTCGAAGGCGGCTACGCGCCTGAAATGGCCTACTTCGAGTGCCTGCACGAAGTGAAGCTGATCGTCGACCTGATCTATGAAGGCGGCATCGCCAACATGAACTACTCGATCTCCAACACGGCAGAGTGGGGCGAATACGTCACCGGCCCGCGCATCATCACGGCTGAAACCAAGGCTGAAATGAAGCGCGTCCTCACCGACATCCAGACCGGCAAGTTCACCTCGGAATGGATGCAGGAATACAAGTCGGGTGCAGCCCGCTTCAAGGGCATCCGCCGCGTCAACGACAACCACCAGATCGAAGAAGTCGGTGCGAAGCTGCGCGGCATGATGCCGTGGATCGGCAAGAACAAGCTGGTCGACAAGGCGAAGAACTAAGCCTTAGCCAACAGTTGAATGAGGAAAGCCGGGGTGGAAACCCCGGCTTTTCTGTTTTTGGTAGGGAGTTATGCGGCGAGAGGCGTTTTGTCGGCCCATCGCGGAAACATCCGCCGGCAGCCGCCAGCGCCTCATGGGCGTCACTCTTTCCGGTATTCAACTGAGGCTTGCGCGCCGAGGGAGAGCCTGGCTGAGATCGTATCTGACGGAATTGCGCGGCCTGATCGGAGACCGCCTGCTCCTGCTGCCCTCCGTCGCGGCCGTCGTCCACGACGATGCGGGCAAGCTGCTTCTGCAGGAGAAAGCGTCGGGCGAGGGATGGAGCCTGCCGGCCGGCGCGATCGAGCCGGGGGAGACGCCGCAGGAGGCCATCATTCGGGAGGTGATGGAGGAAACCGGCCTTGCGGTCACCCCTGCCGCCATTCTCGGCGTCTTCGGCGGGCGGGACTTTCGCTATACCTACCCGAATGGCGATCGGGTCGAGTATGTCGTCACGTTGTTCGCATGCCGGGTCGTCGAATACGGAGGAGCGTGGACGGACGAAGAGACGCGGTCGCTGCGATTTTTTGCGCGCGACGAGATGCCGCCGCTTGCATTGCCGTACCCCGCTTCGGCTTTGTTTTCCTAAGCGAGCGCTGAAGAAGGCGCTGGTCGACGTCACCGTCGAGGCGGTCCTGTATAGGGCGGCGAAGATCAGGGTATATCTATCGCGGCGGGCGGAGCGGTCGCGCCCTGTGAAAACGAAGGAAGCCGGGGCAAAACCCCGGCTTTCCCTTTTGAGCCAATGGCCGTGACGGCCAGATTTCAGTTCAGATTCTCGGCTTGAAGCAGCGGCATTTCCGCCTTGCTGCAAGAGAATGGAACGTCCAGTCCGCAATCGGGGTGGGCAATGCGCCCGGCTTGGGCATGATGCCCGGCACCGCCGCTATCGCATGGCGGTGAAGGTGGTAGGCGGTACTTGCAAGGCAGCGGCGATGCGCTGCAGCTTGACGGGATCGGTATCTGCGCCGAGTTCGACCTTGGAAATTTCGGTTTCCGTCAGGCCTGTGGTGACCGACATTTCATCGACAGTGTAGCCGTGGGATTCACGCGAACGCTTTACGGCGGCTCCGATGCTGACGCGGGATACGGTGGCGTCGGTAGCTTTATTCAGATTTTTCTTAAAGGACATGAAGTGTCTCCTTCGTTCGTCCACCGACAAGGAGTTTTGTCGGGTGAAGGGGGCCCGAAAATATCGTGCGACTCGAATAATGAGTGGCGTTCAGGCATCGCTAATATAGCCAGGGCGACCGTCAAGGCAACCTGGCCAAGGCATTTTTGAGTGGATAGAGCGGTATCACCGGCCGGCGGGACCGCGGTCGCTCGTGAAAAAATCGTTTGGAAACCTTACGATACAGGGCCTTGGGCGAGGCAGCCGCCCCTCCGAAAAAAGTGCGCCGAGCGCGTGCTGTGGATGGGAAATGGCACTGTTTTCGATGCGAATACTGGCCGCAGGCGGGCCTTTGATCAAAGATTTTCCGAGGTCACGGTCAGGAAGCGCACGGGTTCGGTGCTGACCTCGACCTCCATGAGACCGAGACTTTTCAAGGTGAGGTCGATCGAGCGCCGGGCCTGGATCTCCGGCGCCTGGTCGAGCACGATTGCCATCAGCCCTTGTCGCAGGTAGCGCCGCGTCGGGTCGGTCAGTTCATGACCGACCCAGAAGATTGCGTCCCTGGCCCTGCCGTTCAATATCCGGGCGACGCCCTTGTTGTCGCCGCCGGCGCTGTAGACGCCGACGATATCGGGGTCGCGGGCAATCGCCTTGCCCAGAAGCTCCATCGCATCATGTTCGTCGTCGCGGTCGAACATCACTTCGGCGAAACGGTGCGCGGGGCTGCCCCGTTCGGCGAGATAGGTGGAAAAGCCGCGAATGCGCTCCTTGTGGTTCTCGTAGGCACCGCTGTGGCAAAGCGCTACGAGGGTGCCGGCGCGTGCCGACAGCATCTGCGACATGTAATGGGCGGCGGTGCGGCCGGCGGCATAGTTGTCGATGCCGACATAGGGCAGTTCCGGGGCGGGACGGGTCATGATCTGGACGACGGGAATGCCGCGGCTTGCGGCCTTCCTGACGCTCTCCACCACGTCGGGGTGATCCGGCGCCACGACGATCAGCGCCGAGCGCCGCAGCTTCGGATTGGCAATGATGCGGGCAAAATCGACCGGGTCGTTTTCGCGGGCAAAGGTGCGGTGGACGGCGATATCGTGGTCGAGTGATGCCGCGATGCGCTCGAAGGCCTCGTTCATGCGCGAATAGAAGCTGGTTTCCGGGCGAACGAGAATGACCTCGATGCGAACGACGCCGCGATGGGCCTCCGGCAGGGCGCGGCCATAGCCGAGCCTTCTGGCGGCAACGAGGACCTTCTCCACCGTTTCCGGCCGCACGCCGCCGCGGCCGTTGAGCACGCGCTCGACCGTGGCCGTGCCGACGCCGGCTTCGCTGGCCACATCCTTCAACGTCTTCTTCGCCACCGTCACCTCCGGATCCGCAAATTGAGATCAGCATTCGCGGCCCGTGCGGTCAATGATCAAATTTGATCATCGAAGCATTGGAACCGGGCCGTGGGGCAGGGCTATCCTATTGGCAGTTCGGGAGGACACACCGAAGTTCGAAACGATCCCGCGAAGGAGCATCCCGCTGCGCTCATGGCCAAGGGATGACGGAGGAGCACCATGAAAATCGCACTCGACCCGCATATGCATCGCCACCTGCCGCTGGATCAGCTTTGCCGCAAGGCGGCCGACCTCGGCTACGACCATATCGAGCTGTCGCCGCGCGACGACTTCCTGCCCTGGTGGGTGCGGCCGCGGGCGCACAAGGCGCGCATCGCCGAGTTCAAGAAGGCGCTGGCCGACCATGGCGTCAAGCTCGCATCGCTCCTGCCGATGTATCGCTGGGCAAGCCCGCACGAGGACGAGCGCCAGGCGGCGGTGCGCTACTGGAAGGAAGCAATCCGCATTGCCGTCGAGATGGATTGCGACACGATGAATTCGGAGTTCGGGCGCGGGCCATCGCCCGATCGCGGCCACCGCTCCAGCTGCTGCGGCGGCATGCACAGCCACGAGCACAGCGAGGCCGCATGGTGGCGGTCGATCGAGGAACTGGTGCCGGTATTCGAAAAGGAGGGCGTGACGCTCAACATGGAGCCGCATCCGGAAGACTGGTGCGAGACGCTGCATCCGGCGATCGACATGCTGAAGACCATCGGCTCCGACAACGTCAAATTCCTCTATTGCGCGCCACATACCTTCTATTTCGGCGATGACATGGCGAGGATGATCCGCGACGCCGGGCCTTTGATCAACCACGTCCATGTCGCCGATACCTACAATCACAAGGCCTCCTCGGGCCTGCGCTACATCGTCAATCCGCCGGGCGCCAAGGTGACGATCCACCAGCACATGGACATGTACCAGGGCGAGATCGACTGGGACGTGTTCTTCTCCTCGCTCGCCGCGGTCGGCTTCGACGGAATCGTCACGGCCTGCGTCTTCGGTTGGGAGGAGAGGGCCGACCAGTCCGGCCGCTTCATGCGTGCCGAGATCCAGAAATACGTCGACAAATACTGGCCGCGCGGCTGAGCCGCGGCCTGCCGACACCCTTTCGATCAAGGAATGAAGCCGTGAGCATCACGATCACGACCGCCCCCTGCTGCTGGGGCGTGGACGACGTCAACAATCCCGACCTGCCGGCCTGGCGCCGCGTGTTCGACGAGGCGGCCGCTGCCGGCTATGGCGGGCTGGAACTCGGACCTTACGGTTATGTGCCGCTCGACGACCGGCTGGTTGCGGCAGCCCTTGCCGAGCGTAACCTCTTCATCGTCGCCGGCACGATCTTCGACGATCTGGTTTCGCCCGACAACCGCGACAGCCTGCTGCGTCAGACGGACGAGATCTGCGCCGTCATCACAAGGCTGCCTCAGCCGCCGCAGGTGGCCGGCCAGCGGTTTGCGACGCCCTATCTAACCGTCATGGACTGGGGGCACGACGAGCGGGACTATGCGGCTGGGCATTTCGAGCGGGCGCCACGACTTTCGGACGAGGCCTGGGCTGGGATGGTCGCCAATATCAAGGCGATCGCCGAGCGAGCCGACGCCTATGGCGTGCGGGCGGTGATCCATCCCCATGCCGGCGGCTATATCGAATTTTCCGACGAGATCGAGCGCATCGCCCGCGACGTGCCGCAGGAGACCGCCGGCCTCTGCCTCGACACCGGCCACACTTTCTACGCCGGCATGGACCCGGTGGAGACGCTGAGGCGTTATGCCGACCGGCTCGACTACGTCCACTTCAAGGATATCGACCAGGCGGTGTTCGACCGGGTGATGGGGGAAAGGATCCGCTTCTTCGAGGCCTGCGGTCAAGGTGTCATGTGCCCGATCGGTCGCGGGGTGATCGACTATCCCGCCATCAGGCAGACGCTTGCCGACATCGGCTACCACGGCTTCATCACGGTCGAGCAGGAGCGCGACCCGAGAAGCGTCGCGGGCAGCCTGGCGGATGTCCGGGAGAGCCGCGACTACCTCGCTTCAGTCGGCTTCTGATTTGTAGTCAGTACGCACAGAGCCGTTCAAACTTTTGATTTCATGCATGTCGGTGCCATCAGGCACGCCATGCGTCATAGACAGGATACTTGACCATGACGGAAGCGAAGAACAGGCCGATCCGCTGGGCGATGGTGGGTGGCGGGCGCGGCAGCCAGATCGGCTCGATCCACCGCTCCGCGGCGCTTAGGGACAACACCTTCGAGCTGGTCGCTGGCGCCTTCGATATCGATGCGGCGCGCGGTCGCGCCTTCGGCGTCGATCTCGGGCTCGATCCGGTGCGCAGCTATCCGGATTACGTGTCGATGTTTGCCGCCGAGGCCGAGAGGCCCGACGGTATCGAGGCGGTGTCGATCGCCACGCCCAACAACACCCATTTTGCCATCTGCAAGGCGGCGCTGGAGCATGACCTGCATGTGATCTGCGAAAAACCGCTCTGCTTTACGGTGGCCGAGGCCGAGGAGTTGAAGGCGTTGTCGCAGGCGCGCGGCCGTATCGTCGGCGTCACCTACGGCTATGCCGGCCACCAGATGATCGAGCAGGCCCGCGCCATGGTGAGAAATGGCGATCTCGGCGAGATCCGCATCGTCAACCTGCAGTTCGCGCATGGCTTCCATAGCGCCGCTGTCGAGGAGCAGAATCCATCGACCCGCTGGCGCGTCGACCCGAAATTTGCCGGGCCGAGCTATGTGCTCGGCGATGTCGGTACGCACCCGCTCTACCTTTCCGAGGTGATCCTGCCGCACCTGACGATCAAGCGGCTGATGTGCGCGCGCCAGAGTTTCGTCAAGAGCCGGGCGCCGCTCGAAGACAACGCCGTGACCCTGATGGAATATGACAACGGTGCCATCGCCAATATCTGGTCAAGCGCCGTCAATGCCGGCTCGATGCACGGCCAGAAGGTGCGCATCGTCGGTTCGAAGGCCAGCATCGAATGGTGGGACGAGCGGCCGAACCAGCTCTCCTTTGAGATCCAGGGCGAGCCCGTGCGCATCCTCGAGCGCGGCATGGACTATCTCTACCCGCAAGCCCGGATTGACGACCGCATCGGCGGTGGCCATCCGGAAGGCCTGTTCGAGGCCTGGGCCAATCTCTATCGCCGCTTCGGGCTGGCGATCAGCGGCACACGAGGCCTTGCGCCCGAGGGCCTGGAAGATCTCGTCTTCCCCGGCGTCGACGCCGGGCTCGAAGGTGTGCGCTGGGTGGAAAACTGCGTGCGCTCGGCCGATGCCGGCGGCATCTGGGTGGACTATCGCTAAGGTGCGGGCGACCGATCGCGAGGGCAGGCCTGCGGCTAAACCAAGGTGCAGGCCTGCCTGTGCAGATCAGCGAAGGGGCGTGCAGCCCTTGACGTGAGGGGCCTTGACGCGGCCGGCCTGAAGGTCGCTCCAGAGCGGCAGGGACGGATCGGGCCCACCCAACGTCGCTTCGTAGGTGGCGCGGTTCATCTTAACCAGGCGCCCGCCCGCAGTGATGCCCACCAGTTCCTTCTTGCTTACAACGGCTATGCTGACATTCATGCGGCAGAAAAACCGCTTGTCGCCGTTCGACGCGATCCAGCCCTGCGAACCAGCCTTGTTCTTTGTGAGCTTGCTGACCTTGTAGCCCTGCTTTTCGAGCTGGGCCAAGGCTTCGGCGTTGGCGAGGCCCGGCACAAGAAAGAAGCCGACGATCGCGGCGGCGAGCAATGTCTTGACTGAAATCGACATAAAATTTCAACCCCTGATTATACTATGGCAATGTGCTCTACGTTCAGACGACGTCGCGTGCAACCTGGATTTGTCGCGTTGCTTAACGCAGAAAACGGCATGGTGATTGGCGCTTGTTCTTCGTTCACGCGGCAACGAAGCGGGCGGGCAGGCGGTCGTGGCAACGCCGATTGTGACAATGCCGGTACATGTCCCGCAACGCAGACGCCTGCGCGCAAACGCTTGCCGCGCCTGTTCTTGCCGCGCCTGTCTTGCCGATCCTGTCGCCCGCCAATCCGGTGGTTCTTCCGGGCCGGCGTTTCCTTGAGGAAATGGCATTTCGTGCCGTCTTTCGCTCCGGCCTTGCCATTCCCGCGAATCCGGCTAAACCGAAATTCCGGCCACCTCAAAGGAAGATGTCATGCCGGATTTTTCCACACTTGCACTTTTTGCCGCCGCCTCGCTGGTGCTGACCGCCACGCCGGGTCCCGATATGCTGCTGATCGCTTCGCGCAGCATCAGCCAGGGGCCGGGGTCGGGGTTTCTCACCTATGCCGGCATTGCGCTTGGCACCTACTGCCACGCGCTTGCCGCGGCGCTGGGGCTGTCACAGCTGATCGCCACCGTGCCGATCGCCTATGAGATCGTGCGCTGGGCCGGCTGCGCCTATCTTCTCTATCTCGCCTTCAAGACCCTTCGTTCTCACGCGATCGACTTTTCGCCGTCCTCGTCGCTGAAACGCCTGTCGCTTCGGCGGATCCTGGGTGAGGGGCTTTTGACCAACCTGCTCAATCCGAAGATGGCGCTGTTCGTGCTGGCGTTGTTTCCGCAATTCATCCGGCCGGAAAACGGCGCGATCATCGTGCAGACGCTGGTGCTGGCAACGGTGCTGAACGGCATCGGCTTTCTCGTCAACGGCACGGTGATCCTGCTCAGCGGCCAGATCCGCAGCCGGCTTTCGGCACCCGCCCGGTTCAGGAGGCTGCCGCAATATCTGCTCGCCAGCGTCTTTGCCGGGCTCGCCTGCCGGCTGGCGCTCGGTGCCAGGAACTGACGCGACCTCCTCGTCTGTTCGGGGACTGACGCCCTCGCAAGCTCTGGGCGAGCTGTGCCTGGTTCATTCCGATGTTGACTCAATCAACAAAACGTTGTTGATTGAGTCAACTTAAGGCTGGATCACCCCGATGACACTCCCCAACGACCACCCCGACGTGACGGCACTGCGCGCTTTCAACCGCTTCTATACCAACCGTCTGGGCCTGCTGAACGCCCATCTCGACCAGAGCCCGTTCACGCTCACCGAAGCCCGCATCCTCTACGAGCTTGCTCATCGCGACGAGCCGACCGCGGCCGACCTCATGCGGACGCTTCAAGTGGACCGCGCCCAGCTGAGCCGCACGCTGAAGCGGTTTGCCGATCGTGGGCTGGTGGAGAAGGCGGAGCGTCCGGAAGGCGGCCGCCGGCAGCCGATCGCGCTCACGCCTGTGGGCCGCACCACCTTCGCCGCGTTGGAGCAGAACACCTGCACGGCCATCGGCGCGTTGCTCGATACCCTTGCCCCGACCGAGCGCAAGCGGCTGATCGCGGCCACCGGCATCGTCAGTGAAGTCCTGGGGGAAAAGGCAGGAGGGGCGCTGCAGTTGCGCGACCTGAAGCCGGGCGATCTCGGCTGGATCATCCACCGCCAGACGGTTCTCTATGTCGAGGAATATGGCTGGAATCAGGAGTATGAGGCGCTGGCTGCGGGCATCCTGGCCGACTTCGTCAGATCCTTCGATCCGGCCCGCGAGGCCGCCTGGATTGCCGAGATTGACGGGCGGATCGTCGGCTCGATCTTTCTGGTGGCGAGCGACAAGCCCGGTGTCGCCAAGCTCAGGTTGCTCTATGTGGAGCCGGATACGCGCGGACGCGGTGTCGGCGCAGCGCTGGTTTCCGCCTGTATCGAGCGCGCCCGCGCCGTCGGCTACGACACGCTGGTGCTGTGGACCAACAGCGTTCTTACTTCGGCCCGCCGCATTTACGAGCGCGCCGGCTTCACGCTTGTCGAGGAAGCGCCGCACCATTCCTTCGGCAAGGATCTGGTGGGCCAGACCTGGTCGCTCGATCTCGGCCAAGGGTGACGCGCGCGGTGGCCGGCGGATGGAGCCACGGACCAAGAGCGTAGGCCACCTGTGCCGGAAAAACCCTGGGATGGGTTGAGATGGCGCCATTCAAAGGCTATCTGGTGCCAACCACAAATGCCGCTGCGGCGGACACCCATCAGAAAACCACAAGGCGCATCCCGGCATGACCCCAGATTTCCTCGTCACCCATTCCGGTGGCTTCCATGCCGACGAGCTGATGTCGAGCGTCATCCTGACCCGGCTGTTTCCAGAAGCGAAGATCGTGCGCAGCCGCGCGCCGGAGTGGATCACGCCCGGCTCCAACAGGATCATCTACGATGTCGGCGGCGCTTATGATGCAGAAACGCAGATCTTCGATCACCACCAGCGCGGCGCGCCGCTGCGCGAGGACGGCCAGCCTTTGAGCTCGTTCGGCCTGATCTGGAAGCATTATGGCCGCGATTACCTCGTCGCCTCCGGGGTCCCGGAAGCGCATGTCGAGGCGGTGCACGCCTCCTTCGACCGGAGCTTCGTGCTGCCGGTCGATCTGGTCGACAACGGCGCGCTCAGCCCCTCCATCGCCGGGCCGCTTGCCAGCCTGACGCTGCCGGCGCTGCTTGAAACCCTGAAGCCTGTTTTCGACGAGACCGATCCGGATGCCGACGAGCGCGCCTTCCACGCAGCGCTTGCGATCGCCCGCAGCTTCGTCGAGGCGAGCGTCGGACGGAGTGCTGCAAAACTGCGCGCCGAAGCCGTCGTGCACCAGGCGATCGTTGCGACCGGCGAGGGCCGCGTGCTGGAGCTGCCGATGGGCATGCCCTTCCGCCCGGCCATCGTAAAAGCCGGCGCCGACCACCTGCTGTTCGTCGTCCACCCGCGCGACAAGGACTGGACCCTGACCGGCATCCGCCGCGCCGACGAGGGTTTTGAGCTGCGCGCCGACCTGCCGGCCGCCTGGGCCGGCCTGACCAACGAGGCGCTCGAAGCCGCCTGCGGCGTTGAGGGCGCCACCTTCTGCCACAACGGCCGCTTCATCGCCGCCGCCAGGACCCGCGAGGCGGCATTGGCCATGGCGGAGCTGGCGGTCGCTGAGGCTGTGGCCGTCGAGCCCGCTTGACGAAGACGACATTGCTTCCCCGGATGAGGCCGAGAAGCGCAAAGGCGAGTTAGCCCAGCTTTTTCACGTCACACGGAGCGTGTCAGGCCACCATCGACCTTGAGGTTCTGCCCGGTGATGTAGCCTGCGCCCTCGGAAGCAAGAAAGGCAACGGTCGCAGCGATTTCGGCGCTTGTGCCGTAGCGCTTCATCGGTACGGCCTCGCGCCTGTCTTCCGTGGCCGGAAGACTGTCGATCCAGCCGGGCAGAACGTTGTTCATGCGGACGTTGTCGCCAGCGTAGGTGTCGGCAAAAATCTTCGTAAAGGCGGCCAGGCCGGAGCGGAACACGGCCGATGTCGGAAACATTGCCGACGGCTCAAACGCCCAGGCGGTGGAGATATTGATGATCGCGCCGGACTTCTGCGCCTGCATGACCGGCGTGACGAGCCGCGCCGGGCGAATGACATTCATCAGATAGACGTCCATTCCCGCATGCCACTGCTCGTCGGTGATATCGAGGATGGAGGCTCGCGGGCCGTGTCCAGCGCTGTTGACCAGGACGTCGATCCGACCCCATTTCTCCACGGTCGCGTCGACCAGGCGCTTGAGATCGTCGTTGGATTGATTCGAGCCGGTGATGCCGAGGCCACCGAGCTCGGCCGCAAGCGCCTCACCTTTGCCCGACGAAGAAAGTACGGCCACTTTGAAACCATCGGCAGCCAGTCGCCTGGCGCATTCGGCACCCATGCCACTGCCGCCAGCTGTAACGATAGCCACTTTTTCTACTGACATCTTTTGCTCCTCTCACGCGGAAATATCATACGAATTGCCTATTCCTATGCATTGCCATACCATTTCCGCCGCGGGTTTACGAAGCAGTTCAACTTTTATCTGGCAGTAGAAAAACTATTGAATGATCGACGCTCCAGGAAAGCTTCCGTCACTGAACGCTCTCAAAGCATTCGAGGCTGCCGCACGGCATCTGAATTTCAGGCTTGCTGCCGAAGAGCTCGGCGTCACCCAGGGAGCGGTCGCGCAGCAGGTTCGCGGACTTGAAGGCGAGCTCGGCGTGAAGCTGTTCGAGCGGCTGCCGCGGACATTGGCGCTGACGGGCGAGGGGCGTGCCTATATCGCCGATATCCGACGGGCCTTCGAGATTATCGCAAGAGCGACGGGTGCGCTGAAACCGCAGCCAGTTCGTCTTACGATCAGTACCACCCCGACATTCGCGTCCAAATGGTTGATCCCCCGTCTGCCCGACTTCACGGCCCGACATCCGGAGCTTGACCTGCATATTCTCGCCACGGAACGCATGTCCAGCTTCCAGGCTGATGGTGTCGATCTTGCTGTGCGCTACGGACGACCGCCATTCGGGCCGGGGTTGGCAACCGAGTTGCTGTTCGGCCAAGAGATTGTTGCCGTTGGCAGTCCGATGCTGCTATCCGGGCGACCGCCGCCAAAGACGTCAGCGGAGTTTTCCGGCTACACGCTCCTGCACGATGCCCACAATTTCTGGCCGGAGTTCATCGAAAAACACCTCGGAAAACTGGAGCGGACGTCGTTCAAGGGGATCAGCTTCAGCCAGACGTCCCATGCGATCGAGGCTGCGATCGCGGGACAAGGCATCGTTCTCGCGAACCGGGATTTCGTCCAACGGGACCTGGAGGAAGGTCGCCTCATTCGAGCCCTGGAGGGATCGCTCTTCGGACCGTCGGATTTCTATCTGGTGTGGCCGCGCTATCGCAATTCCGGTGCCATCGACATGGTGGTTGCGTGGATGATCGCGGAGGCGCACCGGAGGTGAACGACGACCGCTCCTGACGCACGCGCACTGTTCGGCCCCATCGCGCCATCGCATCCGCCACAGACGCAAGCACGACCGTTTCGATCGCCAGATCTTCCTCGGCCGCGGCCATGACTCTCACTGTTGGCGATTTCACACTGCCCTCCTGACGTAGATGGTCCGACGGCGCGCCCGCGCCCATTCTCAGCTACGCGTCGTAACCCGGATGGCGTGGGAGCGACGTCGGTTGCTCCTGGCTCAGCGGTTCCGGATTCGCTGGCCGTAGCCGACAAGTGAAGTGTTTGAATCTGCTTTCGGGAGCCGTGAGAAGTTATTCGACTGTCTGTTCAAGGTCGATACGGAACAACCGCTTCTCACTGACCGCTCGCACATGTTGTCAGTTCGAACTTCCTAGCCTGCTACCGCCAGCACATTGGAGCGCAGCGCGGAAAATATCGTTCCACATTCGCATGGCGGCAGTTCTCACTTCGCGTTGACACGCCAACGGTGCTTCCGTCTCATCCTGTCGAAACGGAGTTGCGCTCCTCAGAACTGCTTTGCAGTCCGCACGCGTCCACCAGCGGATGTCTCGCCGCCGTCGGCGATGTTGAGCAACAGGCTCAGGTCCAGCATCCACAGGTCCGCGGTCTGCCACGACACCCCGGCCGTCAGCGAGCCGAAGGCGCCCGACCCATCGAGGCCCGAGTAGCCGCCCGTCACGCCCAGCTTCGGTGTCATTTGCGTGCCGTTTTCCAGCGTGAACGATCGTGCGATCTCCGCTCCCAGGCTGACACGGAACTGCTCCTCGTCGTACCCCCCGATATCCACCGTTTCCCCGGCATCGTTTCGAACCATGTAGTCGTCAACGCTTTCGGAGAAATACAGGATACGCAGTTTCGGCGTGAAGGTTGTCGCTTCGTCGATATCCCATTGCCCCTCGAGTGCGGTGTCGGCCAGCCAGCGTGTCGTGTTGAACGTGCCGTCCCAGAACGCCGTGTCGATATCGTTGGATGAGCCGCCGTAACGCAGGCTGGCGTTCCAGAAGATGTTGCGGGCTATCTCGAACGAGGCATAGGGACCCGCAAGCCAGCCGTTGCCGGTCAGTTCTGCATCCTCATCGCTCGGGTCGCTCATCCGGTCATAGTGGAAGGACAGACCCACAAGCGCCTTTTCCGTCAGGAGATAGTCGGCGCCGGTGTTGATCATCGCAAAGCTGCCCCAGCGACCATCATTGTTATCCCGGTTGTGCACCAGGAAGGTGCCGTCGATCCAGATGTTGAACGGCGAGGACGCGGCCGCACTAACGCCGTCGGCATTGTCGCGCGCCGCCTCGATCTGCCGCAGGCTGGTGGAAACGCTCCCCTCCATGCCGTCCTGCGACGGCATCATGCGCGCGGTGACCGGATCGGTCGCCGCCTCCATCTGGCGGCGCTCCAGAAGCCCCGGAACCTTGATGGCCGAGGAGATCATGTTCTGCCGCGTCTCGACGAAGCCACGTACCAATGCATCGATGTCCTCGGCAACCCTGTCCGCATCAAGCGCCAGCCGGTAGGTGACGACCCCGGTATTGGACGTACCGAGCGCGCTGATCAGCCTGTAGCCGACCTGCACCTCGCCGGAATAGGCGGGATCGGGCTTGAATTGCAAATACCAACCGGCAGGAGCTGTGGCAGCGCCAACCGCTGCCACCTCGCCGCGAATGATCGTCGCCGTGCCGGCATTCGCCGGCTCGACAAAGGCAAGCTCAGCCCCCATGAACGGACCGCCCGTCGCACCGCGGTTGAGGTACACATTCGCAGGCGTCCCACCGGCCGGGACATCCACGATGAGGTTGCCAACCGTGGCTGTCCGCCGCTTCACCGGCAAGGTGAACGTCGCCTTGCCGGTAGCACCGGTGCCATCGCGCACCTGAATGGCAAAGCTATGCGTGCCGGCAGCGTCGACGGAAAGCGGGCCGGTGAGTTCGCCGGTCGAGATGTTCAGCACCAGGCCTTTCGGCAAGCTGCCCGAAACGATACTGTAGATCAGCGCCCCCGTTCCGCCCTTTGCGGTGATCGATTGGCTGTAGTCTTCGCCTGCCATCGCTTCATCCAACGCTCCGCCTGGCGGGGTGAAGACGAATGTCACCTCGGGCGGCTTGATCTTCAGCGAATAGCCCGCCGAACCGCTCGTGCCGACAGTATCCGTCGCCGTAATCGTGACGGAAAAATCACCGCTCGTCGTTGGCGTGCCACTGATCGCACCTGTCGAAGTATTGAGGTTCAGGCCGCCGGGAAGTGCCCCGGCCGTCACCGCATAGCCAATGGTCCCCACGCCGCCACTCGCCGAAATCGAGGTGTCCGAATAGACGGCACCGACCGTACCGGCTGAAAGCGCTGAACCGCTGGCCGGCGTCAGCACCACGGCAGTAGCCCCTATGGCAATCGTGTAGCTCGCCGCCGCGGAACCCGATGTCGCTGCCGTGGCCGTCACGGTGAAAGTCGCCGTGCCAAAGCCTCCGGCGGTCGGTGTGCCCGTGATCGCAGCGGTCGATGCGTTGAGGCTTAGCCCTGCGGGAAGCGCACCGCTCGTCACGGCGTAGCCGATCGTTCCCACGCCGCCACTCGCCGAAATCGAGGTGTCCGAGTAGACGGCACCGACCGCACCGGTTGAAAGCGCTGAACCGGTGGCCGGCGTCAGCACCACGGCAGTAGCCCCCACGGCAATCGTGTAGCTCGCGGCCGCGGAACCCGATGTCGCTGCCGTGGCCGTCACGGTGAAAGTCGCCGTGCCAAAGCCTCCGGCGGTCGGTGTGCCC
>NZ_JBWKSC010000004.1:20077-103339 GCF_059419585.1 Ensifer sp. GW821-FHT05G01 | reverse complement strand
CCCGTGATCGCAGCGGTCGATGCGTTGAGGCTCAGCCCTGCGGGAAGCGCACCGCTCGTCACGGCGTAGCCGATCGTCCCCACGCCGCCACTCGCCGAAATCGAAGTGTCCGAATAGGCCACGCCGACCGTACCGGTCGAAAGCGCCGAACCGGTTGCGGGTGTCAGCACCACCGACGGCGCGGTGATCGTGATCGAATAGCTGGCGGCGGCCGACCCGGTCGTTGCGGCCGTTGCCGTCACCGTGAAGTTCGTCGTTCCAAGAGCCCCGGCTGTTGGCGTGCCCGCTATCGCACCGGTCGATGTGTTGAGCGCGAGCCCCGCCGGCAGTGAACCGGAGGTTACGGCATAGGTGATCGTGCCGACACCGCCCGTCGCCGAAATGGACGTGTTCGAGTAGGAAGAGCCCACCACACCGGCGGTCAGGGCCGTGCCGGTCGTCGGCGTCAGAACCACTGATGGCGCCACAATTGTTATCGGATAGGTGGCTTGCTCCACGTTGCCGAACATCGACATTACCTCGACGTCGACGCTTGTGGTGCCAAGGGCGGCGGCCGTTGGCGTGCCTGTGATTTCGCCCGTTAAAGCGTTTATCGTCAGGCCGTCCGGAAGTCCGCTTGCTGAGAAGGTAACGCCACCCAAGGGGGAACTCGCAGAGATCGACGTGTCCGTATAGGCCGAACCGACAACGCCGCCGGTCAATGCAGTGCCTGACGCCGGCGAGAGATTCAGTGGCGGCCCGACGATCGCGATCTGATAGGCCTCTGCAACCGAGCCGCTTGTCGCGGCAGTCGCCGTAATGCTGAAATTGAACGTGCCGATAGCGGTCGGCGTGCCGCTAATTGCTCCGGTCGACGTATTCATCGTGAGCCCTGGCGGAAGCGCACCTGCCGTCAGAGCATAGGTGATGGTTCCCACGCCGCCCGTCGCCGAAATGGTGGTCGAATAGGCGACACCCGCCGTGCCTGATGTCAATGGACCGCCGACCGGGGCCAGGACCAAAGGTGGCGCGGTGATCGTGATCGAATAGCTGGCGGCGGCCGACCCGGCCGCTGCGGCCGTTGCCGTCACCGTGAAGTTCGTCGTTCCAAGTGCCCCGGCTGTTGGCGTGCCCGCTATCGCACCGGTTGATGTGTTGAGCGCGAGCCCCGCCGGCAGCGAACCGGAGGTGACGGCATAGGTGATTGTTCCGGCGCCGCCCGTCGCCGAGATCGATGCGTTGGAATAGGAGGTTCCCACCACACCGGCGGTCAGGGCCGTGCCGGTCGTGGGCGTCAGCACCACCGGGGGGACGGCATTGATGGTGACGGTAACGTCCTGCAGGAGGAAGTGCACGCCGCCGGTCGAGATGGTGGTGCTGTCCTGGACCTTCAATTTGAAAGTCGAACTGCCGACCGCCGATGGTGTGCCGGACAGGAGACCGCTGCCTGAGAGACTTAAGCCCGCGGGCAGGCTGCCGCTGTCGCGGGTATAGGTGTAACCCGGGGTGCCGCCGGTTGCCGAAAACTGCACGCTGTAGGCCGTGCCAACGCCGCCGTCCGGCGGGCTGTCAGGCGTCACGTCGATGACAGGCGCGGCGATGAGGACGCTGTAGGCCTTATCGCGCGTATGGGGCGTCGGTGTCGTCGAATCGACCACGCGGACGGTAAAATTGTAGGGACCCGAGCCGGTCGGCGTGCCGGAGATGACACCGGCGGAGGAAAGGGTGAGGCCGGGCGGCAGGTTGCTGCCTGCCACGAGCGAGTAGGTATAGGGGCCGGTTCCGCCGCTCGTGCTGAGCGTCCGATTGTAGGACGTGCCGATCGCCGGCGTGGCAACGTTTGAAGGTGTGACCGTCAGCGGGGAGGCCGACGGATTGATCGTGACGTTGAATGTAATCGGTACTGCGTTATCATCCTTGACGATGAACGTGTCGGATGTCGCGCCGTCACCATTGTTGGTGTAGATGAGCGGGGTGTTTGACGGCATTCCGAAAACTAGGCTGCCATGGGATGGCGGTGCGATGGCCGGCGAATCAAAGCCGAAATCCGCGCAAGCAAAGGTTGCCGTACCGCCCGAGGTTATGGTTGCCGTCTGTGGGGAGGTGCAAGCCGCCTGAGCCGCCGTTGCCGGCCATAGGACGATCAGCCAGATCAAGGCCAGAAACGTCGGGAAAAATGCCGGCTTGGCGCAATGCCTGCGCGAAACATCTGACTTATAAAGATAATTCTTATGCATTATCATGCGCCCCCCACACACAGAATACCGCGAGGAGGAAAACTCCACATCGCGGCCCGCCCGTTCTGCGTCTTCGCCGGTCACTGGCATGAAACACGAGGCAATACAATCCTACGGCGTAGCTGGTGATAAACTTCGCTTAAAATAGGGGAGGGCGGCGATGCGAAAAATGTGGCGTTAGACGGCTATAGCCTGGACGTAGTGTCCATCATCATCGGGCGTGGCGCGCCGGAGGAGATTCGAAACGGTACTTCATGTTTCGAACGCGCTGTGGATGTCTGCTTTATCAGCCTTGCTCTTCGGAACCGGACAGCCCGCTTCCGGCCCCAAATCAGTCACCTTTCCGCACAGAGCACACGTCTCCTATTGGCGTAAAGCGGACGCCGAGCAGGACGACCGACTGGTGGCATTTGCTACACAATTGCGCGCATCTGAGTGGAAGAGGGACGCGATGAGCTTGGCAGACACCACGCCTCCCCGAACCTCACTCCACCAACCCCGCCTTGCGTAAGCCCTCCACCCGCCGTTCGAAATCCTCCGGGTTGCGGAAGGGCAGGATGCGGCGGCGGCGGGGGATGGAGAAGTTGGGGTTGAGGTCCAGCGCCCGCGTCCATGCCTGGCGGCTTCGTTCGTGGTGGCCGAGGTGGCCGTGGCAGGAGGCGAGCAGGGCATAGGCGGTTTCGGACTGCGGGTTTCGCATCAGCCGCGCCTCGATGGCAAGGATCGCCGTTTCGTAAGCGCCGAGCGAAAAGTGGGCGTCGGCGAGGAATTGCAGCAGCAGTTCGGGATAGAGCGGATCGAGGCGCATGGAAATGTCGAGTTCGGCGAGTGCGGCCTTCGGGTCGCCGGAAAAGATCTGTGCATGGGCGAGCGCCATGTGGAGCTGCACCGAATTGGGCGCCAGCGCCAACCCCAGATGCGCCTCGTCCTGCGCCCGGTCCAGCTCTCTCATCCACATGCAGGCGATGCTGAGCGCGAAGTGGCCTTCTGGCTGGTCCGGTGCCATGGCGACGGCCCTTTCGGCAAGCGCGCGGCCGGTGCGCAGCGACTGCTCGGGCTCCGCGCTCCAGTCGTTGATATAGTCCAGCACGCGGGTGAAGGCGATGAGCGCATGGGCGGCGGCATAATCCGGTTCGATGGCGACAGCGGCCTCGGCGAGGTTGCGCCCGGCGGCATTGGCAAGACGCGTGTGCACTGAGGCCTGCTCGCGGCCACGCAAGAGCAGCTCGTATGCCTTGACGTCGACCGGGCGGCCGCCGGCGAGTGGGCCTTTGTCGCCGCCCGTCAGCTGAACTTTCAGCGCGGTCACGATCTCCCGCGTCAGTTCGTCCTGAACGGCAAAGATGTCGGTGAGATCGCGGTCGAAGCGATTTGCCCAGACATGGCCGCCGTCATTGGCATCGACCAGCTGCGCGGTGACGCGCACGCGGTTTCCGGCCTTGCGGACGCTGCCTTCGAGCACATAGCGCACGCCGAGCGCCTTTGCGATCTCCGGCACGGAAACGGCCGCGTTCTTGTAGACGAACGACGAGTTGCGGGCGATGACGTGCAGTTCCGACAGCCGGGAGAGGTCGGTGATGATGTCCTCGCTGATGCCGTCTGAAAAATACGTCTGCTCGCCGTCGCCGCTCATGTTGTCGAAGGCGAGAACGGCGATGGAGGGTTTTTCGGGCAGGTGGTAAGGGCTCGGCGGCTGCGGCGGCGTGCTTGCCTGTGAGGGGGGCGGTGACGGGGCCTGCACCCGGCCATCGGCCGCATGGGCAACGCCGATCTCCAGCGCGTAGATGCGGATCGGCTCGACGATGTTCTTCAGTTGCGTGGCGCCGAGGTCGGTCGCTGCGAGGTCGAGGCGCGCCTTCACCTGGCGGTAGGCATCCTCGGAAAGGCAGATGGCGCCGGGGCGGGCGATACCCTCGAGCCGCGAGGCGATGTTGACGCCGTCGCCCATCAGGTCGCCATCGCTTTCCTCGACGACATCACCAAGGTGAATGCCGATGCGGAACTCGATGCGCCGGTCCTCCGGCACGCCGGCATTGCGCTCGAGCATCGCGCTCTGGACCTCGATGGCGCAGCGCACCGCATCGACGACGCTGCGAAACTCGATCAGGCTGCCATCGCCGGTGCGCTTGACGATGCGGCCGTTATAGACGGCGATAGTGGGATCGATCAGGTCGCTGCGCAGCGTGCGCAGCCGCGCCAGGATACGCTCTTCGTCGGCACCGGCCAGCCGGCTGTAGCCGACAACGTCGGCGACGAGGATGGCCGCAATTTTTCGCGTATCGCTCATGGACAGCAGCTCCGACCGCATGCCGACCCGCTGATATCGACCTCTTGCGCCGGAGCGGTTTCGGTTTTCGGCAAGGACAGAACCGCAAAGGCACCCGCGCTCGTTCGCTCAGGGACTGTCGACGCGATCGGGAGGCCAAAATCGCCCGGCCCTTCGGGTGATCAGTTGTCGGCCACCGGCAGCTTCGCAATTCCCAGCCGGAGCCAAGGCATCGCTCTGAGGTCCGCTCTTCGCCCGATGGCCGCACAGGGTTCCACGCAATCGGTCAATTTCAGCGCAGGTCGGTCTGACACCAGATTACCACAGCGGCGGGGCGACCGCCTCTCGTCTCTACCTCTTCTTTAGAAGTTGCCTATCGCATCAAAAGTGGCACACTTCGTGCCGTGTATGGCGGAAGTCAGCCTATTCAAATGATGGGGTTTATCGTGACACTTGCAATCAACGACATCGCACCGGATTTCCAGGCGGAAACCACGGAAGGCAAGATCCAGTTCCATGACTGGATCGGCGATTCCTGGGCCGTCTTGTTCTCGCACCCGAAGGATTTCACGCCGGTCTGCACCACCGAGCTCGGCTACATGGCCAAGATCAAGCCCGAATTCGACCGGCGTGGGGTCAAGATCATCGGACTTTCCGTCGATCCGCTCGACCGCCATGCCGGCTGGGTCAGCGACATCGCGGAAACGCAAGGAGCAGAGCCGAACTTCCCGATGATCGCCGACGTCGACTACAACGTTTCCAAGCTCTACGGCATGCTGCCGGCGCCGGTATCGGGCGACCCGACGCAGCGCACCGCCGCCGATAACCAGACCGTGCGCAACGTCTTCGTCGTCGGGCCGGACAAGAAGGTCAAGCTGATCCTGATCTATCCGATGACCACCGGCCGCAACTTCGACGAGGTGCTGCGGGTGATCGATTCGCTGCAGCTAACGGCCAAGCACAAGGTGGCAACACCGGTGAACTGGAAGAACGGCGAGGACGTGATCATCGCCGGCTCGGTCAGCGACGAGGAAGCCAAGCAGAAGTATCCGGAAGGCTGGCGCGCGCCGAAACCCTATATCCGGATCGTGCCGCAGCCGAAATAAGTGTTGGTGCGGCTCACCGCGCCACCGCATACCGCCTGAAGCAGGTTGCACGAGAACGCTTTCATGCGCCGTGGTTCAGGTTCCCGGTTTTCGCATGCCGTTGCCCCGAAAGCGCTGCGCGCTCTCGGGTGCAGTGCCTCAAATCGGAGCCGGTTTCAGGCGCATTGTGCAGACGTTCTTCAAGCCTTGCGGCATCCAGCGGGTGAAATTTTCCCCGCGGGATGCCGCAGGTTCGTGCAAGGGACAAGCCGATGATCTTTCGTCAACTCTTCGACAGCACATCCGGCACCTACACCTACCTGATTGCCAGCCGACAGGGTGGGGAGGCGCTGATCATCGACCCGGTTCTGGAAAAGGTCGACCGCTATCTGCAGCTGGTGCGCGAGCTCGACCTGAAACTGGTCAAGGCGGTGGACACCCACCTGCATGCCGATCACATCACCGGGCTCGGGGCGCTGCGCGACCGTACCCATTGCATCACCGTCATGGGCGAACAGACCGCCGCCGACGTGGTTTCCATGCGGGTGGCCGAGGGCGACCGCGTTTCGATCGAGGGCCTGAGCCTCGACGTGCTCTACACGCCCGGCCATACGGACGACAGCTATTCGTTTCTGACCGGTGGGCGGGTGTTTACCGGCGACACGCTTTTGATCCGCGGCACCGGCCGCACGGATTTCCAGAACGGCGATCCGCGCCAGCAATATGATTCGATCTTCAACAAGCTGTTGAAGCTGCCCGACGACACGCTGGTCTATCCGGCCCACGACTACAAGGGCGACACGGTCTCGACCATCGGCGAGGAAAAGCGCTTCAATCCGCGCCTGAAGGTCGGATCGGTCGACGAATATGTCGACCTGATGAACAATCTCAACCTGCCGAACCCGAAGATGATGGATGTGGCGGTGCCGGCCAACATCCATGTCGGTCTGCACCAGGACGAGATCGCTGCCAAGGGCTGGGCGGTTTCAGCCGTCGAAGCCATGGCGCTGAGCGGCCGCGCGGACGTGGCGATCGTCGACCTGCGCGAAAAGGCGGAGCGCGAAAAACATGGCGCCATTCCCGGCGCGCTGCACGCGCCCTATCCGGAGCTGCGGGAAAACATCGGCGCCGGCGGCATGCTGCATGAGCTGGCGCTTGCGACCGGCAAGCGCATCGTCTTCTACTGCGCCTTCGGCGAACGCTCGGCGATGGCGGTCGAGGCGGCGCAAGCTGCCGGACTGATCAGTGCCTGCCATATCGAAGGCGGCATCGATGCCTGGAAAAAGGCGCATGGGCCGCTGGCGCGCTAAGGCGTAACGCGCAAACGACTTGGTATAACGTCTCAAGCTTGCTGCATCATCTTTTCCTTGAATGGGAACCGATTTAAGACGTCGTGCAGGAGCCGGAAGGGGTGGGGCAAGAGACAAGCTTGGCGGCAAGACCGGCGGATCGACCTGAGGGGGCGATGCGCCGGCCGCTTTGCGTTGTCGCGTGCCGTCCCTGACCGTCGGGGCAGTGCCGACGCGGCGTTGCTCCGGGTTTCGGTTTCGCGCCAAACAGGAGGACAATGGCACGATGCACAAGGTTTTGACGATTATTTCCGTGGCGCTGGTAGCAGGGGGACTGGCCGCCTGCTCCAAGACGGAGGCGCTCGAACAGGCAGCGCCGGAACCGGTGGCAGCCCAAGCGAGCACGGAAGCAACTGGGGCCGGCGACAAGACCGACGAGATGGCGTGCCTTGCCATGGTCGGCCGGCAAGCAAAAAGCACGGTCACCGCGTTGAGCTCGCAACCATCAGGGGCGAGCACGGTGGTGATGGTCGGCGTCGGGCCGAAGAACGTGCCGTGGCGCTGCGTGGTGTCGAAGGGCATCGTCTCGGAGGCGGTTGCGACCGCAGGCTAGAGCGTTTCCGATTTAGACGGAAACACAGAAATGCTCTATGTCTCTGTTCTTACGCACTTCCTGACGGAAAACCGCTCCGCACTTTTCCTGGAAATGCTTTAGCTCACGACCGACGGAGCCCTTGCAGACCGAAACGGTCCTATGGCTCCGTCGAAACCGGCGTTACGTCTCTCCCGTGAACTGGGAGAGGGCTGCAAAGTCGTCATGCAGATGGCCGGCCGCAATGGCCCGCTGGAAGACACGCTCATAACCATCGACGACGCTCCGGTCGATTGCCCGCGCCACCATCAGATCCTTGAGATGACGGAAGGCGCCGTAGTGCGGCGAGATCGACGAAAGTGTTTCGGCGTCGCTTTCAAACCGCCCGGCATGGGTACGCTTGATCAGGTCGGCGACCAGCCCTTGAACGACGGGGGCGGTCGCTGTCCATTGCCGGCCAAGCTCGCCAAGGTCGATGCCTTCGGCTCTGCTGACGGCGATGGCGTGCAGCCCGCCGAACAGGGCGCCCCACATCAGCGCCAGCACGGCGCTGTCGAGCGCATTGGCGAGCCCCGGCTCGGTGCCGATGTGCTGGACGTTGCCGCCGAGTGCGCGAAAGACATCCGCGTTCTCGGCGAAGGGTTCAGGCGCACCCGAGAGCAGGATCGTGCCCGCGTCGGTGCCGATGAAGTCGGGCGTCGCGAGGATTGCGCCGTCGATGTAGCGGGCACCTTGGGCTTCTGCCCACCGGCTGGTCTCGCGCGCGCCCTCAGGCGTTCCGGACGTCAGCTCGACAATCAGCTTGCCGCGCAAACCGGGCGCGACGTCGCCTGCACGCAGCAAGGCTGATGTCGCGCCGTAATCGCTGACATTGACGATGACGATGTCGGCCGCGTCGATCGCGTGCCGGACGGATGGCACGACGGTGGCGCCGCGTGCGCAAAGCGGCTCGGCTTTCGCCGTTGTCCTGTTCCAGACCGTGGTGCGATACCCGGCGTCGAGCAGGGCGAGCGCCAGCGCCGATCCCATGCGCCCGGTTCCCAAGACACTGATTGAAGGCTTCATTGCAAATCTCCATATCCATTGGCGCGACGCACATTTTTGCCGTCGCGGGGCAGAGGTATGGTGGCGGATGGGGCGCACAATACGCACCGGGTGGTAAGTGGTTACGCCGGGGTAAGTGCTTACCCCCAGGGGTAAGTCCCTTGGCCGCGGAGACGTGTTTGCTGGGCGGTCAAGGAGAATATCGTGAACCCGACAATGGAAAATTGCGGCTTTGCCGCTGCACTCAAGGCGATCGAAGGCAAGTGGAAGGTCGATATTCTCTGCGAGCTCGGGCGCGCGGCGCGGCGGTTCGGCCGCCTTCGCCAGTCGATACCGGCGATCAGCGAAAAGATGCTGGCCCAGCAGCTGCGCGAACTGGAGGCGGACGGGCTTGTCGACCGCACTGTCTATGCCGAGCAGCCCGCCAAGGTCGTCTACTCGCTGACGGAGCGTGGCGCGGCGCTGAACGTGGCGGCCGCGGCCTTGTGCCGGTGGGGGGAGGCGGCCCGACGGGATGCCGTCCGCCCACCGACCGCCGCTGCCGATCCCGTGGTGGCTTGAGGCTCGGGCCCCGCGGTCGAGCGAAAAAGGGGGGCTGCCACCTGCCGCCTTCGACGTGTTTCATGGGCTGTTACCTTGGGAACACCTCTCGCCTCGGGCGTGGGCTACTATCCATGACATGCAAGGCAATGACCTTTGCCAAGAGCAATGCGAACCATCTGATAGCCTCCCAGTCAGGCGGTTCACGTGATCCCAGCGAGCCTCCCCGTTGGTGATCCGCATCTGCAAAGACCCGCCGCGTGCTGACCGCGGCGGGTCTTTTCTCGTCTGGGCCAAAGCGTCCCACCGCCGTCCGGCCGGTCGCCGCTTGCTTGACACCCATCCCGATCCTGTCACGATCCGGCCGCTTGGCCCCAAGTCCCCGGACTCTGGCCCGGCTCTGTCGATTACGGTCCTTGAGGAGAGTGTCATGAAGATAAGTCTGCGTGCCGGCGCCACCATTGCTGCATTCGCTCTGGCCGCGCCCGCCTTTGCCGGCATTCCGCTGGTCAATGCCACCTGCCCTGGCAATATCGAGGTTCACGCAGACGAGGGCGGGCCGATCTACATCAATGGCAAGGAAGGCAAGCTGAAGAAGTTCAACGACAACTACTTCGAGGCCAAGGGTGCCGGCGTGACGATTTCGCTCAGCATCAACCCGGATGGCTCGCCTGCCGTTTCCTATACCGGCAAGGGCGGCGCCAACGGTATCTGCACCATCAAGTAGGCCTATCTGGCGGCAAGCAGCGCCGGAAGTTCACCGAGGAAGGCATCGCGGGCACGCACGCCAGGGGTGCCGGGCTCCGTCTTCTCGTCCTGTATCAGGCGGGCAAAGACCAGGGTTCTGTCGTCCTTCTGTGCCCAGCCGACGAACCAGCCCCAGCCGCGCGCGTAGTCGAAGCTGCCGTCGGCCCGGCGCGGGAAGGCGGCGCCGGTCTTGCCATGCACGGTCCAGCCGCCGGGGATCTGGCGCTCTTCCACCACCTTCAGCGTCATGTCCGTGGCGTGGACGCTCACAGGAAGCCGGCCGTTGACGAGCTTTTCCAGGAAGGCGACCTGTTCGCGCGGAGAGATCTTCAGCGACGAGGCGATCCAGGCGCGCTCAAGCCCATTGTTCTTGCCGGGATCGCCGGAAAAGTCGGCGTTGCCGTAGCCGAATTTCGTGGCGTAGTCGTGCAAAGCCTTCTCGCCGAGCGACTTCGTCATCTGCTGGGAAAACCACACGACGGAATATTTCATCCAGCGGAGCGCATCGGTCGGCTGTTTCCAGTTGTCGCCGCCCCAATCCACATAGCCCTCGCGGAAGCCGAGCGTCGGCTCGTGCTCGTCCTTGAGATAGCCGCTGTCGTAGCCCATAAGGCTGAGCGCTACCTTGAACGTCGATGCCGGGGTAACGCGGCTGTCGCAATCGCCCTCTTGCAGCACGGTGCCTTCGCCCCCCGCATCGACCATCAGGGTGCAGATCGTGCGAGCCTCGGCCGTTGTGATCGTGGATCCCGCCAACAGCATGCCGGCGGTAATGAGGCGAAGGTTCATGGATGTTTTCCTTTGCGTTGCAGTTTCGGCCGGCAGATAGCAGCGGATCCGTCGCAGCGACAAAGGGCGATTTTTGGGGCGAGGCATGAGAAAAATTTGGCCTTGATTACAGTGAGGCCAGGAGGCGCCTGCTGCAACGCGGACCGCGCTGGCGTGATCCCGCGGGGAGCCGAGGCAGGCGCGGCCATCGGGAGTGGACCTGCGTGCAAATTGTGACGTCGAAATGCTGCACAAGCGGCGAACGTATTTCCATAGTCGATATCACTCCTTGCTAAGAACACAATGTGCCTGTAAAGGAACCGCCATCGATCTTGCTTGCTGAGCTTTGTTTTCTCGCCGACCGGCGTTCAAGCTGACCTTTCCTATCAAAATCGATCTTACTGCCGTGTCCGGTGCAAACCCGGGCGGCGAACTTTTTGATTGAAAGGAAATTCTTATGAATACTGGAACCGTAAAGTTCTTCAACACCACCAAGGGTTTTGGCTTCATCGCTCCGGACGACGGCGCAACCGACGTTTTCGTGCACGCTTCTGCTGTTGAACGCGCCGGCATGAGCTCGCTCGTCGAAGGCCAGAAGGTCCGTTTCGACATCGTTCGCGATGCACGTTCGGGCAAGAGCGCTGCCGACAACCTGTCTGCTGCGTAATCACCGATATTTCGTCTCTGGTCTTTGACCACGGATGTACTGGCATTGGCCATTGAGACGATATTGAGAAGGTCGGGATTTCCCGGCCTTTTTCTTTGCGCGCTTTTCCTGTCGGAGAACAGCTTGGCGGTTCTCCCTGGGAGTGCCTAAAGCACGTTGCGATCTTTCAGATTCGCTTGGCGCGCTTTAAGTTCTTGTTCTTGCGCATGTCGTTATCGCAAAACCGCGGCACACTTTTGCGCGACATGCTTTAGTCGAATGTTTCTTTCGAGCCGTCGTCATAAATGACCGCGCGCACACAGGTGTAGGCGGTGATGTCGTCGGCATTGATCTTCAGCAGCCGCTCGATCGTGAAGGGTCCCCAGACGCGCTTGCCGGTAAAGGTGCCGCCGGCGGGAATGGCGATGTCCCTGTCAAGCTCCAGCGGGCCGATCGTCGCGCCCAGCGCGTCGGTGAAGCCCAGTTGCGCATCGACCATGCGAATGCCTTTTCCAGCGCTGGAGCGAACGGTAAAGGACAGCTCGTTCATATGGCTGTCGAGCGGTTTTATCGACCACATCGAGATTGTCAGCAGATCGTCGTTGCAGGCGGCAAGGGCTGGTGACGTTGCCGACAGCACCAGGGCGAGGGCCCATAGAACGCGACGCATGGATCTTCTCCGGTTGCGGGACGGCACGAAAATATTGGCGCTGGACCGCGCAGCCCAAGGGGGAGGCCGGGCGCGTCCGAAGTGGCAGGCTGGATTTCGACGGGCGTCGACTCGAATTCCCGTCTCCTGAGGTCGTACCCGGTTGAAGGCCAAAAAGCCGAAACGATTCGACGTGGTTGCAGCGCGACCTTCGTGCGTCTGAAGACATGCACGGCGCTGCGGGGCAGAGGGCATCCGGCTTCGGCCAGGCGCATTGCGGCTCAATGCGTGTTCAGGATCGCCAGTGCCTTTTCCGCGTTGCGGCGGTTGAGGCCGGTCATGGTCCAGGAGCCGATATGCGCCGGCGTGCCCGTGAAGACGTGATAGATCGTCCAGGATCCATCCGCTTCGACGCGTCGGCCGAACTGATAGAGATCGCCGCTCAGGCGCGGCGGACCGCCCTGAGCCTGCCAGCCCAGGAGCGTGTGGTTTTGCTGTTCGTGGTTCTTGCTCATGTCAAATCCTGCTGTTGCCTTTCATAAGAGGCGATGTCGCTCCAGGGTCTCGCGGCCGCGCCGCAATTTGACGGCGCTTTCGTTGACACCTTTCTGCTCGCCGTCCGACAGGGATTTCGGCTTTCGGGCGGATGTCTTTCGGGTGATCGGTTTGCTGTTGGCGGCAATTGCCGGCGTGCCCCTCCATTGGAGCAGTTGCTTCAGTTTTCCGTAGTAGGTCATGGCGGTTCCTTTGCTGGAGCGCATCGCGATCTCGAGGGTTCGCTTGCTGCGCTTCAAGTTCCTGTTTTTACGCATGTCGTTATCGCAAACCGCGGCACATTTTTGCGCGACATGCTTTTAGTGCCGGGGCATGCCCCACTCGATCGGTTCGAGGTTTTCCTCTTTGCTGACGCGGTCCTGGCCAAGCTCGTCGTTGCGGATGCGATAATGGGGCTGGCTGTCGCGAACGGGCATGATGGCGGTGATGCGATAAGTTTCCGCCGCATTCGGCGGGATATGGCTGCGATCCCTGAGGCGGACCGACAAGCCAACGGTGAAGCGATGTGCGGGCATTGGTTCTTGTCCTTCAGGGCTTGGATGGCGGGGCGAAGGCATGTTTGGCGCGGTCGACAGCGATGATGCGGTCGAGCTCGTCCGGCGCGATCGCGACCATGCGCATGCACTGCTGATTGTCCGTCGTCGCCGGCACCTTGATAAACGTGGCGACGCGATGGTAGGCGAGCCACGAAATGCCTTCGATCAGCTCCTCGTCATCATCCACCTCATAGTCTCCGGCCGCGAGCATTCCTTCGACTTCGGGCAACTGGAAGGGTTCGCTGAAGTGGACGGTGCGGTGCTTGGTTCGGCTGAACATGACGTCTCCTTCCGACGCCGGAACGTGTTCGGCGTTGCGGTCATGGCGGTCGGGTTCGTTGTCGACTGCGTCATAGCCGTAGGTTGCGGGCGGCGATGCGCCCTTTTTCGTCTTTCCATATTTCGAAGCGGAAAGTCTGGCCCGGAAAGATCGATTTGATGCCAGATTTATAAAGCGCCCGCGCGTCGACGTAGATTGCGCGACCACCGTTTTCCGGCTGGACAAAGCCGTATCCGCGGTTGAAGTCGAAACGCATGATCGTACCTATGATCATGTCAGCACACGGCGTTCGAGGAATGCCGAGCATGCGCGGCGCGCACACTTCAACGGTCGAAAATGGGGAAAATGGCGGGTCGAAAGCCTCTGACGCCGCGAAAAGCCAAGCTGGCCAATGTCGATGAAACACTGTGAGCCTTAATTGCGCCTAACGCAAGGTCGTCACGAATTTGGCCGAATGAGTTGCAATCTCGCTCCTGTTCGCGTTATGCGATTCACGCCCCTACTCTTCGGGAGACCGTTGGTGTTCGTTGCTCATTTGCCGGCTGGCTATCTGCTCAGCCGTTTCATCGCGCGCGGGCGGCCGGCGCAATCCGGTTCGATCCTTGCGACAGGGATTATCTGCTCGGTTTTGCCTGATTTCGATCTCGCCTATTTCTACCTGATCGACGGCCGGCAGACGCCGCACCATGACTACTGGACGCACACGCCGCTTTTCTGGCTGGTTGTCGCAGCGGTTCTGGCGCTGACGCTGACGATGAGTGGCAGACGCAATCAACTTATCCTCGTCGGCGTGGGCCTGGCGAACGTGCTGTTGCATCTGCTGATGGATTCCATCGCCGCCGATATCCGCTGGCTCTATCCGTTTTCGGATCTGCGCGTGAACCTCGTGCACGTTCCGGCGCTCTACAAACCCTGGTATCTCAACTTCCTCTTCCATTGGACTTTCGTGGCCGAGGTGCTGATCGTGCTTCTGGCCACCGTCGCCGCTACACTCGACTGGCGGCGCTGGCGCAGACGGACGGTGGCAGTGCCGGCGACCCAATAGCCGGTGGGCCTGAGCTTGCCGGTTCTGGGGACAACTGCCGGCTGATCGAAAAAATCACGGTCCTTTCAACGTCCGGTGTAGCCGGGCGTTGACGGACGTCGATCCTGTAGGCATCCTGCCGGCCAAAGAAGACAGGGCGGCGGGAAACGCTGCCGGGGCCGGAAAGCGGCCCGGCCACGGGAACAGTTGCATTCCATAGGGTGCGGGCATTGCCCGCGACCCGCACAGCATTTCATGCGCATTCGCAAGTCATTCAAGTCGATCGGTCAAGCTGCTCGGAGGGGACTGTGAAGAGACGTATTGAGTTCTGCATGTCGGCCTGCCTGGCGCTGCTGCTGGGAGCCGCTGCTCCCGCTGCGGCGGCGGATCTGGTGATCGCCATGCCCAACTGGCCGTCCGGCCAGGCGACGGCCAACATTCTCAAAGTCAGCATCGCCAAGAAATTCGGCCTCGATGCGGAGGTGAAGGAGCTGGGCACGCTCAACGCCTTCGTCGGCTTCGAGACCGGTGACGTCGATATTCAACCGGAAGTCTGGCAGCCGAATTTCGGCGACATCGTCAAGAAGTATGTGACCGAAAAGGGTGTCGCGACGCTCGGCGCGCGCAGCGTGCCGGCCTGGCAGGGTCTCTGTGCCACGCCGGAGGCGGCAGCGACGATCAAGACGATCGCCGACCTCAGCGACCCCGAGAAGACCAAGATCCTCGACACGGACGGCGACGGCAAGGGTGAGCTGTGGATCGGCGCACCGACCTGGCTTTCCACCGGCATCGAGCGGACCCGGGCCAACAGCTACGGCTACAGCGCCAACCTGACGCTGTTCGAGGCGGAGGAAGAGGTGGCAATGGCGGGTGTCGATGCGGCGATCGCGACCGCGCGGCCGATGGTGTTTTACTGCTATGCGCCGCACCACGTCTTTGAACTGCACAAGATCGCCCGGATCGAGGAACCGCCGCACGATCCGGCCAAGTGGAAGATCGTCGGTGCCGACGACCCCTTGTGGATCAGCAAGTCGACGGCGGCGACCTCCTGGGACGCGGCGCATTTCCAGATCGCCTACGCCACGGGCTTCGGCAAGAAACACCCCGAGATCGCCAAGTTCCTGGATCAGGTGGATTTCTCGCCGGAAGAAGTGACGAAGATGAGCTACGCGCTGGAGGTCGAGCGTCAGGCGCCGGCCGACTACGCGAAGAAATGGGTTGATGACAACGCGGCACGCATCGACGGGTGGGCGAAACCATGAAGACGACAGCGGATCGAAGAGGCTCCTCCTTCATGACCCGGACGCGCAAGCTTGGGCTGGTGATGCTGGCCGCGGGCCTTTGCTTCGGGCCGCCGGCAGCGCTGGCGCAGACCCAGATCTACGACGCCAGAACCAAGAAATGGGTCAATTACGACAAGAAGAAAGCCCGGCAATATTATGCCCGCAACAACCAGCTGCCCGAGGCCTTTCGCCGGCAGGTGGTGCCGTTCCGCACGGCGGAAAAGCCGGGCACGATCATCATCGACGGCAACCAGCACTTTCTCTACCTGGTCCAGCCCGGAGGGCAGGCGATCCGCTACGGCATCGGCGTCGGGCGCGAGGGGTTCGGCTGGGCCGGCATCGTGCGCGTCGGGCGCACGGCCGAGTGGCCGACCTGGACGCCGCCGGCCGAAATGGTGGCCCGCGATGCGAACGCGGCGAAATGGGCAGCCGGCATGCCCGGCGGCCCGGACAACCCGCTCGGCGCCCGCGCGCTCTACCTCTACGAGGGCGACCAGGACACGATCTACCGCATCCACGGAACGGTGGAGCCGTGGACGATCGGGCTCGACGTGTCGTCCGGCTGCATCCGCCTGAACAATGACGACGTCACCGACCTGCATTCGCGGGTCGAGGTGGGCGCAAAGGTGATCGTGCTGATGCAGGGGGCCGCGCTCTACAAGGGTGTTTGAAGAAGGGATCCGGACAGGCGAAACGGCAGGGCGCGTCCGGGAGGCATATCCCGTCCGGTGCATTCTGCGGGGCGTATCAGGTGCGCATGGTTGAGGAGGCATCGCCGACCGATCGGGGCAGGGGACGGCCAGTCCGGGAGCGACTGGATCCACAAGGGGATAATTCTTGGTGAGCGAGGGGATAATGCGTTCAAAAAGCTGGATTTTGGCGGCGGGCATCGGCCTTGCCTTTCTCGGTGGCTGCCAGTCGTCGTCGCCACCGAAGCCTGAGGAGATGGCGCGCACGAGCCTGCAGACGGCACCGGCCGATCTGCAGTTGATCTGCGCCAATGCGGCTGCGGGCACCGCCCAGGTCGACAGCAGCAAGGTTCTGCCGACAAGCTCGCGCCAGCTGGATGCAGCCTCCTACAGCGTCGATCTCGACGCCGGCGGACGCAAGTTCAACTGCATCGTCGACGGCAACGGCAGCGTCAAATCGGTCCAGCCGGCCGCCTGACCTTTAGCGCGTATCGATGACGGAAACCTGTCGGCTAGCCATGGCTCAGCTTCGGCAGGCCCCTCACGCTTTCTGGCGGCGTCGAGATCCTTGATCGACGCGTGAGCATCGTTCCGCGGATTTCTCCTGGCCGGAAGATCATCCGAGCCTGTCCTCCTGGGTCTATCGTCGAAGTTTGGTAGCAAGCGTCCGCGGACGGTGTTCCCGACCTTTGCCTTCGCGCCTGTCTCTGGCGCGTGCCTTGACGCTCTCAACCGAGCGGAGAAGGCAGCCAGCGGTCCTGGTGGCCGTTTCGTCGTCGCTTGCGATGGATATGGCACGCTTACTGGTTGCGGCTTCGGTCCGCTTTCCCGGCAATATCTTTGTGCGCTGCAGTAATTTAATGCTGCAATGCAGAGTCATGTCTCGGGCTTGATATTGATCAATAAAGTATATTTTCCCAGAAAACCTTCCAATCGGAACAAAAATATGCTCTCATAGGTTTAGTTGGAAGGAGGATGTGCCATGCCAAGCTTTCTGGAGCACTTTGCACTTTTCGACGCCCTGATCATCGGGGCGATCTGTACGCTTCTAATCCTGAGTTACTTCAGCCGCGAGGCGTAGGACAGCAAGGCGGATCGAAGATTTTTGGCCGGTCGACGGCGATCGGTGGGTTTCGTTCGAGTGTCCGGCCTTCGAGTGTGTTCGGCCTTGGAACCGCGTGGATCGCGCACGGCAATCGTTTCAGCGAGTGAACCCAAGGGTTTCTCCTTCCACTTCGCGCAACTTCGCGGAAGCGTGTGCTTTGCTATTACTGCCGGAAAGGGCGAGAGGACGTCGGCGTGGCAGCTTGGTACTATCTGGTGGGACAGGATCAGCACGGCCCTGTTGGCGATGAAGATATTCGTTCGCGGATGCCATCAAAAACGCCGTAGCCCCTGATGTCAGCATCACTTCGCAGTGGGAGCCAATCACGGTTCGCGGCATGGCAGCCTTGCGGACAGCGGTGAAAGCCGCGACCGATGACGACGCCATCGTCGAAGTGACAGTCGTCGTCATCGGACGCAATGCGCGGAGAACACTTGTGTTCAGCCGAGGTCGCTCGCTGGATCAGGCGGCGGCGAAGGAGAATTTCGTCGACGCCATGTTCGGGACAGCGAACTGACAGCCGGCCTGATTTTCAGGGCCGTCGCCGATTGCCGGCTCTCGCCATCATTCGGCGCGTCGGGCCGTCAATCGGCGCGGGTCGCGCTGACATGCAGCCAGCGGGTCGGCTCGTTGTCGTAGCCACCGCCGTCAGCCTCTTCGATCGTGATGTCAGACCATCCCGCCCATTCGAAGCAGGTCTGCAGCCAGGCGGCCGAGGGATAGTTGAAGTAACGGCCGAAGCGGTCGTGGCCTTCCCGTTCGCCCGCCTTGAAGCTCGCCTGGATCAGGCCGCCTGGGCGCAGGGCCCTCAGAACGCGCACCAGCACGTCGGGCAGTTCGGTTCGCGGCACATGCAGCAGCGAGGCTTCGGCCCAGATGCCGTCGAACCTCTGGTCCCACTCGATCTCCTGGAAGGTGACGACCTCGACCTTGCGGCCGATCCTTTGTTCCGCGGCGTGCGCCAGTTCGGCGGAGCCGTCGCAGGGCGTGACGTCAAGGCCGACCTCGATCAGATGCAGGCTGTCGTGACCGCCGCCGCAACCGAGGTCGAGCACGGCGGCGCCGGGCGCCAGCCGGGCGATGAAGGCACCGAGGCGATCGGCCGGGGGCTTGCGGTCGCGCGCTGCGTAGCTCTCGGCATTGTCGCGGTAAAAGGTCATGGTGTCGTTGCTGGCTGTCGTCACCTGGAATTCCCTCTGCGTGGCTGCATCATTCGAGCGTGCTTGCGCACTTGCCTAGGAAAAACGGCTTCGCACGTTTCCTGGAAATGCTCCACCCGAGCAGCTGATATGCGGCCGTGCGATTGCGCCAATATTGCGCCCGTTCCGGCTTCAGCCGAATGGCGCATTTCTGCGGTGCCGCGATCGGCGACGCGTCTCGCCGTGCAGCGCGAATAGACGGCGGAACGCGCAAGCGGTCCGCAGATTTTTGCGACGATCTGGCGGGACAACCTTTTCCGCACCTCCTTCAGGAACTCTGGGAAACCGAATCCGCCCTCATGGCTTGGCGAAAGATATCGAAACACCCAGGACGGATGTAAAGTTCGATGCCGGACATGTTCGCAAGGATCACATCAGCCATTCAGGGCCGCCGTTCGATCGCCTGGCGACGCTGCAAACCCACCGAAACGAAGGAAGGCCAAGATGATGAAACTCTATGGATTGGGCCCGACACGCTCGCTTCGCGCACTTTGGGCGCTTCAGGAACTTGATGCCGACTTCGAGTTCATACCCGTCAACTTGCTGGGTGGCGAGAACCGCCACCCGGATTTCCTGCGCCTCAACCCCGCCGGAAAGGTTCCGGTCCTCGTCGATGGAGATATGGTGCTGACGGAATCCGCGGCGATCGTGATGTATCTGGCGGAGAAATACGCCGCCAAGGGGCTGATGCCCGCCGACCTGACTGAGCGGGCGCAGGCCTATCGCTGGTCGCTGTTTGCCGTCACCGAACTGGAGCAGCCGCTATGGCGGATCTCCAAGCACAGCTTTTTGTATCCCGAAGACAAGCGGCTGCCCGAGGACATCGCGCTTGCCCGGGAGGAGTTTGCGGCGATGGCACAGGTGCTCGAGAGCCACATGGATGGACGTACTTTTGTCGTCGGCGACCGGATCAGCATCGCCGATTGCGTCACCGTCTATGTGATCGACTGGGGCAACGAGGTCGGGCTGATCGACAGCTGCCCCAATCTCAAGGCCTATCTTGAGCGAATGTACGCGCGGCCCAAGGCGCCGCCGCGGATCGCCGACGCCCTTGCAAGCCTCGAGGCCACCGACTGATCAGTTGTGCTCGAAACGGCATAAGGACCAGGCGCTGGGGCCTGGTCCTTGTCTTGCGCACCTATTTGCTGCCGGACCCGGACAGTTTGGCCATGACGTCGTCGAGGTTGAAGCTCGCAGGCTTCTGGCGGATCGGGAAGTCCTGGAAGCTTGTCAGCCATTTCGCAACGATCGCCTGCGATGGCACGACCACGAAGGCCCTGTCGAAGAACCACTTCTCGTACTCGATCGATTCATCGCCACGCTCGAAGGGGTCGGCGCGCAGGTTGAAGAGTTTGGGTGCGCGCAGGGTGGTGAAGGCGTCGCGCCAGACGCCGATACCGGTGCTTTCCTGTGCCTTGAACACCACCTTCCAATCCTGGAAGCGGACGGAGACCAGCTCGCCGTCGTCGTTCCAGTAGAGGAACTCGCGACGTGGAGCGTCGTTCACCTCGCCCTTGAAATAGGGGACGAGGTTGTAGCCATCGAGATGCACCTTGAAGGTCTTGGCGCCGGCCTGATAGCCGGCCTTGCACTTCTCGACGATATCCGGCTCGCCGGCAGCCGCGCAGAAGGTCGGGATGAAGTCGTAGTGCGAGGCGATGTCGTTGTAGATGGTGTTCGGCTTGATGACGCTAGGCCAGCGGATGCAGGTCGGCACGCGGTAGCCGCCTTCCCAGTTGGTGGCTTTCTCGCCGCGGAACGGGGTGTTGCCGCCATCCGGCCAGGTCATCACCTCGGCACCGTTGTCGGTGGTGTAGACGACGATGGTGTTTTCGACGAGACCGAGATCGTCGAGCTTCTTCAAGAGTTGGCCGACCATGCCGTCATGCTCGACCATGCCATCGGAATAGACGCCCTTGCCGGTCTTGCCCTCCGATTCCGGCTTGAGGTGGGTGTTGACGTGCATGCGGGTGGAATTGAAGTAGCAGAACCAGGGCTTCTGGGCATTGTGCTGGCGTTCGATGAAATCGAGCGCAGCGGCCAGGAATTCCTCGTCGACCGTTTCCATGCGCTTCCTGGTCAGCGCTCCCGTGTCTTCGATCCGGCCGTCGGCATAGGAGTGGATGACGCCGCGCGGGCCGAAGCGTTTGCGAAACTCGGGGCTCTTGGGATAATCCGGGTTCTCGGGCTCTTCCTCCGCGTTGAGATGGTAGAGATTGCCGAAGAACTCGTCGAAGCCGTGATTGGTGGGCAGGAACTCGTCCTTGTCTCCGAGATGGTTCTTGCCGAACTGGCCGGTGGCGTAGCCTTGCGCCTTCAGCAGTTCGGCGACCGTCGGGTCCTCCGGCTGCAAGCCGACATCGGCGCCGGGCAGGCCGACCTTGGTCAGGCCGGTGCGGATCGGCGACTGGCCGGTGATGAAGGCGGCGCGGCCGGCGGTGCAGCTCTGCTCACCGTACCAGTCGGTGAACATCGCGCCCTCGTTGCCGATGCGGTCGATGTTGGGCGTGCGATAGCCCATCATGCCGCGGTGGTAGATGCTCGGGTTGAACCAGCCGATATCGTCGCCCATGATCATGAGGATGTTCGGCTTGGCGCCGCTGGCCGCGGCCGACGTGGATTGCTGCGCGCTTGCCGGCGTCGCTCCACCCGACGTGGTCAGCGCTGCTGCCGCAAGCGCGCTGCCGGCAAGCAGAAGGTCTCGCCGGCTGACCCCCGACGGATGCCCGTTCGCGGATTGATCGTCGTCTCCCTGATGCGTACTCATGGCGTAATCCTCCTATCGTTGAGTGATCGAGAATGCGTCCGGTCATATGCAGACGATTGACGGGGGAGCCTGCGCCCTGTTTTGGCGATGGACAAGTTTGTAACGGTTACGCGGACGTCGCCCGACGACGCGTAAGCGCCGGGATACCGGGGTCGCACGGGGTTGACGCAACGTCGATTGCATGACGCTGGGTGAGGGGCGGCGCGGCCAGAAAATCGCGTGATTTAGGTCAACAACATTGACATAAATTAGCCGCCGTGATCCTGTCGAAGGACAAAGACAATGAATGCGGGACGCGAGCCCTATGGCGCTGCCCGCTGCAAAAATCCTTGAGGAAACGACCCAATGCTCGACTGGGACCACATATTCGCGACGCGCTCCAGCCGGATGCGCGCCTCGGAGATCCGCGAACTGTTGAAACTGCTCGACCGCCCCGACATCATCTCGTTTGCCGGCGGTATTCCCGATCCCGAGCTGTTTCCCGACGTGGAGTTCAAGGACGCCTATGCGGAGATCTTCTCCGGCCCGGCCGTAAGCGCTGCCTTGCAGTACTCCGTCAGCGAAGGCTACAAGCCGCTGCGCGAATGGCTTGCCAAGCAGATGGAAAAGATCGGCATTCCAGCCGGTGTCGACAACATCTTCATCACCTCCGGCTCGCAGCAGGGCCTCGACTATATCGGCAAGCTGTTCCTGTCGCCCAACGACACGGCGCTTGTGACCTGGCCGACCTATCTCGGCGCGCTGCAGGCGTTCAACGCCTATGAACCGCACTACGACCAGCTGAACCCGGGCGGAAACCGCACGCCTGCGACCTATGCGGAAGCGGCGAAAGCCGCCGGCGGCCGCGTCAAGTTCGCCTATCTCTCGGCCGATTTCTCCAACCCGACCGGCGAGACGGTGGACCTGGCAGGGCGCGAGCGCGTGCTCGATCTTGCCGAAGAGCTTGATATCGCCGTCATCGAAGACGCGGCCTACCAGTCGCTGCGCTATGACGGCGAGGCGATCCCGCCGATCCTGGCGCTGGAAATCGCCCGTAAGGGTGACATCAACAACACCCGCACCGTCTATTGCGGCTCGTTCTCCAAGACGCTGGCTCCGGGCCTGCGCGTCGGCTGGGTCTGCGCCTCGGAAACGGTGATCAAAAAGCTCGTGCTCCTCAAGCAGGCGGCCGATCTGCATTCCTCGACCATCAACCAGATGGCGATCTGCACGGTTGCCGAGCGTGGCTTCGATGCCCAGGTCGCCAAGATCCACCGGGTCTACAAGCATCGCCGCAGCGCCATGCTGGCAGCCCTTGAGAAGTACATGCCCGATGGGGTGACCTGGACCAAGCCCGAAGGCGGTATGTTCGTCTGGGTGACGCTGCCGAAGGGCATGGACGGCACGGCACTTCTGGCCAAATCGCTGGAGACCGCCAAGGTCGCCTTCGTGCCCGGCCGTGCCTTCTTTGCCGATGGTTCCGGTGAGAACACGCTGCGCCTCTCGTTCTCCTGCGCCAACGACAAGATGATCGAAGAGGGCATTCGCCGTCTCGGCGATCTCGTCCGCGGGGAAGCGTTGGCGCTGGCGGCCTGATCGCGACCATCCTGCTTTTCGTCAATGGCGCGTCCGCTCAAGCGGGCGCGCCTTTTTCGTTTCGCAATGTTGCGGCTCGGTCGTCGCAGCCACGATGCGCTCTCGCGGCGCGTTGCACCGGCGCGCCATCTCCGCTACAACGGTCGAAATGGCCGGGCGCTGTCCGGTCACGTAAGCGTTAACGTCACTCAACGCGTATGATCGAACGGCTCAAGCGGCTTCGGTCTGCGCGACTGTGTCCTGCGGATCGACATCGACGAGCCTCAAAAGGATACCGATGGACACGACACAGACCTCTTCCCACAATGCAGCAGCCCCGAAGATCGAGCGCGTGCGCCACGAGCTCAAGCGACGTTCGCTCGTCGTTACCGACGCTGAGCGGATTACGCCCGGCATGCTGCGCATCACGCTTTCGGGCGAGGACCTAGCCGATTTCGTCAGCCTTGGGGCCGATGATCACGTCAAGATCATCGTGCCTTCAGCCGATGGCACCGAGGAACGGCGGGACTATACGCCACGTCGTTATGATACGGCCGCCCGCACTCTGGTGATCGATTTCGCCTTGCACGAGGCCGGGCCGATCACGCAGTGGGCGATGAATGCACGCCCGGGCGACGCCTTGAACATTGGCGGGCCCCGCGGTTCGGCCGTCGTTTCCAATGTCGAGCGCTGGCTCCTGATCGGCGATGAGACGGCACTGCCGGCGATCGGTCGACGGATCGAGGAGATTGGCGCAGGCGCTCGCATCACCAGCATTGCCGCGATCGCCGATCCTGCCGAACAACAGGCGTTCGAGACGAAGGCCGAGCTCAGATGCCATTGGGCCTATCGCCCGCTGCATCAGGCAACCGACGCTTCAGCGCTCCTCGCCGTCCTGCGCTCCGTCGTCATCGAGCCCAACACCTTCGTCTGGGTCGCGGCCGAAGCCTCGGTGACGCGGGCGATCCGCGCGCATCTGACCGAGGAACGCGGTTACCCGCTCTCCTGGATCAAGGCATCGGGATATTGGGTGAAGGGTAAAGCGGACAGCACCGAGAAGTTCGAATAGCCAGTGTTGCGGCATGGTGGCCGGCGCTCCGCAGGGCGCGCCACCGCCATTGCCGGCGGCCATGCCTGCAGATCCCGGGTTGCGGGGCGGAAATTCGTCCGTTTCGACCGGCGAGTGTCAGGATCGATCATTGAAGGACAGGTGGTCTCTGTGGATCGTTAAACGGCGCTTGAAGTTCCAGGCGCCGGATACGGTCCCGTGCCCGCGTATCACGCGCCTTCGAGGTAAACGGCGATGGCGAAATTCCGCCGGTGCGGCCGATGAGGCGGCGCTGACGCCGGCGGTGGCACCTAGAGCGTTTCCGGCTTAGACAGAGTCGCAGAAACGCTCCAGCACCTTGTTTTTACGCATTTCCTGACGGAAAACCGCTTCGCACTTTTCCTGGAAATGCTCTGGCGCTCGCCAGCCTGGAGCCGTGCCGTCATGGCGAGACGAGGGGCTCGGCCTCGTAGGCCCGATGCAACAGCCCCAGGAAAGCCGAGGGGTCAAGCAGAGGTGTCTGGTCGATCCGGCTGACGGCGATGCCTGGTGTCCACGAATTCATCACCACACCGGCAAGGCCCGCGAGGTTGGCCGGCCTGATCTCCTGCGTGCGCTGGGCGATGCCAAGCCGGGCCAGTTGCCGCCGCAGGATGCTCATGGTGGTGCCTGTCAGCATCTCGGCCTCAGGCCAGACGATAGCGTCACCGTCCCAGAAGGCGAGGTTCCAGATCGAAGCTTCGGTGAGGCGGCCCTTTCGGTCGACGAAGGCGGCGTCGTCAAATCCCTCCGCCGCGGCCTGGCGCAGATAGTAGGTCTTGGCGACCTCGCCGACGTGCTTGACGGTCGGCAGCGTGCGCTCGTGGCCGACAGTCCGGAGCGCCAGCGGACCTTTCGGACCTGATGAGGCCGGACCGGTGCTGACAAGCACCTCGAGCCCGACATCCGGCCCGGCAACGGTGAATTCGCCCGCCGGCGAATAGACGGTCGCCATCAGCGAGTGGTCGGCCGGCGAGGCGGCGAGTGCTGCGCGCAGATGGGAGCGCAGTTCTTCGTCGGGCAGGGCCTTGCCGAACATTTCGATCGACGCGCTGCGCAGGCGAGCGAGATGCAGATCGAGGCCGCGCACCTGTCCGCCGCGAACCTGCATGGCGGTGAAGTGGGCGTAGCCGGCAAAGGCGAGCGGCGAGAGATCGGCAGCACTTGCCGCGTGACCGTTGCGTTGTGCGGTGGAAGAGGTTGAGCCGGCAGGCATGATGTTGCTCCAGGGTTCCGGTTAGCGATGGGGCTGCTGCCGCATCTCTCACGATGATCATCGGACATTGATCGGCCGATGAAAAACAAGTAGTTCTCGAGGGATCATCAAGGCTGGTTTGAAGATCCATGAGCCGAATGCTGCCAGGAACCCGCGCACTCAGAACCTTCGAGGCCGCCGGTCGACATCTGAATTTCACCCGCGCCGCCGACGAGGTGGGGCTGACGCCGGCGGCGGTCAGCTACCAGATCAAGGAAATCGAGGACCAGCTCGGTCTCGTGCTCTTCACCCGCACCAGCCGCAGCATCCAGCTGACACCGGCGGGTGCCGTGGTGTTCGAGGCGGCCGTCCAGGCGCTGGAGACGCTGCAGCGGGCCGTCGGCCGGGCGCGCCGGATGGAGCGGGGCGCCCGGCAGCTGCGCGTGTCGCTCAGCCCGCGTTTTGCCACCAACTGGCTGTTGCCGCGGCTATCGCAGTTCCGCGCCGCCAACCCGACCATCGAGCTTACCTTCGACATCACCGACGAGATCAGGGATTTCGACGCCGACGATGTCGACATCGCCATACGCTTCGGCTCCGGACGATATCGACGGACACGGTCCGAGCGCCTGTTCGAAGCGGTGATCGCACCGGTCTGCAGCCCGAACCTGATTGCGGCCGGTGCAAAACCGAAGACGCCGCGCGATCTCTTCGGCCAGACGCTGTGTCATGTCGAGTGCACCACCGAAGGCATGCTCTGGCCGAACTGGCGGATGTGGATGGGGGCGGCCGGGATCGACGATTTCGACGACAGCCGATGCGTTGCCTTCTCCGACACCAGCCATGTGGTCGAGGCTGTCATCGCGGGTGGCACGGTTGGTCTCGTCGATCTCGCGATGATCCGCAACGAGCTGTCCGAGGGGCGACTGGTGCAATTGTTCGACGTCGGCGTCAGCGTCGCCGGGGACTATGCCTATCACCTCGTCTATCCCGAAAGCTCTGCCCAGGACCCCCGTGTTCTGGCCTTTTGCGATTGGATGATGGCCGAGCTGATGCCGGGAGAACAGCCTGTGGCGACGACGTCCGTGGCCTCGGGCTGACCTGTTGTCGAGGTAGGGCATTTCGGCGAAAGGTTCTGCTCGTTGTGCGAGCTGCAAATGAAAAGCGCCGCGTCTCGGAGAGAGGCGCGGCGCGAACCTAAGGCCAAAAAGGCTTTCGGTGGGGCAGGATTAGAACTTCACGCCGATACCGAAGGTAACCTGGTGCTGGTCGAGGTCGACCTTGACGTCTTCGATCGTCTTGCTGCCGAAGTCGTTGAAGCGGTATTCGGCGCGGGCGAAGATGTTGTTGGTGAAGGCGTAGTCAACGCCAGCGCCAACGGTGTAGCCGCTGAAGGTACGGTCGACGTCACCGATGCCCGGGACTTCGACGTAGCCGCTCGTCGCGGTCCAGCCGGCGGTGGTGTAGATGAGCGCGTTGTCGAAGGCGTAACCGGCGCGGGCGCGAACCGAGCCTGCGAGGTCGGTGCCGACCTTCACGTCGGTGCCGAAGATGTCGTACTTGTTGTCGTTCCAGTTGTAGGTCAGATCGCCTTCAGCGCCGATGACCCAATCGCCGAACTGGTAGTTGTAGCCGACGAAGCCAGAGATCAGGCCGCCGTTGAAATCTTCGCTGACGCTTGCGCCGGGAACGCTGAACTTGCCGTCCAGCCAGCCGCCGCCGCCCTGAACGCCGAGGTAACCGCCGGTCCAGGTGAACGCCTCGGCTGCCTGCGCTTCCGGAGCGGGAGCGATGTCCGCAACGGCGTCGGCTGCTACGGCCGGTGCTGCGAGCGCTGCCAGGATGGCGGCGGAAAGGATAAGCTTATGCGACATTTCAATGCTCCGTAGAATTTGGCACCACTTAATGGGGTGCCGGCTTCTAGCAAGCAGTGATCAGAGTTGCTGTCACAAATATGCCACAGCATGCAACTTGAAGTTATGTGAATTTTCTCCGTTAACGGTCCACGCCGATAAGGCTTTGTATCTACATGTGTTTTAATCTATTATAATTGCTTCATATTTGTCGATTTCCGGCGTGCGGCAAAATCTCACATTGCTCGCCTGAGTTTACTGGTGGTTGTGGCCGCCGCCCCCGTGGAATCGCGGATTTCCCGGGCTGGTCGAGGTGGCGCGACTGCCCGCTGGATCAGGTTTTCATGCCGGCAAGATCGAGCCTGAGCACGGTTTCGCCGCCGATGCTCTGGCCCGTTTCGCGAAAGCCGAAGCGCTGGTAGAGCGCGTGGGCGCGGGTGTTGTCCGGGTAGACCCCGAGATAGATCGCGTCGCATCCGGGGATGGTCGCCATCGTCTCGACCAACGCGGCGAGCGCCTTGCCGCCAAACCCCTTGCCCTGATGGCTGATGTCGATCATCAGCCGGTAGATCCAGTGGTTGCCGTCGTCAGGGTCGAGCGCGTACATGGCAAAACCGACGGGCTCTCCCTCGGCCATGACGGCAAAGCCGACGCATTCCGGGCGTTCGGCCAGTTCTTCCAGCGATTCGTCGTTGCTGGCGATGAAATCCGTCTGGCTCTCATCGACCCTCAGATTGCGGATGGCATCGGCTTCCACGGCCTCGGCCGGCAGCAGGGATATCGGCATTCACATCCTCAAGTTTGCATCCCTGGTCATGCGTCAGGGCGGCTGGAAAATGACGCCGCAGAGATCGCGCGGTCGGATTGCCGCAACATTGCGGGCAGGAGGGAGAGCGCGAATTTCGGCCGTGTTCTTGTTGCCGTGCTGTATCGTCGGCGCCCGGGTGTTCGCTTGCGGCCAGGTGCAGCAGCGATGCGGATTGCGGCGTGCCGTTCCGGTGTGGAAGCGGCATTCCTGGCGATCAACCGCCTTTGCGTAACTGTTACGTACTCCTTCGATCCGCTTTTGGCGTGGTAGTTTTTCCGGCGTGACCGGTGGGCCGCCAGCCATGTGCCGACCGGCGAAGCAAAGGTGGCCTCGGCCGTCCGAGCGGCCCCTTCAGGAAAGTTCGAAAACCCGAGTTTCAGCGCAATCGACGACTGCAATCCTCACCAACAGGAGACGATCAGCATGGTAGAGAATGTCGATAAGCCATCCAGCAGCGAAACCCAGACTTCACTCGACGTCGATCGTCGCAGCCTGCTTCTCGGCGGCACGATCTTTGCCGCTGCCGCCATGGTCGGCTCCGGCGCGCCGCTCAACGCGGCCAGGGCGCAGCAACAGCCCGCCGCCGGCAACGGCAAGCCGCCGAACATTCTCGTCATCTTCGGCGACGACATCGGCGTCCCGCAGATCAGCGCCTACACCATGGGCCTGATGGGCTACCGCACGCCGAACATCGACCGCATTGCGGCCGAGGGCGCGATCTTCACCGACAGCTATGGCCAGCAGAGCTGCACCGCCGGCCGCGCCTCGTTTATCCTCGGTCAGGAGCCGTTCCGCACCGGTCTTTTGACCATCGGCATGCCGGGTGACCCGCACGGCATCCAGGACTGGATGCCGACCATCGCCGATGTTCTAAAGACCAAGGGCTACGCGACAGGTCAGTTTGGCAAGAACCACCTCGGCGACCATGACGAGCACCTGCCGACCAACCATGGCTTCGACGAATTCTTCGGCAATCTCTACCACCTCAATGCCGAGGAAGAGCCGGAAGGCTACTTCTATCCGAAGGATCCGGAGTTCAAGAAAAAGTACGGGCCCCGCGGCGTCATCCACTCCTTTGCCGACGGTAAGATCGAGGACACCGGCGCGCTCAACACCAAGCGCATGGAGACCGTGGACGAGGAATTCCTGGCTGCCGCCAAGGACTTCATCGATCGCCAGCACAAGGCCGACAAACCGTTCTTCGTCTGGTTCAACTCGACACGCATGCACATTTTCACGCACCTGAAGCCGGACTCGCTTGGCAAGACTGGCAAGGGCATCCATGCCGACGGCATGGTGGAGCATGACGGCCACGTTGGGCAGCTTCTCCAGCAACTCGACGACCTCGGCATCACCGAGAACACCATCGTGCTCTACACCACCGACAATGGCGCCGAGATCGCGCTTTGGCCCGATGGTGCCATGACGATGTTCCATGGCGAAAAGGGCACCACCTGGGAGGGCGGCTTCCGCATCCCGATGATGGTGCGCTGGCCGGGCGTGGTGAAGCCGGGCACGCAGATCAACGATCCCGTGACGCTGATGGACTGGCTGCCGACCTTCGCCACGGCCGCCGGCATCAACGACGTCAAGGGGCAGATGAAGGAAGGCTTCCAGGCGGGAACCAAGTCCTTCAAGGTTCACCTTGACGGCTTTGACCTGACCGAACTTCTCAAGGGCGAGGCAAAGGAACCGCCGCGCGACTCCGTCTATTATTTCGACCAGGGCGGCAATCTCAATGCCATCCGCTGGAACGACTGGAAGCTGAGTTTCGCCATCAACAGCGAGGGCAACATTGCGACGGCGACGCGCGAGGTGCCAAGCTGGGCGAACATTGCCAATCTTAGAATGGATCCTTACGAACGCGGCATCAAGGAAGGGGGCGGAGCCATGGATTTCCTCGCCCGCAACATGTGGCTGCTCGTCCCGGTCCAGGGCAAGATCAAGGAGTTCTTCTCCGATTTCAACCAGTTCCCCTACCAGGCAGGCAGTACGCTGAACGCGAGCGGCATCAACTACGGTCTGCTGGCACAACAGGCGGCCATGAAGCGGCTGAACGAGTTGGAGGGGCTGGCGCCGCGGTAAGTCCGGGCGGTCCTATCCGGTTTTTCTCGACGATTGTCGGCCGGCGCCCTGCGTCGGCCGAACTGTTTCGGGCAGCCAGAGCAATGCGCGTCAGTATTCCTGCGCGGTCGGGCGGAACAGGATCTCGTTGATGTCGACATCCTCAGGCTGGCTCATGGCAAAGACAACGGCGCGCGCGAAGCTGTCGGCGGGGATCGCCACGCGCTCATAGAGGGCGCGCACATTCTGCGCGACGTCCGTTTCGGTGACACTGTCGGGCAGTTCGGTCGCAACGGCACCGGGCGAAATGATGGTGGTGCGGATGTTGTAGGGTTTTACCTCCTGCCGCAATCCTTCCGAGATCACCCGCACGGCATGCTTGGTGGCGGCATAGACCGCACCGCCGGGGCCGACCTTGTGGCCGGCAACTGACGAGACGTTGATGACGTGGCCGCCCATCTGCGCCTTCATGTGCGGGAGTGCCGCGCCGATGCCGTAGAGCACGCCCTTCAGGTTGACGTCGATGGTGCGGTCCCAATCGTCCACCTTGCAGCGCTCGAGCGGCGAATGCGGCATCAGCCCGGCATTGTTGAGCATGACATCGATGCGGCCATAGAGGCTGACCGCATGGTCGACCAGGCGCGTAACCTCCTCGAACGACGTGACGTCGGTTTGAAGTGCTGATTGCCTGCCGAGCGAGAGTTCGTCGGCGAGTGCCTGCAGCCTGTCGATGCGGCGCGCGCCCAGCACTAGCCGGGCGCCTTCCCGGGCAAGCCGGCGAACCGTTGCCTCGCCGAGGCCGCTGCTGGCGCCGGTGATGACGACGACCTTGTCCCTGATACCTTCCATCCCTGTTGGTCCTTTCATGCTGTTGGCGATCAACGGCCGACGCGTGCCTGCAGGTGGGCCGGATAGCGATCTCCCTCGATGGTGACTTCGGCGAGTGCACTGTCGATTTCGTCAAGATCGCTGGCGCTCAGTCGCACGGCCGCAGCGCCGATGTTTTCCTCGAGCCGGTGGAGCTTGGTGGTGCCGGGGATCGGCACGATCCAGGGCTTTTGCGCCAGCAGCCAGGCGAGCGCGACCTTCGCCGGCGTCACTTCCTTGCGGGCGGCGATCTGAGCGAGGAGATCAACCAGCGCTTGGTTGGCTTTGCGCGCTTCGGGCGCAAAGCGCGGCACGACATTGCGGAAATCCTTGGCTTCGAAGGTGGTGTCGGCGTTGATGGCGCCGGTGAGGAAGCCCTTGCCGAGCGGGCTGAAGGGCACGAAACCGATGCCGAGTTCTTCGAGCAGCGGCAGGATTTCGGCCTCCGGCTCGCGCCACCAGAGCGAATATTCGCTCTGGAGTGCTGCGACCTTCTGTTCCGCATGGGCCTTGCGGATCGTCTGCGGCCCGGCCTCCGACAGGCCGAAATGTCTGACCTTGCCCTCGTCGATCAACCGCTTCACCGTGCCGGCCACGTCCTCGATCGGCACGTTGGGGTCGACGCGATGCTGGTAGAACAGGTCGATCACATCGGTCTTCAGGCGCTTCAAGGCTGCATCCGCGACCTTGCGGATTTGGTCCGGCCGGCTGTTCATGCCGCTTTGCCCGCCTTGCTCATTAAAGTCGAAGCCGAACTTGGTGGCGATCACCACCTTGTCGCGGATGGGGCCGAGCGCCTCGCCGAGAAGCTCTTCGTTGAGGTACGGGCCATAGGCTTCGGCGGTGTCGAAAAAGGTGACGCCGCGCTCATGGGCGGTGCGGATCAGGGTGATGGCCGCCTGCTTTTCCGTCGCCGGGCCGTAGCCGTAGCTGAGGCCCATGCAGCCAAGACCGAGGGCCGAAACTTCAAGGCCGCTTTTGCCGAGTGTGCGCTTTTCCATGGGGCTGTTCCTTGTCGCGAATGACGATGTTTCAGGGATAGAGAGGGGCAGGGATTGGAGAGGGGGCCGCAAGGGTTGGCGATTATTCTGCCTTGATTTCAGCACCGTAATCCGCGTCGTCGACCTTCTCCAGCCAGTCGACGACCTTGCCGTCGAGCGCTTCAGCGATGGCGATATGGGTCATGGCGGCGGTCGGTGAGGCGCCGTGCCAGTGTTTCTCGCCCGGGTCGAACCAGACGATGTCCCCGGGGCGGATCTCCTCGACCGGGCCGCCTTCACGCTGGGCGCGGCCGAGGCCGGAAAGAACGATGAGCGTCTGGCCGAGCGGGTGCGTGTGCCAGGCGGTGCGCGCGCCGGGCTCGAAAGTGACGGTGGCACCACCGACGCGCGCCGGAGCGGCAGCGCTGAAGGGAGCGTCGATCCGCACCGTGCCGGTGAAATATTCGGCTGGTCCCCTGGCCGAGGCTGCACAGCCGCTGCGTTTGATGTTCATGGCCTCGATCCTTTGTAAATGCCGCGTGGCCCCCATTGGGCCTGATGTGGGGTCCGATGGCGGGCCTGACGTGGTTGCGTCGTCTCAGGTAATTTAAGGCGTGGGATTAATCAGGATTAGATGGTAAATCTCGCAAGGCCTTATGAGGGGAATTCATGAATGCCGCGTCAGTCGATCAACGACCTCATCGCCTTCCTTGCTGTCGCACGGGAACGCAGCTTTACCAAGGCGGCAGCGCAGCTCGGGGTCTCGCAATCGGCGCTCAGCCACACGATCCGCGGGCTCGAGGCGCGGCTGGGCTTGCGGCTTTTGACGCGCACGACCCGCAGCGTCTCGCCGACCGAGGCCGGCGAGCGGCTGTTGTTGTCGATCGGCCCGCGGCTGGACGAGATCGACCGGGAGCTGGCAGCCCTCAGCGAGTTTCGCGACAAGCCGGCGGGCACGATCCGCATCACCGCCGGCGAGCACGCGGCCGATCGCATCCTCTGGCCGGCGCTGGCGCGGCTGTTGCCTGATTATCCGGATGTCCATGTCGAGGTGATCGTTGACTATGGCCTGACCGATATCGTCTCGGAGCGCTACGATGCCGGGGTGCGCCTTGGCGAGCAGGTGGCGAAAGACATGATCGCCGTGCGCATCGGGCCTGACATGCGCATGGCCGTAGTCGGTGCACCCGCCTATTTCGCCACGCGGAAAGCGCCGCTGACGCCGCAGGAACTGACGGAGCACAATTGCATCAACCTGCGCCTGCCGACCCACGGCGGCCTCTATGCCTGGGAATTCGAAAAAGAGGGCCGCGAGGTGAAGGTGCGCGTCGAGGGCCAGCTCGTCTTCAACAACATCGCGCTCAGGCTGAACGCGGCACTCGGCGGGCTGGGGCTCGCCTATCTGCCCGAGGATGCCGTGGCGGCCGATCTTGCTTCGGGACGGTTGGTGCAGGTTCTGCAAGATTGGTGCCCGCTTTTTTCCGGCTACCACCTCTATTATCCAAGCCGACGCCAGACCTCACCCGCCTTCGCGCTGGTGGCCGACGCACTCCGGTATCGTGGTTCGCGTTAGGATGTTATCGCATCTGGTGTCGTTGCTCGGCCCCGTTTGACGGAGAAACGCAAAGGGCGCCCGTTGCCGAACGCCCTAGGGTTGCCTGCGTGATCTGCGTTTGACGGCTATGCCCGAAAGCAAGCCGCCGCGTTCACGTTATCAACTTTCCGGTGATTCCAAGTTTAATGAGCGGTTAATACACGGAATTATTTTATTGCCGGTGCAATCCAGGCGGTAACGCCGACAGTATTTCTCTCGGTTCCATTAGAATGCCGCAGTTGCAGTTTCTGTTCTCGCCCGCAAACTCGTGTTGAAGCCGTTGCGGCGCACCCTTTCTGGCGTCGCCCTCAACGGCGTCCTCCGCGCTTGGCTTGGTAATTTCTGCTAACCAGAAGGAGATTGCTATGAAAACGGAGATTGCAGTTGGACTGACAGTGGCTTTCACCGCCCTCGTTGCAACGGGTGCGATGGCCCAGAGTAAATTCGGCTCGGAAGCCGGCTGGGACATTCTGGTGAAGGACAACATGGGACCGGGATGCTTGATTACGAAATCAAATGCAGACGGGACACAAGTTCAGATGGGTATCGATGCAACGGCGGCGCTGCGCGGTTACATGGCGCTCTACACAAAGGCTGATGCCAATGTTGCAGCCGACGAGAAGCTCGCGGTTCTGTTCGATGTCGATGGCGAGAAATTCAGTGGCGAGGCGAAGGGCCAGGTGATGGACGGCTATCGCGGTGCGTTTGTGTGGGTCAACAATCCTGACTTCATCTACGATCTGGCCAAGAAGACGGCGGTGACGATTACGCCCGCGGGCGGCAATCCCATTGTCGTGAAGCTGGCGGGAACCGATGCCGCCTTCAAGGCGCTGAGGGCTTGCCAGGCCGCTCAGTAACGGCGCCCCCGGCAAACGCGAAGGGACTGCGGGCGGGAAGCGTGGAACATCTGCCGATGATGGTGTGCACAGCCGCCGCTGGTACGGCTCAGCTACTCGCCAGCCTGCCGACGGGCGGCATTTTAGACCAGTTCCCAAGCGCCGGACGGTTGGCCACCGCGAAATGTTCGACGGGGAGGGTGACCGGTTCAACTTCCCTCATTCCGGCCTTGTGCCGGAATCGAGTGACCTGACGTCGTTCACGTCAGGAACGCGTCTTTCAGCCCAAGGACTTGGGCTGGCTGGGTTCCGGCACAGGGCCGGAATGAGGGCAAGAATTGTACGATCGGCTGAACGCTTCGGGCTTGCGCACCACTTGGCTTACGCAACGCGGCTGCGGCACCCTCAGCCTTCGCGTCGGATCTCCGGCTCCCGCGTGCCCTTCCACGTGAAGGTGATGGTGCGGCCCTGGCGGATGTTCTGGATGACAGCGGGGCGGAAGACGGCGATGCATTCGCCTCGGGGGTGGCGGGCGGAGGGATAGATCAGGCCGTTGCCGCCATCGGCAAAGATTGTCGCGGCGAGCGCCTGGCCGGCGGGATAGGCAAGGGCCGGGTCGGGACCGAGATAGGCGGCATCCTTTTCTCCGCGCACATCGTGGAAGCGGCAGGTGAAGCCGGCGATCAGCTCGCGATAGGCGCCGATATCCTGAAAGATGCCGGCGTCGGCCAGCGCCCGGGTGCGGTGATAGACGATCTCGGCCTGGCAGGTTTCGAGCGCATTGTCGCCGAAGGCGCAATACCAGGCGCCGCGATCCTCGGTGTTGAAGCGGTTGCCCGGCGGGCGGGCGTGGCAGAAGGCGGCGTTGATCAGCGACCAGCCATAGCCGAAACTATCGTTCAGAAGCTCGGCGGGGCTGACGCCTGCCGGAAGTGCCAGCGGGCTCAGCCGCGCCGACGTCAGCGCCTCCAGCCGGTTGAGGATCTCGATATCGTCTTCGTCGTCGCAAAGCGGTTTGACGGCCGGCTCGTCGATATAGGCGGTCGAGATCAGCCGGACGGTGGCCGGATCGGTGAAATCGATCTCAGGGATCATAGGCCGCCGCGCAGGCCATCGAGATAGCGGCGCACTTTCATCATCGCCGGTATGCCGCCCTCGATCATCAGATCGACCGGAGACTGGCCGTCAAACACAGGGCCGGTATTGACTGCCTTTGGCCATTGGTAGGTCAGCGGCCCGTTGAAATAGAGGCGCAGGCTCTTGAAGATGCCGACGATCAAGCTGGCACGCATGCGCTTGTCCTGATCGAGCCGACCCTTGAAATCGCCAGCCTTCATCCGGTTCCAGGTGGCGATCGGTACATCGAAGAGCTGCGATGCTTCCTTGTTGGTCAGCTTCCACAAGTCGCAGGCCCTCACCACCGCCTTGACGATGACGGCTTCCTCATGTCTTGCGGCATCCCGTTCGGGGGCAAGAGCCGGCTGCGCGCTGGGCATGATCGTCTCCTATGAAATTTTGTTGCGTATCATATGATATAAAATGGATCGTTTGGGCGGGAAGTCAAGGGTGGTTTTTTCGGGTGCGGCGGCACTGGCACCGGTTTAGGAACGCTGGCTGACAATGGGTCAAGCGTGGCCGGATTGCCCATACCTCGGGTTTGCCCCTCACCCTAACCCTCTCCCCGCAGGCGGGGAGAGGGGACGTGAATCGCGGTGGCACCGGCACATCACGTTGGCTGCTGAAACGAAGCCAGCGTCAGAGCATAACCTTGAGTACGGCCGGTTGCCGCGGATTTCCTTCTCCCCGCAAGCGGGGAGAAGGTGGCCGGCAGGCCGGATGAGGGGCTTTTGTCCAGACTGCAACCTGGCATTTTCAAACATGCGGCCCCAGCAGCGACAGATCGGCCTCGCCGAGCCTGTCCTTGGCGCTGCGCAGCTGGTGCCAATAGGGATAGAGCACCGGCGGCAGGCTGACGGCATCGAGCAATTCGCGCTCCTCGTCGGTCAGTTTCAGGCCGGCGGCGGCGAGATTGTCGCGGAACTGTTCCTCCTTGCGCCCGCCGATGATCACCGAGGTCACACCCTTGCGGTCGATCAGCCAGGCAAGCGCAACCTGTGCCGGCGAGACGCCGCGTTCGCCTGCAATTGCCACCAACATGTCGACGATCTTCCACAGCCGCTCCTCGTCGCGGATCGGCGGCTCGTTCCAGCCGGCAAGCTGGCGGGTGCCATCCGGCGTCTGGTTGCGCCGGTGCTTGCCGGAAAGCAGGCCGCCGGCAAGCGGGCTCCAGACGAGCACGCCGAGCCCCTGGTCGATGCTGATCGGCAGCAGCTCGTATTCGGCCTCGCGCGCCTCGAGCGTGTAGTGGATCTGCTGGCTGACGAAGCGATGGCGGCGGTCGAGCGCGCTGATGCCGAGCGCCTTCATGATGTGCCAGCCGGAATAGTTGGAGCAGCCGATATACCGCACCTTGCCGTGATGGACGAGCGTGTCAAGCGCCTCCATCGTTTCTTCGAGCGGCGTCTGGCCATCCCATTCGTGCACCTGGTAGAGATCGATGACGTCGGTTTTCAACCGCCTGAGGCTCGCCTCGCAGGCGGCAATCAGGTGATGGCGCGAGAGCCCGCCATCGTTCGGGCCCGGTCCCATGTTGAAGCGGGCCTTGGTGGCGACAAGCACGCCGTTCTTGCGCTTGCCGCCGAGGATATCGCCGATGATCTCTTCCGAGCCGCCGGTGGAATAGATGTCGGCTGTATCGATCAGGTTGACGCCGGCATCGAGGCACATGTCGACATAGCGGCGGGCTTCGTCGAGACCGACATTGCCGACCTGCGCGAACTTGCCGCCGCCGCCGATCGTCATCGTTCCCATTGTCAGTGTCGAGATCTTCAGGCCGGAGCGGCCGAGCAGCCGGTATTCCATGGTCAGGCTCCTTTGCTGGTCGATGTCGCCAGACGGGGCGAAGCGCCCCTACAGCGAGAGGCGAGGCGTCGGGCGTAAGGTAGCGGCGCCGAGGGCGGCTGCAAGGCCGCGGGCGCGAGTTGCGCGCAGACGGCTTCCCGCGTGACCCAAAAGTGACCTCCCGTTTTCTTAGGGCTGGCTCACACACGGTGAAATGGTATCGTCCCGGCTGAGATTCGAGGGGAATCACTGTCATGAAATACGCCAAAAGCCTAGCTTCCGCGTCGGCTGTTGCCGCTGGCCTGACATTGGCAATCGCGCCGTTTTCGGTGGCCGAGGCCGCCGAAAACGGCGCGGGCTTCTATCTGCTCGGTGCCCGCGGCCCATTGGCCGGCCTGCTTGCGCCGCCCGGAACCTATTTCCAGAACGACACCTACTTCTATGTCGGCGAGCTCAAGGGCAACAAGCAGCTTCCCCTCGGCGGCGAGATCGTCGGCGACGTCAAGGCGAACCTGGTCGGCGTCTTCGGCACCGGCCTCTGGGTCATGCCCGAGGAGGTGCTTGGCGGCAATCTCGGTTTGAGCGCGATCGTGCCCTTCGGTGGGCCCAATGTCGACGCGACGCTTTCAGCCCCGCGTGCCGGCCGCTCGGCCTCGGCCTCCGACTCGGTCTTTACCATCGGCGACCCTGTACTCGGCGCCTCGCTCGGCTGGCATGAGGGCGATTTCCACTGGACGGCGAATGCCAGCCTCAACATTCCGATCGGCGACTACCAGAAGGGCGAGCTTGCCAACATTTCCTTCAACCGCTGGGCAGGCGACCTGACGTTTGCCGGCACGTGGTTCAACCCGGAAACCGGCTTCGATCTTTCGGGTGCCACCGGTATTACCTTCAACGGCGAGAACCCGGCGACGAACTATCGCACGGGCACGGAATTCCACGCGGAATGGGCCGTTACCCAGCATTTCAGCCCGCAGTTTTCCGCCGGTGTCGCCGGCTACTTCTACCAGCAGGTGACGGGCGATAGTGGCTCAGGGGCAAGGCTCGGCGATTTCAAGGGTCGCATCGCCGCCGTCGGCGGTACGCTCGGCTACAATTTCAAGGTGGCCGAAACGCCCGTGTCGCTGACCTTGAAGGTCTTCCAGGAATTCGCAGCCAAGAACCGCCCGGAAGGCACCGCCGGCTTCGTCACCATCGCGTTCCCAATCGGCACGCCGCCGAAGCAGGTCGAGTAGTCTCAGTCCGTATCCTGGAGTTCGCCGGCGGCCGACTTCAGCCGCCGGTGAGAAACCGCGGCGGCATGAGATCCTTGTAGGGAAACATGTGGAAGTAGGGCCGTGCTTCGGCCAGCACGCGGCGCATGGACGGGCGTTCGAGCAGCCGTTCGAAATAGGCCGACAGGTGCGGGTAGCTGTCGGCGAAGGGCTCGACGATACCGCCATAGAAGAGCGCTGGCGCCGCCGCGCAATCGGCAAGGCTGAAGGCGGCGCCGCCGGCGAAGGCGTTGGCGGAGAAATGCCGGTCGGCCATGCCGTAGGCGACACCAAGAGCCGAATGGGCTTCGGCGACGCCGCGATGATCGTTCTCGCCGGGGCCGCGCAGCGTGTCGGTGACGATCTTCTGCATCGGCACGTGGATGTAGAGATCGAAGAAGCGATCCCAGAGCCTCGCCTGCAGCGCCGCGTCGACGTCCCCAGGGATCAGCGGTTGGCTGCCGGGATAGTGGCGATCGAGATACTCGATGATGACAGAGGTTTCGGGGATCGTCGCGTCGCGGGCGCTGTCGCGCAGAACCGGCATCTTGCCGACCGGCCAGAGCTCGGCAAAGCGGGCCGCCTCCTCAGGGTCCAGAAGGTCCACCAGGCGGGCGTCGAAGGGCGTGTCGTTCTCGTAGAGAGCGATCAGCACCTTGTGGCAGAAAGAGGCGAGCGGATGCAGGTAAAGCGTGAGCGACATGCGGACGGCCTCCGATGCTGACGTTTCGGGCGCGCGTAGTGTCCGGCAGCGCCGTGCAACGCGCAGGGGTCTGGTTTCCCGCGTGATGTTATTGCAAAACTGATACTGTTTTGCAATCAGTTTGTGCGGTGACGCCCGTGTGGTCCGCGGTATTGCGCGCTGCTGCGGCCCTGCGTTTTTGCGCAACGCCTTTGAAAGTCAGAAAGCTGCCCTAGAATTAAGAGGAGGCGGGGCGTTGCAACGCACGGCGCTCTCGCGATCTCGATAGGGGAGGATCGCCGATGCGCTGCTTCACGGTAGTTGGACCTTCGCAGACAGGTAAATCCACGCTGGTGGAAAAACTGGCTGCGCTGGGGGAAAGCTCCAGAAAGGTCATGTCACCTTACGGATTGAACGTCACCGAATTCGAGATCGGCAAGGAGGCGTGGTGTGCGCTCGACGCGCCCGGCGCCACCGAAGCGCTCGCCCATGCGCAGCACGCGCTTCTGGCTAGCGACGCCTGCGTGCTCTGCGTCTCGCCGGCGCCGGAGGAGGCGGTGCTGGCGGCACCCTATCTCAAGGTCATCGAGGCATCGGGCACGCCCTGCATCATCTTCGTCAACCGCATGGACGAGCCGCGTGGGCGGCTACGCGACGTCATCGCGGCGTTGCAGGACTATTCCAGCCACATGCTTATCCTGCGCCAGGTGCCGATCCGCGAGGGTGACAGGATCGTCGGCAGCTGCGACCTGATCTCCGAACGCGCCTGGCGCTATCGCGAGGGCCAGACCTCGGCGCTGATCGAGATCCCGGACACGACGCTGGAGCGCGAGAAGGAAGCGCGCGCCGAGCTGCTCGAACACCTCTCCGAGTTCGACGACTGGCTGCTCGAAGAGCTGATCGAGGATCGCGAGCCGGCAAGCGACACCATCTATGCCATCTCTTCGCGGCTGCTCAGGGAAAACCGGATCATTCCTGTCCTTGTCGGGGCTGCTAGCCACAGCAACGGCATCCTGCGGCTGATGAAGGCGCTGAGACATGAGGCGCCGCCGGTCGACATGCTGCGAAAACGGCTGGGCGCAGCAAGCAAGATCCCTGAGACGGGCCTCGCCGCCGTCAGCTTCCACGCCTACCACCGTCAGAATGTCGGCAAGACCGTGCTGGTGCGGGCACTTTCCGGTGGCATCAAGCAGGGGGCGCCGCTCGGCGGTGGCGGTGTCGGCTCGGTGCAGGACCCGGCAACCGGCAAGCCGCTTGCGACAGGGACGCCGGAGCCCGGTACGATCTTTGCCGCCGTCAAATCCGACCATTTGCCGGTGCCGGCCCTTCTGACCGCCACGGCCGCGTACGAAGCCCCGGACTGGACGGTGCCGCCGACGCCGATGCTGGAGCGCATCCTGGTGCCAGACAGCGAGCGCGACGAGACCAAGCTTTCCGGCACGCTGGCCAAGCTTGCCGAGACCGATCGCAGCCTGAAGGTGATGCAGGAGGAGGGTACGGGCGCGCAGCTGATCTGCGTGCAGGGGCCGGTGCACTTGCGCGATCTCTGCAAGACGCTGGCCGATGTCTTCCATGTGGGGGTCACCGACCGGCCGCCGAGCCCGACCTATCGCGAAACGGTGCTGAAACCCTCCGATGTGCATTACCGCCACCGCAAGCAGACGGGGGGCGCCGGGCAGTTTGCCGACGTGAAGCTCAGCGTGCACCCCAACGAGCGCGGCGGCGGCTTCAGCTTCAACGAAACGGTGAAAGGGGGCGCTGTGCCGCGCAACTTCATTCCCGCGATCGAGGCGGGTGCGCGCGAGGCGATGGAGAAGGGGCCGCTCGGCTTCCAGGTGATCGATGTCGGCGTGACGCTGACAGATGGACAACATCACGCCGTCGACAGCTCCGAATTCGCCTTCCGCGCCGCCGCCAAGATGGGGGTGCGCCAGGCATTGTCGCAGGCCTCCGCCGTGCTGATGCAGCCGGTGGTGCGCGTCGAGATCCACATTCCGTCGATCTATTCCGGCAGCCTGGTGCCGATCGTTTCCACCTACAAGGGGCAGGTGCTGGGTTTCGACCGCGACGAAGCCGCCAAAGGCTGGGATGTCTTTCGCGCGCTGGTGCCGGGAGCAGTTCTCGACGAGCTGGCGCGGGCGCTGCGCTCGGCAACGCAAGGGATCGGCTATTTCTCCAAGAGCTTCGACCACTTCGAGGAGCTCTACGGCAAGGAGGCAGACGCGGTGATCCATGCCCATGGCACGGCGCAGGCGGGATGAGCGCAGGCGAAAGGCATTCTCCGGGCGGGGCTGCGAAGCGATCTTCCCCTAACCTTGAGCGGGAAAGGGGTTTGGCCGCGCGTGTGGCAGGGGCGCTGGTGAGCCGAAACCGTTCGGCGGCGATGTAACCGTAACGTACTTTCCCTGGGACACGGCAAAGCGCATCGTCGCTGCGAAAACAGGGAGGAGCGACCATGAACCGATTGCAGTCCACCGTCAGCCTGTTGCTCATGTGCGGCCTCGTGTCGGTCGGCTCTCCGGCGCTGGCTCAGCAGGCGACCGACGAGGAAGTCAGCGAAGCCTACATCTATCTTCTTGGCCGCCTGCTCATCACGCGACAGCAGCAGCTCGACTTCCAGGAGGGCTTCAAGTGGAACGAACTGATCCACCGGAAGCCCGGCGCGGTCGACTGGCCCAATCCCAACCTGGATGTCGCCTATTCCGAGGCCTGGGTCGCGGTGGACGAGAATAGCTGCACCATCGTCACAGTCCCCGAAATCAACGACCGCTATTACACGGTCCAGTTCCTGAACGGCTGGGGCGAGACGCTCGCCAACATCAACGAGCGCCTGTTTCCCGGCAGAGCCTCGGGGGATTTTGCCGTATGCCTTCAGGGCGCGAAGGTCGAATTGCCCGGTAACATGATGCGCATCGATCTGCCGGTGCCGCATGCCCGGGTTCTGGCCCGCGTGGCGCTTGGCAACGATCCGGAGCGGGCCGTGGCGCTGCAGCATGATTTCAAGCTGCGCGCGACCGGCACGCCAAAACTGCCGGAAATCCCGAAGACGCCGATTTTCGATCTCGACAAGCTTCCGGGTGTGGAGGCGTTCGAGGCCGCTGCCGCGGCGCTGGATGGCGAACCGGATTTAAGCGTCGGGCTTGAGAAACGGCAGGCCGATGCGCGCGCGATCGCGTCGGCGATCAAGGACAATGCGCAAGAACGCAGCCGCGTGGACGGCATCATCAAGCAACAGGCCTTCGCGCAGATCGGCAAGGCAGGCCAGACGATCGGCCATGGCGTCATCCGCAACGGATGGGCGCGACCGGGCGTGGTTGGAGAATACGGCCTGGACTACATGGCACGAACGCTGGTCAACAATGGCGGCATCTGGGCGAACATCAAGCCGGAGGTTCTCTACTATCGTGGCGGCAAGGACGAGAGCGGTGGCGACCTGACCGGCGATCACGCCTACAAGATGACCTTCCCGAAGGACGCATTGCCGTCGCGCTTTGCCAAGTATTTCTGGTCGGTCATCGCCGTCGACAATGTCCATTTCCGCGTTCTGCCGAACCCTCTGAACCGCTTCCTGCTCAATGAGCAGACGCATCCGGAGTTTGGTTCGGACGGTTCGCTGACGCTCTATTTCGCAACCGACAAGCCCGCCGACGCGCCGGATGGAAACTGGCTGCCGATCCCCAAGGGGCAAAAATTCCGCCTGACGTTCCGCTTTTATGGCCCGCTCGACGGCGTTGCGAACGGCACGTACTGGCCGCCGGCGCTCGTCAAACTGAACTGAATTCTCGCAAGCGATCAAGGGGCAGGTGTGGCCTGCCGGTTCTGTGCCCGCTTGGCTTTTCCCCAAATGGCTGGCCCGGACTGGAGAATGATGGGCAGCGCCTTATCTCAACCGCCAAGTGGGAAACGAACAGCGAGAGGAAGACAGGCATGGCCAAGAACACGATTTGCGTATGGTACGACAAGGACGCCGAGGAAGCCGCCCGCTTCTACGCCAAGACCTTTCCCGACAGCGCTGTGGGGGCCGTCATTCGCGCGCCTGGTGACTATCCGTCCGGCAAGCAGGGTGACGTCCTGGTCGTCGAGTTCACGGTTGCAGGCGTTGCCTGCATCGGGCTCAACGGCGGCACCGCGTTCACGCATAGCGAGGCGTTCTCCTTCCAGATCGCCACCGACGATCAGGCGGAAACCGACCGCTACTGGAACGCCATTGTCGGCAACGGCGGCAAGGAAAGCGATTGCGGCTGGTGCAAGGACAAGTGGGGCATTTCCTGGCAGATCACGCCGCGGGTGCTGACTGAGGCGCTTGCGGTTGGCGGCGCTGAGGCAAAGCGTGCTTTCGACGCGATGATGACCATGAGGAAGATCGACGTCGCCGCGATCGAGGCGGCAAGGCGCGGCTGAGGCCTCCGGCCGTCGCGCGTGTTCGGCCAAGCCCTGGTGTGAAACGGGGCGGGTGGCGCAAGGCGCGCGGTTGCAACTCCAACCGGTACGAACTACGCCACGGCGTCGTGTTCCTCGCGCGCGGCTTCCCAGACTTCCCGCGCTGCATCCATGTTCATCAGCGCGATCCCCAGCCCCACGATCAGATCCGGCCAGGCCGAATGCCACAGGTAAGCCGTCGCCAGGCCCGCGCCGATGATCGCGATGTTGGCGAAGGCATCGTTGCGGGCAGACAGGAACGCTGCCCGCGTCAAGCTGCCGCTCGTATGACGGTACTGGACGAGAAGGTAGGCGCAGAACAGGTTGACCAGAAGCGCGCCGAAGCCCGTCAGCGACAAGGCAAAGGGTTCGGGCGGGATCGGGTCCATGAACTTCGCCCAGGCCGTCCACAAGAAGGCAAGCGCGGGGACAAGCAGAATGAATGCCATCGCCATGCCGACCCGGGCTCGGCTGCGCACTGTCCAGGCAAGCGCAAAGAAAATCAGGATGTTGACGGACGCATCTTCCAGGAAATCGACGCTGTCGGCGAGGAGAGACACAGAGCCGATCGCAAGCGCTACGAGGAATTCAACCCCGAAATAGGCCAGGTTCAACAGGGCGACGATGAGAACGACGCGGCGCAGCTTGCTATCCACAAAAAGGTTCCTTCGCTGACGAGATAGACAGTCGATACTGTGGCACACCTGTCAGCATCAGTCGGCTATCCGAAGCGTCACATTTGGATATATTCCTATCGCTCATGAAAACCTCTGCCAACACGTCCACCACTCCTGCGCGCAGCGCGCCGGCAGCATTCGGCGGCGGCGCAGTGATCGGCGCACTCGGCGGCCTCATCGGCCTTGGCGGAGCAGAGTTCCGATTGCCGCTGCTCATTGGCCCGTTCAACTTCGCCGCGCTGGAAGCCGTCATCCTCAACAAGGCGATGAGCCTGGTCGTCGTTGCGACAGCCCTGCCGTTCCGGACCGCCACCGTCCCGTTTGGCGCAATTGCGGAAAACTGGTCCATTGTGGTCAATCTGCTCGCTGGCAGCCTGTTGGGCGCATGGTTCGGGGCAGGGTGGGCGACGCGTCTCCGGTCCGAAACCCTCTATCAGGTCATCGCGGCCTTGCTCGTCGTGATCGCGGTCATTCTGGTTGCGGGCCATGATGCGACAGCGGGGCAGCCACTCCTGACTGGATCGGCGCAACTCGTTGCCGGCGTCGTGGCAGGTTTCGTCATCGGCATCGTCGCCTCGCTCTTGGGTGTCGCCGGTGGCGAACTGCTGATACCCACCCTTGTGCTTCTGTTCGGCGCGGACATAAAACTGGCGGGCAGCCTTTCACTGGCCGTGAGCCTGCCGACGATGCTGGTCGGCTTTACCCGATACAGTCGAGACCAAAGCTTCTCCGTTCTGAGACGCAACACGCGCTTCCTCCTCATGATGGCGGCCGGCTCGATCGTCGGCACCTTCATCGGTGGATTGCTTTTAGGTGTCGTACCGAACGGCGTCCTGCTGCCTGCCCTCGCTGTGATTTTGCTGATCTCTGCCGCAAAGGTCTGGCGGCACAGCTGATTGAAGCACTCTCATTTGCATCACAAAATGCAACACTTGGCACCTTCGTTGTCATCCTGGTGCCTGATGCATCAATGTCGGTTTCTTTTGGTCGTCGTTATCGACACGATCTGCGTGCCGTTGGTTTTCGGGTTGTGTTTGGAGCCGACGCCGCCCCGGCGGGCTTGCCGGAACTGAATGAACCATCGTTGATCGCTTCGCGCCAGAGCATAGTAGACAGCAAATGCGACAAGGGTCGCTTTCGACCTTGCGGCTACTGTGTCATCAAGGCATCTTTGGGCACTCAAGGAACTCCATCCTAAGTTGTATTTCTTGGCCGCGTCGCTTTAATCGGGCCCGTTACCTACCGTGACTTGCAATCGGCTCATTTGTGGTAGCATAGTGTTGGATCAGGCGAGCCGACAGGCCTTGCCAGGATCGGCAAGGAACGCGATTTCGCGCGGCTCTCACGACAGAGCAATCCGAAGCCACGGCCTCCCCATTACAATCCCGCCGCACCGCGCGTTGCTCTGTTTTTGCCTGACCAAACGGAGGAATGAGCATGGCAAGCGATGCAACTCCAACGCGAAGAGATATACTGTTAACCGGCGGGTCGCTGCTGGCGATGTCGGCAATTGGCCCCACTGCGAGCGTTACCATGAGCCGCAGCGCGATGGCGCAAACAGCCGGCAAGAAACCAAACATAGTGGTCATCATGGCGGACGATGTCGGCATCTGGAATATCGGTGCCTACAATCGCGGCATGATGGCGGGCCGCACTCCCCATCTCGACAAGCTTGCCGCAGAGGGGATGCTCTTTACGGATTACTACGCCGAGGCGAGTTGCACGGCGGGACGGGCCAATTTCATTACCGGGCAACTTCCGGTTCGAACCGGCATGACCACGGTCGGACAGGCAGGCTCGCCCATCGGTCTGCCTGCTGCTGCGCCCACTATCGCAACGGTGCTGAAGTCGATGGGCTATGCCACAGGACAGTTCGGCAAGAACCATCTCGGCGATCTCAACGAGTTCCTGCCGACCGTTCATGGGTTCGATGAATTCTTCGGCTACCTCTACCACCTGGATGCGATGGAAGACCCTGCGCATCCTGGTTATCCGCAGGAACTGCTGAACGTTGTCGGTCCGCGCAACATGGTCCACTCCTGGGCCACCGAAGTGGACGACCCGACGGAAATGCCGCGATGGGGCAAGATCGGCAAACAGAAGATCGAGGATGCCGGCACGCTCTACCCGAAGCGCATGGAGACGGTCGATGACGAAATTCGGGACCTATCCTTCAAGTTCATCGACAAGGCAAAGGCCGACGGCAAGCCGTTCTTCCTTTGGCTAAACCCGACACGGATGCACATCGTTACGCATCTGTCGGAAAAGTACGAGAAGATGCGCAACTCGGAGAATGGCTGGACCATCCATGAAGCAGGAATGGCCCAGTTGGACGACATTGTCGGCGACACCATGCAAAAGCTCAAGGACATGGGCGACGATGACAACACCATCGTCATATTCACCACCGACAACGGCACGGAAAACTTTACCTGGCCGGATGGCGGACAGACACCGTTCTTCGGCGGAAAAGGCACCACCTACGAAGGCGGCTTCCGCGCCCCGGCAATGATCCGGTGGCCAGGGCATGTTCCTCCGGGTTCGATATGCAACGGGCTGATGTCCGGCCTCGACTGGTTCCCCACACTTGTGGCCGCTGCCGGGAGTACCAACATTGCCGTCGAACTGAGAGCGGGCAAGGAACTCAGTGGCCAGACCTACAAGGTTCACCTTGATGGCTACGATCAGACCAGCCTGCTCGCTGGAACTGGCCCGTCGAACCGCCACGAGATCTGGTATTTCGCCGAAAGCGTGCTCGGCGCGGCCCGTATCGATGACTACAAATACACCTTCATGGAACAGCCTGATGGTTGGATCGGCAACACCATCAAGCTGGATGTGCCGACCGTTGTGAACCTGCGCCTTGATCCGTTCGAGCGGACGGCCTTCTTCAAGGGCAACGTCGGTTCGCAAGAGTATTTTGAATGGTACAAGTTCGAGTTCTGGCGCTTTGTCCTCGTCCAGCAAAGAGTTGAGGAACTGGCAAAGTCGGCGATCGAATTTCCGCCGATGCAGAAGGGTGCAAGTTTCGGAATAGACGGCGTCAAAGCACAGATCGCCGAGGCGATGCGCAAGCAGCATGGGCAGTAAGCCCGCATCGACATCCGCAGTCGGAAGCAGCGGATACGGCGCGGCGCGGTTGGAGCGTCTATGTTCTTCAGCCGCGTCGCATCGTGGCGAACGGCGTCCTGCTGCGGGCTCTCGCTGTGATTTTGCTGATCTCTGCCGTCAAGGTCTGGCGGCTCAGCTGATTGCGGCACGTGCATTTCCGATGCGTCACAGCTTGCTGAATGCAGCCGGGCAATCGTGATCGATCCCTCGAAAAAAGAGACTTGTCGCGCGTGGCCGATCGGCGTAATTGTCGGTCGTCGCGAAAAGCGACCGCTTCCCTTGATCCGCTCAGTGGCGGAGTAAACAGGTGGACGAATTGGCGTCCAAGGCGGTCAAGCACATGTCATCCCTGCGCTCTTGGGCAGGGATCGGCCAGCGGCTCCCAAAATCAATAACTGACACACCTTGTAGCGTCGCGCTTCACCTATGGCGCACTATTCGCTGCAAGCCTTTAAACTCGCTGCGTAATTCCCGCCGGAATCGATCCGAAGCGGGGAATTGTGCATAGCCCTGATCGCGAGCTATCGGCGCTTGAAGGCGTTCGCATGCTTGCGTCTGCCGGAGCGTGCCATGACCAGGCCCCTTATCGTCATTTTCATTGCCATCGTGCTCGATGCCGTCGGCATCGGCCTCATCTTCCCGATCCTGCCTTCGCTCTTGAAGGAGGTGACCCACACCGACAACGTCGCGCCCTTTATCGGAATAATGACCGCGCTCTACGCGGCCATGCAGTTCGTCTTTGCGCCGGTGCTCGGTGCGCTCAGCGATCGCCTCGGCCGCCGGCCGGTGCTTCTGATTTCGCTTGGCGGCGCTGCCATCAACTACCTGTTGCTGGCCTTTGCGCCCAATCTCCTCGTGCTGTTCATCGGCCGCGCCATTGCCGGACTGACGAGCGCCAACATCTCCGTGGCGATGGCCTACATCACCGACATTTCGCCTGAGGAGAAGCGTGCCCGCCGCTTCGGGCTGTTCAACGCCATGTTCGGCATTGGCTTCATCATCGGCCCCGTTCTTGGCGGCGCTCTTGGTGACCATTGGCTGCGGCTGCCCTTCATCGCGGCGGCGGTCCTCAACGGCTGCAACCTGCTGCTGGCATTGTTCATCCTGCCGGAATCGCGCACGCCCAGCCGGGAGAAACTCGATCTTTCGGCGCTGAACCCGCTTGCGCCGCTGCGCTGGGTTTTCTCGGTGAAGAGCCTGCTGCCAATCATTGTCATCTTCTTCATCTTCAGCGCCACCGGCGAGGCCTACGGCACCTGCTGGGCGCTCTGGGGCGGCGATACCTTCCAGTGGAACGGGCTTTGGGTCGGGCTGTCGCTCGGCACCTTCGGCGTCTGCCAGACCCTTGCCCAGGCCTTTCTACCCGGCCCGGCGGTAAAACTGCTCGGCGAGCGCGGGGCCATTTTGACCGGTGTCGCCAGCGTCGGCGCAGCACTTATCGTCATGGCGCTTGCGACGGAGAGCTGGATGATCTTCGCGATCATGCCGGTCTTCGCGCTCGGCGGCATCGGCGTGCCGGCGCTGCAGGCGCTGGCGACCGGAGAGGTCGATGACAGCCAACAAGGCCAGTTCCAGGGCGTGCTGGTGTCGGTGGTGAGCCTTGCCTCGATCGTCAGCCCGCTGGCGTTCTCGAGCTTCTACTTCGCCGTCAGGGAGCAATGGCCGGGTGCGATCTGGCTGTCGGTCGTCGTCGTCTATGCGATCGCCGTGCCGTTGATTTTCGGCTTGCGGTTGGGGCGCAAGCCTGCGGCGGTGGGCTAGCGGGGGCTCTCCTGATCGCGGACCGTTATCGTTACAATTAACAGTTACGTACTTCCCGATCGTCACATGAGTGCTAGGTAATTTACCTCGGCGGCTTCGACGTCTGGTTCAACCGCGTCACGCCGCAACGGCCAAACGGCTTGCCGCCGTCGCATGGGCGGCGGATAGCCATCGCCCGTTCCGGCTTTTGTCGGACGATTGCTTCAAGCTGGTTTGAGCGCTGCAGGCGCAAGTTCAAGAGCCCGTAGGCGCCACTGTGGAGGACAGATCGCATGTCTAGCAAAACCCTGATTTTCGCGGCGATATCGCTGACATTCGCAACAGGCGCTTTCGCCAAATCCCCGTCCGACGTTGCTGATCTCGTGGGCGCGCGCGCACCGGGAGCTGAAAGCGAAATGCAGGCGCGCGGCTATGAGGACGTCGGCGGCAACAATACGTGGTGGAACGCCGGCACCAAGGTTTGCGTGCGGGTGCATGTTTCCCAGGGCAAATACTCCGCGATTTCCCAGATCAAGGCTGCGGCGTGCGGCCAGAGCGGCGGCACCAAGACGCAATGCCCACCCGATCTCTCCCAGGCGGACCTCTACAAGCATCCGGGTTGCAGCCTCTGAAGGCATGGGATTGTGCCGTTCTCGGGCACGTGAGCGGCTTAACGGGAAGAGCCGGCGGCCGCGGCAATCTCGGCATAGCGCCGCTGGCGGTCGTCGATTTCCTGCAGGAGCCAGCCGAGAAAGCTCTTCGTCACCGGCTTGGTGCGGAACAGCTCTTCCTGGCAGACGAACTGGTAGGTCTCGTTGGGTTCGTAAAAGTGGTCGTGCACCAGGCGGACCTGACCGGATCTGAGTTCGTATTCCACCATGGTGCGGTCGATCAGCGCGACGCCCTGTCCTTCCTTCACCGCTTCCAGAATGATGTGCTGGTCGTCGAAGATCAGGTCCTGGCGGCTGGGCGGGAGCCTCAGGCCGGAGGAGGCGATCCAGCTCTGCCATTCCTGCAGGCCGCGATAGTGCAGGCGGTTGCCGGAAAGAAGGTCGTGCTTGTCGGCCTGTGCCTGCCAAATGGCGCTGCCGCAGACCGGCACCAGGCGCTCGCGCAGGAGCCGCTGCGAAAACCGGGCGGGCGGGGGGTGCAGGCAATAGTCGATGATCACGTCGGCGGTGCCGGTCGCCGGCGTGTTGGTTTCGAGATGGGAGAGGTGGATTTGCAGGCCCGGATTTTCGCTGAGGAACGCGGAAATGCGCGGCGCGATCAGCTTCATCGAGAAGAACGGGCCGACCTTGACGCGCAGGATCTTCTGGGTGTTGCGCGGGCGGATATGCTGGACGACGCCTTCGAGATCGTCGAAGGCGCGGTTGCAGGATGCAAAGAGCAGGGCGCCTTCGGGCGTCAGCTCGACGCCGTGCTGCTTGCGGATGAAGACGCTGAGGCCAAGATTGTCTTCGAGGATGCGGATCTGGTGGCTGATGGCGCCCTGGCCGATGCAGAGCTCGTTTGCCGCCGCCGTCAGGCTGCCATTGCGGGCTGCCGCCTCGAAGGCGCGCAGGGATTTGAGGCTTGGCAGATCGCGCATGGGGTTCTCCGGAAGGCAGTCGATCCGCGCCACCATATATGAATTTTTTAGATGTCTGGGATTATTTCTTTGGCATTGCGAAGCGCGGGAACGTCGCCCATTGTCGACGAATAATAAAGCGAAAACGCAACAACGATCGGCAGTAAATTCAGGGATTGGCAGGCGAAATCGACATTGGGTCCGGCCCGATGCGCGGCTTTGCGGGCGATAACCCGAAGGCGCCGAGACTGATGACAAAGGGAACGACATGCAAAAGAAGTTCATGCGTGCGACAGCACTTTTCTTCGCCTGCGCCATGGCCGGCACGAGCCTTGCGGCGGACAAGCTTTCGATCGGCACGGAAGGCGATTATGCGCCATTCAATTATGTGACGGCTGGTGGCGAGATCAAAGGTTTCGACTATGACATCGGCCAGGCGGTCTGCGCCGAGATCAAGGTTGAATGCGTGTGGAGCACCAACGAGTGGTCCGGCATCATTCCCGCACTTCAAGCCAAGAAATTCGACGTGATGATCGCCTCGATGGCGATCAACGAGGACCGCAAGAAGGAAGTGGACTTCACCAAGCCCTATTACTTCAACGCCATGCGCTTCATTGCTCGCAAGGACCTGGGGCTAACAGACGTTTCGCCGGAAGCGCTGAAGGGCAAGGTGATCGGCACGCAGTCCGGTTCGGTGGCCGTCGAGGCGCTGCAGGAGTTCTTCCCCGACAGCGAGGTCAAGCTCTACCCGACACTCAGCGAAGTGTTCCTCGATATGGCCAATGGCCGGCTCGACCTGATCCTCGAGGGTCAGATGGCGCTGACGGACTGGCTGGCCAAGGACGACAGCGGCTGCTGCGATTTCGTCGGCGACAGCTTCATCCTCGATACGGCGCAGGGCAACGCCATGGCGGTGCGCAAGGGCAACGAAGAGCTGCTCGGCAAGCTCAACGGCGGGCTCGAGGCGATCATGGTCAACGGCACCTACGACAAGATCCGCAAGCAATATTTCGACTTCGACATCATGGCCCGGCCGAAGAGCACGAGCGAATATTTCCGATAGATAGCGAGGGGCGGGCAGGCGAGCTTCGTGGCCTGGTTTACTAAAGCCCCTCATCCGGCCTGCCGGCCACCTTCTCCCCGCGTGCGGGGAGAAGGGACATCGCGGCAACCGCTCGCAACTATAGCCGCTGTCGGCACTTCAATGGTCTCTCCTGGGTGATGGATGAGCTGCAGCCTCACAAGGAAACTGTGAGCGGCAAGCCTCTCCCAAGGAATTCGCATGTCGCGTGCTGCGTTTCACGCAGGGCGCAACATGCGACGGGCGCGGCGCCGGGGTGTTCGCGCTTCCCCGGCGCCCGTCTCTTCGATCTTCTCCCATTCCCCGAATGAAAGTGCATGCCATGAGCTTCAAGGTCGCCGTTCTCGAGTTCAACCAGGAAACCAACACGTTCTCGAAGCTGAAGACCGGCTTCAAGGATTTCGAGATGTGCCACTATTTCAAAGGGGCGGCGATCGAGGACAATTGCCGCGGCACCAATTCGGAAATCGGCGGCTTCATCGACTGTTGCGACCGTTTTGGCTGGGAGCCGGTCTATACGGTGGCGGCCCGGGCCGAGCCCGGTGGCCGGATCGATGAGGCGACGCGCCTGCGCTTCGTCGCAGACGTGACGGCAGCGCTTGAGGGCGAAAAGCTCGACGGCGTTTTCATCGTCTTTCACGGCGCCATGTGCACGGAGACATCAGACGACGCGCAGATCCAGCTGCTTCAGGTGGTGAGGGGAATTGTCGGGTCCGACCTGCCAATCGCCGCCACCTTCGACCTGCACGCCAATTCGGCGCCTGAGATGGCTGACCTTCTCGACATTGCCGTCTCGTTCCGCACCTATCCGCATGTGGACATGGCGGAATGCGCGACGAAAGCCGGGGCCCTGCTGGAAGCGGCGATGCGCCGCGAGATCGCGCCCGCCATTGCCATTCGCCAGCCGCCGATGATCAACGGCTGCAACGACGGCCGCACCACCCATGCCTGCGCCATGACCGAGCTGCTTGATATCGCCGATGCGATCGCGCGCGAGGACGGTATTCTCGCGACCTCCATCAATGCCGGCTTCTACGACGCCGACATCCACAACACCGGCCCTTCGGCCGTCATCTGCTACGACAAGGCGAAGGTGGCTGACGCCGATGCGATCGCGCATGCAGAGCGGCTCTGCGACGAGATCTGGCAGCGGCGCGAACACCAGGATGAACAATTGCCGCTGACGGCACTGCCGGGCGCCATCGCGAAACATTTGGCAGTCAAGCGCAAGCCCGGGCCGCTGGTGATCGCCGATTTCTCCGACAATCCCGGCTGCGGCGCCTATAGCGATTCCACCTGCCTGCTCTCGGGCCTCTTGCAGGCGGGTGTCACCAAGGCCGCCTTCGGGGCGATGTGCGACCCGGCGGTCGTTGCCGAGCTGATCGAAGCCGGGCTCGGGGCCGAGCGCGAGGTGACGCTCGGCTGCAAGATCGACCCTTCCGTCGGCGGCGGGCCGATCCGGGTCAAGGGCACGGTGCAGGCGATCTCCGACGGGCGGATCATCTTCGAAGGGCCGATGTTTAAGGGCCTGCCGGCGTCTCTCGGCCCAAGCGTGCGCTTCCATGTCTCCGGCATTGACATCCTGATTTCGAGCGAGCGCCAGCAGTTGCTCGACCAGAACCTCTTTCGCGCCGTCGGCATCGAGCCCGCGACCTACGACGTCGTCGTCGTCAAGTCGCAGCAGCATTTCCGCGCCGCCTTCGGCCCGATCGCATCAGAGATCATCGAAGTCGACGCCGATGGCTTGAGCACCGCCAATATAGGCGCACGCACGTACCGACGCGTCCGCCGGCCGGTCTATCCGCTGGACAACGACGTGGCGGTCGCCGCCAGTGCGATTGCGTGACGCAACGGTGGCCGGGGCTGCAGACGACGCAGCCCCGGGTGTTATCTCTTATCCGGGGAGCGCGCGGCCGCTGTTGCCACCAGCCTTACCTTTGCCCCGGCGCCCGAGCGATCGATGGCGTCGACCACCTTGACGGCAAGGATTGAAGGTTGGGCGTCGACCGCGTCGAGCGTCGCGCGGATCGCGTCCTCGATCTTCCTGCTCACGGCATCGGCGACGATCCCTGGAAACACCGAGATCCTGATTTCCAGCCCGTCGGGCAGCGGCACGAACTGGAATTGCCGCACGCCGGCCGTGCCCGTCAGCGGCGAGCGCAGGCGGTGCGCGTGGACATCGATCGTGCCGCCGCCGCGTTTGGCGAAACGAAGCATTTCCTCCCGGCGTCCGGCGATCGAGGCGATGCGCCAGAAGGGCAGGCCGCATGGACAGGGTTCGCTTGCCATGGTGACCATGTCGGAGATCTCGTAGCGCACCAATGGCAGCGTGCGGTTGGTCAGCGTCGTCACAAGCAGTTTTGCGCCCTGGGTGCCGTTAGCGACGGGGCGATTGTCGGTATCGACCACTTCGAAGACGAAGGCATCTTCGGCGAGATGCAGGCCATCGGCGCGCAGGCATTCGTGACCCATCGGCCCGGCCTCGGTGCAGACATAGCTGTTGGCGACGGTCGCCTGCCAGGTCTCGGCTGCGATAGCGCGCACATCCTGCGTCAGCGTTTCGGCGCTGGTGCGAAATAGCCTTGGCCTGATCCGCAACCGTCCGGCCTCCTGCTCAGCGGCCAGCACGCGTACGAATGAGGGATAGGTCGAAATGACTTCGGGCTGATAGGCATTGAGCGTTTCGACGATCGTCTCGGTCGGCATCAGCACGTTCAGCCCGGGTGCCTTGGGCCGGATCGCCCGCAACTCGGCGCCGATCCTATGGGAGATGTGGACAGGGGACGACGCAAAGACCGCCATGCTCCGCGTGGTTTCCTCGATGCCGATAATTCTCTGAAAGCGCACCATGGTGGCGATCGCAGCCAGCCAGGCAGCGCCGTCGAACGCGGTGATCCCGCGCTCGCCCGTCGTTCCGCCGGTGGCGGCCACGCTGAACTCACCAAGCAGCAGGCTTCCCGGATCGTCGCCGTCGAGGTGCCGCTCGACCTGATGTCGGTCGAGCCTCGTGTCGGTGACGATCCGGTCGAAGTTTTCCATGAGCGCGTGCTTGTTCAATACCGGAAAGGCGGCGAGCGCCGCCTCCCGCGCCACGAGGGCACCGATGGTGTCGCGATAATAGGGCGAGGAATGGATGGCGTGCTGCAACATGGATTGCAGTTGCGTCGCCTGGAAGGACAGCAATTGCTCCCGTGACCATTGGCAGCGGCTGAAAAGCGCTTCGGAATGCTGCCTGAGCGCTCTGGTGTCGAGCGTTGCGATGGATGGCGATGGCGACATTGAAGTGGCCCCGAAAGTGCCCTCGTGCCTGCTGTTACCCTGGCCCGTCGTCACCCATCTCGTCGTTTCGATGGCGAATGGCCTACGCTCAAGCTCATGGCACGCAACCATACCAGATTGCCAAAAAGTCGGGAACAGGCGGGTCGATGGTTGCTCCGCCATCGCCGATTTCACCAATGTCGAGCCGCCACATCGGCCCAGCGCCATACGCCACAGCACTGGCAACGACGTGCGTTCCATGCGGTGACGCTGACCCGGCTCTCGCTCATCGTAAAACGGGTCGCCGCCGGCACCGGCCGCAGTCCGCTGAGCCGCACTTGGGCGCAATCGGCGTCAGTGCAGATGCACCAGCTTGTCCGGGTTGCGCACGATATAGATCGCCACCACCTTGCCGTCCTCGATCTCGAGTGTGGTCGATTGCAGCTCGCCGTCGGCCTCGCGGGTGACGAAACCGGGCAGGCCGTTGATGAAGCCGGCGCGCACCAGGTCCTCGCCTGATCGCCGATTGGCGGTAGCCGGACAGTTCCTGCCTCGACCCATACGCAATGGAGAAGCCGCCGTTCATCGTGTGAACGGCCGTTTCGCGCCGATCGCCGCCATTGCAATTTCATATTGCAATGCAGAAAGTTTGCGATATTACGAATTTACTCACCACGGACCCGGTGAAATTCCGGGTGGCTCTTCTGGCCGCCGATCCGCCAGACCACGCAAAACCTGCATGCCATTCAAACGACCGCTCAGCAGAGCGCGTTCGCCATGCTTTGCGAGAACTCTTCAGATGCAATTTTCTTCGATCCGCCGGGATTGGTCCGCCAATCCCATGCGCGAAATGCTCGCTGGGGCCGTCGCGACGTTCGCGCTGATTCCAGAGGTTATCGCGTTTTCCTTCGTTGCAGGCGTCGATCCGCAGGTCGGCCTGTTTGCTTCTTTCATAATCGGCATCGTCATCGCCTTCACAGGTGGCCGTCCGGCAATGATATCTGCCGCTGCGGGCTCGGTCGCCCTTGTCGCGGCACCCCTGGTTCATGCTCACGGACTTGCTTATCTCTTCGCCGCCGGACTGCTTGCCGGGGTGATCCAGATCGTTTTCGGGCTTCTCCGTCTCGGGGTCCTGATGCGCTTCGTTTCGAGATCCGTGCGGACGGGCTTCGTCAATGCATTGGCAATCCTCATCTTCGCAGCCCAACTGCCGCACATTGTCGGGGGAGACTGGCTTGCCTACGGCATGCTGGCGGCGGGCCTCGCAGTCATCTACCTCGTACCGAGGATCACGACGGCCATCCCATCCCCGTTGATTTGCATTGTTGTCCTGACAGTCGCATCGATCGCCTGGCAGCTGCCGGTCATGACAATTGCGGATCTCGGAAAATTGCCTGATTCCCTGCCGGTCTTTGGCTGGCCCGCCGTGCCGATGACGCTGGAGACGCTGACGATCATCGCCGGGCCGGCACTTGCCATAGCCATGGTCGGTCTCTTGGAATCGATGATGACGGCGCGTGTTGTTGACGATCTCACGGGCACGCCAAGTTCGAAGAACAGGGAATGTGCGGGCCTTGGCATCGCCAACACGGCCGCGAGCCTGTTCGGCGGGATCGCTGGCTGCGGCATGATCGGCCAGACTGTCAGCAACGTGAAATATGGCGGACGGGGAAGACTTTCCACGCTATTCGCCGGCGCATTCCTGCTCGTCCTTATGGTTCTGTTGAAGCCATGGGTCTCCCAGGTTCCTGTCGCTGCCCTCGTTGCAATCATGGTAATGGTGTCTATCGATACGTTCGATTGGTCGTCGTTGAAGACGCTGGTCGTTCACCCGAAGATGTCCAGCGCCGTCATGGTGGTGACCGTTGTTGTCACGGTGTTCAGCGCCAACCTTGCTCTCGGCGTCACCATCGGCGTTCTCTTGAGCGGCGTGTTCTTCACCTTCAAGGTTGCCCGCCTGATGAAGGTGGAAACAGAGACCGATGCCAGTCGCGGGCAGGTGAAGTATCGCGTATCAGGGCAAGTGTTCTTCGCCTCGGCCGATGTCTTCATCGACGCATTCGATATCGAGGAAGCCAAGGGCACGAGCGTGGTTATCGATGTTTCGCAGGCCCATTTCTGGGATATCACGGCAGTGGCGGCGCTCGACAAGGTCGTAGATCGTTTTCGAGCCCACGATATCGCAACCACTGTCTTGGGGTTGAATGATGCAAGCGCAACTTTGATCGGAAGCCTCGACAGCCCAGCGAAACTCAAGGAAATCTGATTTCAGCCCCGAACAAAAGACCCTTCCGGTGCGAAGCTGCAATGCGTTTCGACCGCAAGGGGCCGGTTCCCGCTGGTATGCTTCCGGTGCTTGCCTTTTCGAAGGCGGGCGCAATCCTCCAATTTGCCGCCACCCATTGACGTGGGCGTTTTTCAGCACAATAGGGTCAAGCCGAAAAATGTGGTAAGCGCCAGCCAGGCAATGACAGGAGTGTAATCGTGAGCGAACCGACCGTAGCAGATGCAACAAACCGGATTTATGAATCGCTCCAGGCGGACAATGCCGATATCGACGTGCATATCGCGACGCTCAAGGCCGCGTTGACGCGGGCGGGTTTGAAAGAGGCCGTATTCGACCCGGCCAGGCTCGTGCAGAACAACCGTTCCGGCCGGAAGCTCATGCAGGCGTATTTTCGGCAGCGCGGCGTAACGGTCAAATTCTCGGCTTCCTGAAGCCTTCCTGTGACGCCGAACAGGCCGCAGTCTGACGGCCGGCCTGATCACCCTCAATGAGGGGTGACACCAGGCTTGGGCCTTCGGACGCGAGCTGAGGTGCGCGGTCCGTTCCGCCGTGGTCGACGTATTTCTCACCGTCGTGAAGCTCCATGTGGTTTACGCCTTCGACGATATGGAGCGCGCGCCGCCCCCGCATTGCGAGCGCGCCGAACGGGCGTAATATCATCGCGCAACGGGCTCGCGACCGCGATGAAACTGCACTGCGCCCTTCTTGTCTGCGTCGGTCTCCTGGCGGGCAGCACGTCCGCCGAGCGGTCCTCGTTTGACGTCGATCTCGAGCTGGTCCTTGCCGTCGACGTCTCCTATTCGATGGAGATCGACGAGCAGCAGCTGCAGCGCCAAGGCTATGTGGATGCCTTTCTTCAGCCGGAACTGGTCGCTGCCATCCGGAGCGGGCCGATCGGCAGGATCGCGGTGACCTATGTCGAGTGGGGTGGCTCAGCCGTGCAGGTCTTGCCCTGGACGCTGATCGACGGCGTCGACACCGCCCGCCAGTTTTCCGAGACTTTGCAACGGCAACCGACACGGCGGATATCCTTCACCTCGATTTCCAACGCGCTTGCGTTTTCCCGACACCTCTTCCGCTTGAGCCCATTTCGCGGTGTGCGCCGCGTGATCGACATTTCGGGGGACGGGCCGAACAATTCCGGCGTACCGGCGCCCGTCGCCCGCAACTCGACTGTCGCCCAGGGCATCGTCATCGACGGACTGCCGATCCTGTTGCCACGCGGGGACCTGGAATCGATCCCGGATCTCGACGCCTATTACGAGCATTGCGTGATCGGTGGAGACGGCGCCTTTCTCCTGAAAGTCTCGGATACGAGCGACTTTGGGGAGGCGATCCTCAGCAAGCTGATCGTCGAGATACGGGGGCCGAACGTTGCCCGGCTTCAGCGATCCGAGCCGTTTGTGCGACGCGTCGACGCCAAAGCCGGCTACAATTGTTTCGTCGGCGAAGAGATGCAGGAGCGCCGCATCGGGCAATAGGCCGGTGCAGCAATTGGCGTCAGAGCGTGTGAGTGCATGAGGGCAACGGCTTCATGCCGCTGGCGGACATCTGCTAATGCAGATGTCCAAGCTTGTCCGGGTTGCGCACGATGTAGATCGCCACCACCTTGCCGTCCTCGATCTCAAGTGCGGTCGACTGCAACTCGCCATCGGCCTCGCGGGTGACGAAGCCGGGCAGGCCGTTGATGAAGCCGGCGCGCACGAGATCGGAACCGTGCTTGCGGAAGAGTGCGGCCAATTGCTCGTGCACCTTGATGACTGCATCGAAGCCGAGGATCGGGTGCATGGCGGCCGAGCGCTTGCCACCGCCGTCGGCGTGGATGCTGACATCGGAGGCGAGCATGGCGCCGAGCGCCTTCAGGTCGCCGCTGCGCGAAGCGGTGAAGAAGGCTTGCGCCAGTTCGAGCCCACGCGATTGCTCGACCTGGAAGCGGGGCCGGCCCTCGCGCACATGGGTGCGGGCGCGGGCGGCGAGCTGACGGCAGGCGGCGGGATCGCGATCGATGGTGGCGGCGACTTCCTCGAAGCCGAGCCCGAAGACGTCGTGCAGCAGAAAGGCGGCGCGCTCGAGCGGCGACAGGCGCTCAAGAGCGAGCATCAGCGGCAGGGTGACGTCTTCCTCCGGCTCCTCCTCGACGACTGGGTCGGGAAGCCAGGGGCCGACATAGGTCTCGCGCTTGAGCCGCGCCGACTTCAGCTGGTCGAGGCAGAGCCGGGTGACGGTGCGGCGCAGGAACGCTTCGGGTTCGCGCACCTCAGCGCGGTCGGCCCTCATCCAGCGGATGAAGGCCTCCTGCACCATGTCCTCTGCGTCGGCGACCGAGCCGAGCATGCGATAGGCGACACGGATGAGTTTCGGACGCAGCGGGTCAAAACCCGCCGCTGCGTCCTCATGGGCATTGCCCGCCATCAGGCGGCCGCCTGCGCAGACTTTGCCGCTGCCGGCTCGATCCACAGGCCGAAGCCGACGGCCAGACGGTTCCAGCCGTTGATGACGTTGATCATGAGCGTGAGCTTCACCTGGTCCTCCTCGGTGAACTGTTCGGCGAGCGCCTGACGGGCGCTTTCATGGGTATGACCTTCCGACAGGCGCGTGAGCGCCTCGGTCCAGCCAAGTGCTGCACGCTCGCGTTCGGAATAGCAAGGGGCTTCGCGCCAGGCCGAAAGCAGGTAGATGCGCTGTTCGGTCTCGCCTTTGGCGCGGGCTTCCTGCGTGTGCATATTGATGCAGTTGGCGCAGGCATTGATCTGCGATGCGCGGATCTTGACGAGCTCGATGAGATCGGGCTCGAGGCTGGCGGCGATGGCCATCGACACGCTGGTCCAGCTCTTCATCAGTTGCGGGGCAGCGGCGAAAAGGTCGATCTTGGCAGTCATGGTTCCGTTTCCTTTCGTTGGTTCCGATACCATGACGAGACAGGATCAGCCGGTGTGACATCGGGGCCGATTTTTTTCAGGTTTGGAGTGTGTCGTGGTTTGCTACCAGAGTGCCGTGGCCAATCAGCGCGGCGTGTTCAAAGTCTTGTTCGGTTCCGATATGGCACCTTCTTCACCAAGTCGCGGAAGTATTGCGTAAGAGATTTTTGCGGACAGCAGAAAGTTCGCCAGTCTGTCGATTCACTGACAGGTTTAGCTCAATCGGTTCAGCTCGTTCGCCCGGCACTGCCGACCAAAATTGGTAGGGAAGCAAGCACACTGGGATCGTCACGGTTGATGCCTGTCGTGTTCCATTCCGCATCGAACATACCCAGAACATATTCTGTGGTAATATCATCTTTAGGCTTCTCGTGTGCGTCAAGTGCTAAGCCTAGGCGTGCGCAGAGTCCTACCCCATGACGGTATCCCCTGCCCACGTAGAAGGTTTTATCTATTTCCTTCCGCGTGAACTTATCGACGATTGTTCTGGGCAACTTCCAGCCGTCAAGGATCGTCCCATCTACCGCATTCCAGTCGGAGCGGCCCTTTTGGTGGAATGCGATGCAGAGTGGAAGTAGCAACAAAAGGTCAATCTTGGTGTCGTGGGGCCAAGCGCTAACGGCCGCGTCAACGATGCCAATCACCTGCTTGGTCTCGCGAAGGTCTAGGTTGAATGTATTTACGCCTGAGAGTACGAACGCTTCAATATCGTTATTGGGTGAGCGAATTTTCGTTTTGTCAATTTCGGAACAGAGGGATGCAACAAACAAATCGAGTTGTGGAGGTGCGAAAACATAACTCCGATCGAAAAAGCGTTTAAGATATTTGTATCCGTCGAACGAGTGCCCGTAAAAACCTGAAACGCTATGTCGAAGTTGTTGGGTATGAGTGGCAAATATGAATACTATACCTTCTGCCTCGAAAATATGTTTTACTCTCTCCAAAAGTTGAACTGCGAACGAAGGTCGACATCTGTCAAGTTCGTCAACGAGAATAAATACCGGAGAAGGTAACTTCTTGGCCTCGAGAGAAATTACCGTTTTCTGTAATTTCGTTCTGAAACTCGTGACTGCTTTCGATCCTGCTTGGAAGCGTTCGATAAGCTGTTCCATCGAGGCATCGAATAGGCCCTCAATTCGGTCGCTCGCTACCTTATTGACTTCTTCAAGCGTAGCATCACCAACATTCTGGATGAAAGAATCACCTGAATTCCCGGCGGTTAGTTCAGATGGAATTGCTCCGACATACTTCTTAAATAGCGCTTTAACTGTGTTGCCTGCAGTTCGTAGGGCTATCGTTTTTCCTTCATTCTTTGCTGCGCTCCACGCTTTCTGAATCGCAGTTGTTTTTTCCATGTAGGGCTGTAGAGCCAGATCTATCGCGGACATGATTGCGATGTACGGATCTTCCGTATGATCATCCTGCCACGCATTGACCTTCGCGACGAGATGGCCGCGTCTTTCCAATTCAGAACCGAAACGGGTCAGGAAGAAGCTTTTTCCCGATCCCCAGTCTGCATCGATGTTCAGTACATATGAGCCGGTTCTGCCTTGTTTCTTTCTCTTTTCCACCTGACCAATGACAAAGTCGTACAGGAATTCGGCATCACGCCGTCGACCAAGTAAGTCCTCAGCCCAAATATCTTCTTGCTCGTTCATCCTGAATCTCCATCCCGTCGTGCTCGCAAGGGAAATACAAACACGAGTTGTCGTTGAATGGCGACGACGGTATTGGTGTATCCCCAGTTGGCTTGCAGGTCAGTCGATTTTGTAAGCAACTCTAAAACCCGTCCTTGTGTCTGATTGAGACCTGTCACACCGCTGTAAAACATCCGCACTAAGCCTCGGCGCCATCTTGAACCGAGGATATGTCGATGAAATCGTTTGTCTCCGCCGTTGCCGGTGCGCTTGTCGCCTCGCTGCTTTCTACCGCCGCCTTTGCCGAGAGCCTGGTGCTCTACACCAGCCAGCCGAACGAGGATGCGCAGGCAACCGTCGACGCCTTCAAGGCGGCCAATCCCGGCGTCGAGGTGGAGTGGGTGCGCGAAGGCACGACGAAGCTGATGGCCAAGCTGATGGCCGAGATCGAAGCCGGAAACCCGGTTGCCGACGTGCTCCTCATCGCTGACACCGTGACGATGCAGCGCCTGAAGGAAGCGGGCCAGCTGCTCGCCTACAAGTCGCCGGAAGCGGCCAACTACGACGCCGCGCTCTATGACGCCGACGGCGCCTTTTACTCCACCAAGATGATCACCACCGGCATCATCTACAACACCGCGGCCTCGACGAAGCCCGAGGGCTGGCAGGATCTGGCCAAGGCCGACGCCAAGGGTCTGGTGACGATGCCGAGCCCGCTGACCTCGGGTGCCGCACTCATCCACGCGCAGACGCTCGCCGGCATCGACAGCCTCGGCTGGGACTATTACAAGGCGCTGGCCGAAAACGGCGCGACGGCTGCCGGCGGCAATGGTGGCGTGCTGAAGGCTGTCGCCACCGGCGAGAAGGCATATGGCATGATCGTCGATTTCATGGCGATCCGCGAGAAGGCCAAGGGCGCTCCGGTCGAGTTCGTCTTCCCGGCGGAAGGTGTGTCCGCCGTCACCGAGCCGGTCGGCATCCTGAAGACCGCCAAGAACCCGGAAGCCGCCAAGAAGTTTGTCGACTTCCTGATTTCGGAAGAGGGGCAGAAGACGGCGGTGAAGATGGGCTACATCCCGGCGCGCAACGGTGTGGCGCTGCCCGAGGGGTATCCGGCGCGCGAGACGATCAAGGTGCTGCCGATCGACGCGGCGGCGGCCGTGAAGAACTCCGACGCCGATCTCAAGACCTTCTCCGGCATCTTCGGCACGAACTGATCGCCTGAATGTCGAAACAGAGTGAAACCATGCGCAGCCGGCCCCGCTGGCTGCGCTTTTCCAATGCGGGGGTGTCTCGTACGAGCCCGGTGAAGCCGGGCGCGTCGCCGGCCGGCGAGCCGCGCTGGCTCGTGCCTTTCGTGCTCGCCTGCCTTTTCCTGCTCTGCGCGCTGCCACTCATCAGCCTGGTGAAGGCCGGCTTTGCGGGCCTGGCCAGCGGCAATTCCATTGGCGTGCTTACCGAGCCTGCGACCTATGCCGCCATCCGCAACACGCTGCTGACGGCGACGGGCGGCATGGTGATCTCAGTCGTGATCGGCGCGCTTTTCGCCTTTGCCGTGGCGCTTACCGATATCAGGGGCAAGCTTTTCCTGAGCTTCGCCTTCATGCTGCCGATGATGATCCCGCCGCAGGTGACAGCGCTTGCCTGGGTGGAGATGACCGGGCCGGCAAGCCCGCTTCTGAAGACGCTGGGCATCGCGCCGCCGCTCGGCAGTCCGCAGCCGCTCTATTCGCTGTTCGGCATTTCGCTGCTCCTCGGCGTGCAGCACGCGCCGCTGGTGTTCCTGGCGCTGAAGGCGGGGCTTTCGGCCTCGCCGCGCGACGGGGTGGAGGCGGCAAGGCTTTCCGGCGCATCGCCGTTTCGCGTCTTCCTCGATATCGTCGCACCACTGGCCGCCCCCGGGCTGATCGCCGGTGCGGCGATCGCCTTCGTCTCCGGTGTCGGCAATTTCGGCATTCCGGCGATCCTCGGCATTCCCGCCGGGATTACGGTGCTTCCGACGCTGATCTATACGCGGCTTGCAAGCTTCGGCTCGGGCACCTTCGGCGAGATCGCGCTGCTGTCGAGCCTGATTGCTGCGATCGCGGCCATGGGGCTGATCCTGCAGCAGCGGGCGCTTTCGGGCAAAGACTACCGCATCATCGGCCTTTCCGGCGCCAATGCCGCCTTTTCGCTCGGGCGTTTCCGGGTGTTGGTTGAACTTGGGTTGGCGGCGATCCTGTTCCTGGTTCTGGTGGCACCGTTCGCGGCGCTGATCGCCAGTTCGCTGGTGCCGGCCTATGGCGTGCCGCTCACCTGGCAGACGGTGTCGCTGCGCGCCTATGAGGAAATCCTGTTTCGCCAGACGATGACGTTGAGCGCCTTTGGCAATTCGCTGTTCCTTGCGAGTTCGGCCGCCCTCGGGCTGCTGGTCGTTGCCGCGCCGACCGCCTATCTCATGAACCGGCGCAAGGGTGTGCTTGCCGGCACGCTCGGCATCCTGATCGAGATCCCCTATGCACTGCCCGGTATCGTGCTGGCGGTTGCCTTCATCCTGACCTTTGCGGCACCGCTGCCGCTCCTGAATGTCTTGCTCTACGGCACCATCTGGATCATCCTGATTGCTTATTTTTCCTCGTTCCTCGCCGTCAGCCTGAAGCCCGTGATGAGCGCCTTCCTGCAGATGGACCCGTCGCTGGAGGAGGCGGCAAGGCTGTCGGGCGCCGGCTTCTTCCGGCGCATGCGCGACGTGATCCTGCCGCTGGTGGCGCCGGCGGCGGGTGCGTCGATCATCCTCGTGTTCCTGATTGCCGCCAATGAGCTGACGGTCTCGGCGCTGCTCTGGTCGGCGGGCACGCAGACGCTGGGCGTGGCCATCTTCAATCTCGATGACAGCGGCTCGTCCGATCTCGCCTCGGCGCTGTCGGTGCTGGTCGTCATCATGGTGATGGCCCTGATGGCGGCGCTCGAAACCCTTGCAAACTACCTTCCAGAAGGCGTGCTGCCGTGGCGCAACTGATCCTCAATCACCTCACCAAGGATTTCGGCGGCGGCCGGCCTGCCGTCTCCAACGTGTCGCTGACGGTGCGCGAAGGCGGGTTTCTGGCGCTGCTCGGACCATCGGGCTGCGGCAAGACCACGGTGCTGCGCATGATCGCCGGTTTTGAGCAGCCAAGCGACGGCTCGATCGACTATGGCGAGCGCCGGCTCTCGGACGCGTCGCGGGCGCTGCCACCGGAAAAGCGCAACATGGCGATGGTGTTCCAGTCCTATGCGCTTTGGCCGCATATGACGGTGGCGGAAAATGTCGGCTATCCCCTGAAAGTGCGCGGTATCTCCGGCGAGACCTGGCGGCGAAAGGTGGGAGAGGCGCTGGCGCTGGTGAAACTCACCGATTATGCCGAGCGCCGGCCGGCAGCCCTTTCCGGCGGGCAGCGGCAGCGGGTGGCGCTGGCGCGGTGCCTGGTGACGTCGCCCGACGTGGTGCTGCTCGACGAGCCGCTCGCCAATCTCGACCAGCATCTGCGCAAGTCGATGGAGGAAACCTTCCGCATCTTCCACGAACGCTCCGGTGCAACGATGGTCTATGTGACGCACGACCAGTCGGAGGCGATGGCGCTGGCGACCGACGTCGCCGTGATGTCGGAGGGCCGGCTGGTGCAGATGGCGGCGCCGGCGGACATCTACGCACGGCCCGAGGGCACCGTCGTCGGCGGGCTCATCGGCCGCGGCTCGATCCTGAAGGTGCCCGTGGCCGAGCAAGCGCCGCGCGCGCTCGGCTGGCCGCAGCTTCGCGAGGTGATCGGGTCAGCGCCTGCCGGCCTTCACCGCGACGTGTTGGTGCGGCCGGAGCATGTGCGGCCCGATGCCGAGGGCATTGCGCTGGAAGTGAAGGCTTGCGTCTATGAGGGCGAACGCTTCGCCCTGACGCTGGCTCTGCCGGACGGCCAGGCGCTGAAGGCCTATGGCGATACCGCGATCCCCGTCGGGCAGAAGGCGAATTTTGCGATTGCGAGCGCCTGGCGGCTTTGAGGGCGACAGGCGGGCGTTGATGGTGCCCGCATGTCGGCCGGATCGGCGCCGGTTCGAAGGGGCGCCAGAGCCATCAATCGCAGCGGGGTCTTTCGAGCTCGACCTTGAACTGCTTCGGCCCGACCAGCCCGGGCTTTGCCGGCAGGCCGACGATGCGGGCGATGACGGTGCACTCGCCGGCGATTACCGCATAGCGATCACGTCCCTGCTTGATGATCTTGTCGATCGGATATTTCGGCACGGCCTCTGCCACCGCGGTGATGATGGCGGTCAACTCGTTGGCGCGCTGGAAGTTGGGGGCAAGGGCGGCCTGGGAAGCGCCGGCGCTGAAAAGCGCGATGGCGGCAATGGCGAGGGCTCTGATTGACATGGGCGGCTCCTGTTTGCGGCAACAGACCATGTGGCCGGGCGGCAATCAACCCGCTTGTGCGCACGCGAGCGGACCATCCCGCAACACCAGAGGGTCGGCGGCTGGAGACGGTGCATTACGCCGCCCGCATTGACAGCGGCGCGCCGGCAGCCGACCTTCCCGCCGCGGCCATGGGTTGCGCGAGAGGTGAGCCGATGAGCCAAGATCTGGATGCTGCAGCGACGACGCTTTCGGGCGGCAACGTCAATGCCGGTGTCGTCCGGATCGGCGACACCGTGCGCCGGCGGACCGGGCCGCAAAGCGCCAGCATCCACCGGCTGTTGCTTCACCTGGAAGCGGAGGGCTTCGGCGCGTCACCACGGTTTCTCGGGATCGACGGGCAGGGGCGCGAGATCCTCGCCTTTCTCTACGGTCAGGCCGACTGCGCGCCGGAACTGTGGCAGGACGAGCAGTCGCTGATCGCTGCTGCCCGATTGCTTCGCGATTATCACGACGCAACGGTCGATTTCGTCCACACAGCGTCCGATCGCTGGGCTTTCCGGTATCCGGACAGCGCGCGCCACGAGGTCATCTGCCACAATGATTTTGCGCCCTACAACCTGATCTTTCGCGACGGCAGCCCGGCCGCGGTCATCGATTTCGATCTCGCCGGGCCGGGGCCGAGGTTGAGGGACGTTGCCTATCTCGCCTACTGGACGGTGCCGCTGTCTTTTCATTCGAGCGAAATGGTGGCTGCGGCATTCGATGATCTGCGAACCGGCAGCGCGCGCCTGCGGCTGTTCTGCGACAGCTACGGCATCGCCTGTGACGCCGCACTTCCTGCCATGGTTGAGACGGTGCTGGAGCACATGGGCGACGAGGCGGCGATGGTCTCGATGCTCGGAGCTGATGTTGCCGAACGGCTGGCGCGCGACGGCCATCTCGAACACTGGCGTCAGGAGCGGGCCGCGTTCCTGATCCACCGACACCAGCTCCTGTCAAATCTGGCATAGGTGGCGCGGCCGCTCGCATGTGCCTGCACGCGTTTGCCCGGTATGGCCTGGTCAGTTCGGCCGACCCGGGTCAGCTTTGCTGACCCGGCTGGCTTGGCCGATCATCTGTTTCCGACTTGCCTTACCCCGCGGTCTATCCTCTCTCCGGAGATAAACCGATACGTTAAATAAAACTGGTTGCTAAAAGCAACTGGTATGGCATAGTGATGGGATCAGCGAACGGGCGACGGTGGTGTCGCGCAAGTCGATGGGAGGAAGCGATGAAACTCTATCAGGGCATGGGACCGAATTCGTACCGGGTGCGCATCTTCATGGCGGAGAAGGGGATCGAGCTGCCGATGGTGGATGTCGATTTTTCGAAGGCGGAGCACAGGGCGCCGGCGTTCCTGGCGCTCAATTCGCTCGGGCAGATCCCGGTGCTGGAGCTCGACGACGGCACAGTTATCACCGAGAGCGTTGCCATCTGCCGCTATCTCGAGGAGACGCACCGCGAGCCGCAGCTTTTCGGCAGCGACGCCGTCAGCCGCGCCAGGGTGGAGATGTGGAACCGGCGGGCCGAGATCGTGATCTTCGGCACGATCGGCAACGTGGCGCTGCATTCCGATGCCTTCTTCAAGGAGAGGCTCACGCAGTTTCCTGCCTTTGCCGAGACCGAGCGACAGGCGGTGCCGAAAAAATGGGCCTGGCTCGACCGGGAGCTTGCCGACGGCCGGGCGTTCCTTGCCGGCGAGACATTCTCGATCGCCGATATCACCGCGGGCGTCTGCGCCTGGCTCGGCGATGTCTTCGGCATGGAGGTGCCGGGCGATCTTGCAAACGTCCAGCGCTGGCTGGAGCGGGTGCGGGCGCGGCCGAGTTTTGCGGGTTAGGAGGGAGATTGGCGCGACTGCCGCCACCGGCGCCGCGACTGTCGTCCCGCGCATTCCGCTCAGCCCCTCATCCCCCTACCGGGAACTTCTCCCCGCAGGCGGGGAGAAGGGGCGTGTGGCGCGCCCAGCGTTTCATCCAGCAGGAGTGAATGGGAGAAGTGCTGGGATTGAAACGGGGCCGCAATCTCGGGTCTCCCTCGCCCCGCAAGCGGGGAGAGGGTTGGGGTGAGGGGCAAAACCTCGCCGCAATTTCCGAGTTCGCGTCTGCGTCATTTGGGTGCTGCGATGACGCTGTTTCCCAATTGACAGGGAGCGGGAAGAGATGTGCTGCACCTTTTCGGTCTGTCGAAGCCAGAAGAGAGTGCTGCTGGTTCGATCCGGGGCAAATGGTGGTTGCGGCGGTGCAGCTAAATCAAGTCTCTGATAAAATGACTTAATTTGTCCGACGGCGCGATCCGGCCGGCAACCTGAAATTCCGCCGTGACGCCAAATTACAAATCATGTGTGGAAAGTGACATTCCCCTTTTCTCTTGCCTTCTCCGTGGCTTTTTTCAATTCCTAAAATAACAGCTGCCTGATTCGCCCCGATCCGTTGTTTTGGCGGCGTTCGCCCTTAGGAGACAAAGCCATGAACGATTTGAAGAAGCCGACGATCACCGAGATGCGCCCGAAGATCACCGTGATCGGTGTCGGCGGCGGCGGCGGCAACGCCATCAACAACATGATCGCCGAGGGCTTGCAGGGCGTTGATTTCATCGTGGCCAACACCGATGCGCAGGCGCTGGCGATGTCGAAGGCATCGAGGCTGATCCAGCTGGGCGCGCAGGTGACCGAGGGATTGGGCGCCGGCTCGCTGCCGGAAGTCGGGCGGGCGGCCGCGGAAGAATCGATCGACGAGATCATGGATCACCTGGGCGGCACGCATATGTGTTTCGTCACCGCCGGCATGGGCGGCGGCACCGGCACCGGGGCTGCCCCGGTGATTGCGGCGGCAGCCCGCAAGGCCGGCATCCTGACCGTCGGTGTCGTCACCAAGCCGTTCAGCTTCGAAGGCAAGCGCCGCATGCAGATGGCTGAAGAAGGCGTCGAGCGCCTGCGCGAGGCGGCCGATACCGTCATCGTCATCCCCAACCAGAACCTCTTCCGCATCGCCGACGCCAAGACCACCTTTGCCGACGCCTTCGTGATTGCCGACCGCGTGCTCTATTCGGGCGTCGGCTGCATCACCGACCTGATCGTCAAGGAAGGCCTGATCAACCTCGACTTCGCCGACGTGAAGTCGGTCATGAAGGGCATGGGCCGGGCGATGATGGGCACCGGCGAGGCGACCGGCGAGGGCCGCGCGCTGATGGCGGCGGAAGCCGCGATCGCCAACCCGCTGCTCGACGAAGTGTCGATGCGCGGCGCCAAGGGCGTACTGATCTCGATCTCGGGCGGCATGGACATGACGCTGTTCGAAGTCGACGAAGCGGCGACCCGCATTCGCGAGGAAGTCTACGACGAGGCCGACATCGTCGTCGGCTCGATCTTCGACCGCACACTCGACGGCACGTTCCGCGTGTCGGTGGTGGCAACGGGCCTTGACGGCCAGCGCAACACGGCAGACCCGGCGGGTGCCGCGGCATCGGCCGGCCAGCCCGGCCAGGCGCCGACGCGCACGCTGCAGTAACACGAGGAGCGCCCGAGTTGCCGCCGAAAAGCGGCGACGGCAGGTTTTGCCTTTCGATCAAGATCCTCCCGTGAGATGACGGCCGCGGGGGGATTTTTCGTTTTGGGGATGGGACGGGTTTGTCGAACAACGAAAAAAGCAGCCAGGCGGATCTCGCCGAAGACGCAAGAAAGGTGGAGCAGCGCCTGGCGGCGGTGCGCACGGCGGAAACGATTGTGCGCGAGCGCTTCCCGGACGCGGCCTTTGCCATCGTCGCGGGCTCGATCCTGCGTGGCGAGGGCACGCCGTCTTCGGATATCGATCTCGTCGTGCTGCATGAGACCCTGGAAAGCGCCTGGCGGGAAAGCTTTACGACGGACGCGTTTCCCGTCGAGGCATTCGTCCACGATTTCGAAACGCTGAACTGGTTCGTCGATCAGGATGTTGCGGGCGGCCACCCCGTGCTTCTCGACATGCTGGCGGGCGGCGCGGTGATCGGCCGGAATATCGAACGCGGCAGCAGCCTGCAGGCCGAGGCAAGCGCAGCGCTTGCGCGAGGGCCAGGCGAGATCGGCGCCGAGCGGCGCAACCTCTTGCGCTACCAGATCACCGACCTGCTCGACGACCTGAAGGACGAGCGGCCAGAGGCGGAGGTGCGGGCGATTGCTAGCGCCCTTCACCAGCCGCTGTGCGACCTAGCGCTCCTTGGACGCGGTTGCTGGTCCGGCAAGGGCAAGTGGCTGCCGCGGCTGCTGCTTCGTCTCGATCCGGAACTGGCCGGCCGATTCGACGAGGCCTTCCTCCTGGCGGCCGCGGGGCAGGCCGGTGCGCTGGTGGCACTGGCGCGCGATGAACTCGCGCTGCAGGGCGGGCCGTTGTTCGAGGGCGACCGCCGCGCCGCGCCGAGCGCAGCGCGGCGGCAGGGTGGTTTGCCGGGCTTGGTCTTTCACGTCACAAACTGAGTCAGAAAATCGCGGTATCCCGTTGTTTTTATGGAGGCGTACTGCTGGCATTTTCCGCCGGTCGTCAGAGGATTTTCGCATTGTGACGGTGTTGGAGCCGCGAGCGCGTTGACCCCGCCAAAAGAGCGTGTCGCCGGCCGGTGACGGTGTTATCGGCGGACATCGGGACAATGCGGGGTGACCGCTGCGAACGGATGAGGCAATATCATCGTTTGCGCTCGGGCATCCATCGCTTCCGTTCTGCCCGTGGTGGGCTTTCGCCCGGATGCTATGTAAAAGCCGGCCTGCGCCGAAACGGAGTTCGATCGTGAGTGTTGCCTTTACCAAGGAAGAAAGTGCCGAAACCGCTGCGGAAACACTTCTGCCTGACCGCCCGGTTTCGCCGCATCCCAACCTTGTCACGCAAGCGGGCTTGAAGGCGCTGGAAGAGCAGCAGCGTGAGGCACGCGCGGCCTATGATGCGACGAGCGGGATCGACGACGTGAACGAGCGCCGGCGCCAGGCGGCTGGCCCCTTGCGCGACCTTCGCTATCTTGCCGAACGGCTGCGCACCGCCGAACTCGTCTCTGCCCCGACCTCGACCGACGTGGTCGCCTTCGGCAGCACGGTCACCTTCTGCCGCGACGACGGCCGGGTGCAGACCTACCGCATCGTCGGCGAGGACGAGGCGGATCCGAAGACCGGATCGATCTCCTATGTCTCGCCGGTGGCAAAAGTGCTGATGGGCAAGGGCGTCGGCGATGTGGCGACAGTCGGCGGGCAGGAGCTGGAGATTACAGCGATTGCGTAAGCGCTCGCCGGCGGCGGGCCACCGGCAAGCGGGAAATACGTAACGATTACGTCGACCGATGCCGCGCTCGCGCCGGTGGCGATGCGGGCATAACCCAATTATGGAGTGAGTGAACCTGATCCGAAGCCGCCGGCCTTTCGCGAGGTGTAAGTGCGGGCACGCCACCAAACCAGCATGCTGAGCATCAGCATCAAGATATCGGCCATCGGAGCGGCGACCCACACACCGGTCTCACCCCAAATGTGGGGCAAGGCCAAGGTCAGCGGAATTGCGAACAGATATGCTCGCCCGAGCGAGAGAACAGCGGCTTGCCGAGCCCTGCCTATGGCTTGCGCATAGCTGGCGGCCATCATGACCGGGCCAAATGCGACATAGGCTGCAAGGTACAGGGGAACAATGCGTGCCACCTCCAGCCCAACAGGGGCATCGGGCACAAAAAGTCCGCCCAGCCAGCCGCGTGCACCAAACAGCAGCAGTTGCACCAGCAGGCAGTAAACGCCGCTTACGACAAGCGAAAAATAAAGCGTCTGCTTTGCCCGCTCTTGCTGCCTGGCACCGACGGCATTGCCGACGATTGCCTGCAGGGCCAGGCTCATACCCATCAGCGGCAGGAAGGCAAATGTCATCAAGCGCATCACCACCCCATATGCTGCGATCGTCATGTCGGGTTGCGGCAGCTCCAGCCGTCGCAGGGTGAACAGTACCGCCGCCGAGCCGAGCGAAATACCGATGAAATTGAGGCTGCGCGGTGCCCCAAGGGCCAGCATTTCTCGCCATTCACCGTCGTATCTCAAGCCGACCATCGGCAGGCCTGCTCTGCCGCTCATGCGATAGATAACAACGACACCCAGCCCCAATACCTGCGCCAGGGCCGTACCCCAGGCCGACCCAGCCACTCCAAAATCAAACACCCCGATCAGCAATGCGTTGAAACCGATATTGGCGAGCGTCACCAACACGCCTGCCATGGCCATGAAGCCAACCCGCCCCTCCATGCGGAGCGCGTCGACGTGTACAGAGAGCAGAAACCCTGCCGGTGCGGTCGCAAATGAAATAGCAAGGAAAGTCCACCCCATCTCACCAAGGTGGACGTTGCCGCCCGCCGCCAAGCTGACGACATGGGAACCCAGTCCAAAAAAAGTCAGTATTGCCAGGGCAGCGACAGCAAGGGCAAGGCCCTGTGCCGAAGCGAGGGTACCGATTGCCCCATCCATGTCTTTGGCACCTAGTCGACGTCCCAAAATGCTGGCCATGCCGATGCCGACCATCGTCGAGACAGCCAGCAACAACATTGAGATTGGAAACACTGACGTCACCGCACTCAGGGCATCAGCCCCAACGAATGCGCCGAGAAGCATGGCATCGGCCACGGTCAGCAGGCCGCTTATCGTCGTTACGACGATGATTGGCAGGCTGGTTCGAATGAAGGCGGATCGGATCGATCCACTCAAGAGTGAATTTTTTGGCTCAGCCGGCAACGACGATTGGTCGCTCATCAAAAACTCCCGTCATGGGCAAGTCGGATGATTTTGATGGGGCTCGCATTGCCATCGCTCCAACTGCCCCCTTAAGGGAAATGGCGATCAGCTTGTCCAAGGCAGGGGTTAACCAATGGCGATAACGCCATGCGAGCGGCAGGTCACCCTGTGGACCTGGATGTGTCTCTATTGTCGGCTCGTTCTACTGTCAAGCAGCATGAATTGCGCCTGGGCCTATTTGAAAGACGCCAGTCAAGGTTCCGTGAAGCTCCGGCAATCACCGCTCCTTGCACGGCGAAACGCTTGCCCGGCTGAAGCGCGATCGGGTGCCAGGGCGGTTCGAGGCGAAGATCGGGGCCGGAGCGAAGACCAGATCGATCTCCTCTGTCTCGCTGGCGGCACGCGTGCGTCCGGGCAAGGGCGTCGGCGATGTGGTGGCGGTGGGGATCGTGCGGGTGGGGCGTCGCCCCGGCGTGACCTCCTGCCACTTGTTGACTCACCTGCGGTCGAACAATACCCTGCCAATTCGGTCGTTAGGCTTGTCCTCACATGACGGATCAATCTCTTCAGCGTCGCCTTGCCGCCATCGTCGTTGCCGATGTGGTGGGATATTCACGCCTGATGGAGGCTGATGAAGTCGAAACGCTGGCGAGCCTCAGGGAACTGCGTTCCGGCGTTATCGAGCCGGCCGTGATGCGCCACAAGGGTCGCATCTTCAAGGCCATGGGCGACGGGTTCCTGATCGAATTCGCTAGCGCTGTTGACGCGGTCGCAGCGGCATTGGAAATGCAACGGGCCACTGTTGCTGTCGGGCCTTCCGCAGACCGGCGCCTGCTTTTGCGTGTCGGCGTCAATCTGGGCGATGTCATCGACGACGGCTCGGACGTGCTCGGCGACGGCGTCAATGTCGCGGCGCGCTTGGAGACGCAGGCCGAACCGGGCGGTATCTGCATTTCAGCCAAGGTTCACGGCGAGATCGTCGGCAAGATCGGCGAGCGGTTCTTCGATGCAGGCGAACGCTACCTGAAGAACCTCACGCGCCCGGTCCACGTGTGGCATTGGCCGGATGCGCTGCAGAGCAAATTGCCGCTGCCCGAATGTCCCTCGATCGCCGTATTGCCGTTCACGAACATGAGCGGGGATGAAGCGGACGCGCCTTTCGTCGATGGCTTGACCGAAGACCTGATCACCGACCTCTCCCGCACTGCCGGCCTGTTCGTCATCGCGCGCAATTCCGTGCAGGGCTACAAGGGCAAGCCGGTCGACATCAGGCTGGTCGCCCAGGAACTCGGCGTCCGCTACGTGCTTGAGGGGAGCGCCCGACGCGCCATGGGCCGTGTGCGCATCAATGCTCAATTGATCGACGCGCTTGGCGGCCAGCACTTGTGGGCCGACCGGTTCGACAGGACGGTGGAAGATGTTTTCGAATTACAGGATGAAGTGAACGCCAAGATTGTCGAGGCCCTTGTCGGCCGGCTGACCATCCCGACGCAGCGCAAGCGGCCGAAGAACTTTGAGGCATACGAGCTGTGCGTGCGCGCCCGCCTGCTGACCGAGGAGTCGCCGCAAACCGAGCGTGAGGCCCATCTGCTGCTTCAGCGGGCGGTCGAGCTCGAGCCATCCTATGCGGAGGCGGTCGGTCTGCTCGCCTACAACCGCTGGCTTGCCTGGACGCATTTCGGCGAGCCGGAAGATCCCAACCGCCGGATGGCGGTGACGCTCGCGCAGAAGGCGATCGACCTTGATCCCAACGATGCCGGCTGCCGTTACATCCTTGGGACCATTCTGGCTTATGAGCGGCGATGGGAGGAATCGGAGGCCGCCTTCGCCAATGCCCTGGAGCTCGACCCAAACCACGCAGACACCTGGGCCGCCATGTCCGACATGTCCGTGCTCGACGGCAGGGTTGCCGACGGACTGGCGCAGATCGAAAAAGCGCTGCGCCTCAATCCCTATCCGGCCTGCTGGTATCTTTGTCATCTTGGGCAGGCGCAATACGCCGCGCGCGACTACGAGGCGGCAACCGCTACACTGCGCAGGAAAGACACCTATCGCACCAACTCACGCAAGTTCCTGGCGGCTACGCTTGCGCAGCTGGGCCACCGCGAGGAGGCACGGCGAGAAGCAGAATTGTTCCTGATCGCCCACCCTCATTTCACGATCGGCCATTGGCTCCGCTCCCAGCCGCTGCGCGATGCATCTGTACGAGACCATTTTGTCGACGGATTCCGAAAGGCCGGCCTGCCGGAGATGTGACAGCGGGTGGGACAATCCCGACGCGTTCGAGGACTTGCTCAACGACTATGCGCTGCGCGAGAACGGCAGCCTCGATCGCAGTGCCGAGCGTCTTCATACGCCCCACACAACGCGTCGACCGGCCCGAGCCTCGCATGCGCCGGACTGCACGTTTTCAATATGGCGTGATATCCGCCCGCCGCACGCGACCTATGGCACGTGTTGCATGATGATCTGCGTGTGCAGCATCGGCGCTTCGGCTCCGAAATAGCTCTCCAGCAGCGGCAGAAACTCGTCCGAAAGGTAGAAATCCGTCAGCGCACGGTCTGCCAGCAGACGGAAGTCGGCGTCGTTGCGGCGCAAGGCGATCGCATAGGGTTCATGCGTGATCAGGCGATCGCCGACCGATAGCGAGGATGGATCGCGCGCCCGCTTGGCAAGGTTGATGAGCAGCACCTGATCGGCGATATAGGCATCAATCCGGCGGTCCTCCAGCGCCTTGAGCCCGTCCTCATGCGTGTTGAAATCGGCAAGCTTTGTCGTCGATTCCTGGGTTGCGAGTTGCTCGCGAAGCGTCCCTGCCGTCGTCGTGTTGGCGCGCATACCGATGACGTTTGTGGCAGCGCGCTCGCTGACGGCGTGAATGGCCGGTTCGGTGCGAAACAGTGCCTGCAGGTAGCTGGGCGAATCCTTGCGCAGCAGCGCGCTCGCCCCGGTGAGGAAGATCGGTTGTGAGAAATCGACGATTTCCCGCCTCTTCAAGTTCACCGTGATGGAACCGCACAGCAAGTCGACATCTTCATTCTCAACTGCATCGAAGCCGCCGGCGAGCGTCATCTCGACAAACTCGCGTTTCAGTTGCGGAGATTGATGTTCGATCTCGTCAGCAATCTTGCGGCACAGGTCGATGGCATATCCCACCGGTTCGGCCCCTGGCTGGACGGAGGAAAATGGCGCCTGATCGGCGATGTAACCGATCCGCACGGTTCCGCGCTTCGTAATGGTGTCGAGCGTTGCGGCGGCGGTCGCCAAGGCCGAAAAGCAAAGGGCGAGGCTCACGAGCAGAAACCGTCTCATGCGCTTGGCCATGCGTGTCTGAGGGGCACCTGCATGATCCCTGTCTCCGGTAACGGTGTCGATCTCAAAGGCGTGCGCGCAGCTTATGGGCTGTCCCTCATATGTCAACAGAAGACACATGGCGTCATTCGCCGGCATCGCCACCATGGCAAGGTCGACCGGCCCCCGTCCGCTTTTGCCGACAGTGTGCTCCTGAGCTTCGTCTCAACGACGCTCTGCAGCAATCGATTTGAGGAGGCGCGACCGCATGCATTCGACATCGCAGACGATGAGCGTTTCGCCGAGGCGTCAACGCCAGCCTCCGGCAAGGCGATCCTCCTCACGCCGCTCCGGCCAAATCATTCTCGACATTTGCGCTTCAATGCCTAATCTCCGCGGCACTTCAGTCATGGAATTGCTTGATGTCCCTTAGACTTGCCACCTTCAATATTGAAAATCTCATGAGCCGCTTCGATTTTTCCGGCTTTCGCAATCAGCTCAAGCAGGATCGGGTGCTGAGGCTCTTCGAGGTGAAGAGCGAGGCAGAGTATCAGCGGCTGGAAGAGGCGCGCACGATCGCGCATACGGACGATACGCGGCAGATGTCGGCGCTCGCGATTGCCGATTGCGATGCGGATATCCTCTGCCTGCAGGAGGCCGACAACATGGCGTCGCTGCAGGCGTTTGAATACAATTATCTCTTCCGCATGGTCGGCAACGGCTATCGCCAGAAATACCTGATCGAGGGCAATGATTCGCGTGGGATCGACGTGGCGGTGCTGATGCGCGAGGAGACGCGCGACGGCCAGCCGATCGAGTGCCTCGAGGTGAAAAGCCACGCGGGGCTGACCTATGCGGATCTCGATATCTTCAACGATGCGCTCGCTTCCTCCAACCGGCCGACCGACCGGATCTTCAAGCGCGACTGCCTGGAACTGGATCTGCGCATTGGCGGGCGGCCACTGACGCTTTACGTCGTGCATTTCAAATCCATGGGCCCGGCGCGCGACGGGATGGACGGGCGCCAGGCGACGATGCCGGTGCGCGTGGCGGAAGCGAAAGCCGTGCGCCACATCATCGAAAGCCGCTTCGGCCGCGGGCACACGGCCGACAAGATGTTCGCGATCTGCGGCGACATGAACGATTACCAGGAGAAGGTCGACATTCTCGGCGACCGCCGCAACGGCTACGAGTTCGTGCCGCGCGAGGAAGAGGAAAGCGCGCTCGATGCGCTGACCGCGGACGGCTTTGTCGAAAACCCGATGCTGCGCCGGCCGGTGCTCGACCGCTGGACGCTGTTTCACAGCCGTGGCCCGCAGGAGCGGCACCTCTGCCAGCTCGACTATATCTGGCTGTCGCCGGCCCTTGCCCGGCGCAACGCATCCCAGGTGCCGGAAATCATCCGCGGCGGCCAGCCCTTCCGGACGATCTTTCCGCCGGGACAGGAGGTGGAGCGCTACCCGCGCACCGGCTGGGACCGGCCGAAGGCATCGGACCATTGCCCCGTGGCGATGACGCTGGACGTGTGACGATGGCCATCCTCGAAAGCAACACGGCTGAATGGCCTGACGAAGGCGAGATCCTGCCGATCTCGGGCGTCGATATCCACGTCAAGGACAGTCCGCACCCTTTCCATCTGGATCAGGTGGGGGCCGCCCAGGAAAACTGGCGGGCGGAAATCGCCGCCAACCCGCACCTCTTCGACGGGCGCATGGTGCTGCAGCGGGTGCTTCGCATCGAGCACGGCCGCGTGGTGGGCGAGGGGCACGTGGTGCCCTATTCGACCTTCCTGTGGTGGCGAAAGACGCGCACGGACGCCGCCTTTCACCTGTTCGCCATGCCGGTGATTGTGTCATCCGATGGCGCGCTGATCCTGGTGCGCATGGGCTCGCACACGGCCAATCCGGCCCGGGTCTACAGCCCCTCAGGCTCGCTGGAGCCTGATGATATCGTCGACGGGCGCTGCGACATATCAGGCAATATCCGCCGCGAGGCGCTGGAAGAAACCGGCATCGACCTCGGCGCGGCAACTGCCGAGCCTGGCTACCACGTGCTCCATATGGGGCGGGCGGTGACGGTGTTCCGGCTCTACCGCGTGGCGGAGACGGCCGAAGCGCTGGTCGAAAAGGTGGCAGCCCATATCGCCGACGATCCGGAGCCTGAGATCGACGAGGCGATCGCCGTATGGGGGCCGGACCCGGGTGCACACAATTATCCGCCGTTCATTTTGCCGATCCTTACCTGGCTGTTCGACGGCAAGCGGTGATCCGCGCGGCAGCGCGTGATGACAGGGAGCGTGGCCGCAGCGTGTTGCTGCGGCACCTGCAGCGCTCTGGAAACGTCGCCGTGAGCTTTGCGGCGCGTTCGGCAGGGCGTAAAAGTCCCCGGGCATGCGCATGCGACGCGCGGATGGCGGCCAACGATCGCAAACCGCAGGCGCTGTTGCCCCAACAGGCGCCGCTTTTCAAGCGGAAGATTAGGCTTCAAGGCTAACTTTGCAGCGTTCAGCCGTTCATAACGGCCGGGCCAAAACCTGCAGGCTATGCTGCTTCATGCCGATTGCGACCGGCCCTGCGGTTCGAACCAGCGTGAAGCCCTGACCTTGCCAGAAGCAAAGTCCGGCCACGTTCTCGGCGAAGACGGCGAGTTCGACGCGGTCGGCCCCTTGCGTCTTCAGCCACCTGAAGAAATCGCCGCACAGGGCTTTCGCCACGCCTTGCCCACGAAGGGTCGGGTCGATCTGCAGAAGCGCGATCCACCAGGATTTCTCCTGCGGGTAATCGCGGTCGCAGGCGAGCATGCCGGCGAGCGCGCCGGTGGCTGACTTCAAGCCGAAGACGAATTTGTCGGCAGCGGCTCGTCCGGGCGGAAAGCTTCGAAATTCGTCCAGCGCCACGGCGGCGTCCGGTGGGTGGCCGCGTTCCAGCACCACATAGTCCTGACAGCTCTGAAAAAGCGGCATCAACCGCGGCGCGTCCGCCTCGATCAGCCCTTCGATTTCATAGCCTGGGAGCGAAAGCGGGAATGTCGTGGTCTTGTCCATGGCCGGCACCATACATGCCAAAGGCAACGGCACAATCTGCAGTATTGATTTCGCCCGGCAGGGTCTCGCCGCTCACGTGCTGCTTTTTCACCTGGATGGCCACAGCAAGGCGCCGATGCTTCGGCCCAGCCGTCAGGCCTCGATCTTGCGTGCGATCGCGATCTTCGGATTGCGGAAGCCCATGGCGATCCAGGCCCAGAGCAGCTTGGCATAGAACGACACGGTATGGGACTTCAGGTTGGGAATGTCCTTCGGCAGCCTCGAAGCATCGGGCAGATCGCCGACCATGGTGCGCAGCTCTGCCTTCGGGCGCGTTTCCTGGGGCCAGAGGTGCAGGTAGAGGCTCAGCCAATGGGCGCCCTTCATCTCCAGGAACACCGGCGTGTTGCAGCAGGTGGCGACGACGCGGCGTGAGCCGGCGTCGGGGGAGAGCCGGAATTCGCTTAAGGTTTCCTCACCGGAGACAATAGTGATCCGGTCCTTGCGATATTCGGCGGAAGGGGTGGCCTCGTAGGAGGTCAGGATGCTGCGGGCGCCGGGCAGAGTCGAGAGGCGGTTGGCCGCCGCCCGGCAGCTGTCGCACAGGCATTCCGACACGAGGATCGGCGCGCCCTGCACCTTGAGCCGCGTCTGTCCGCAGGCGCATCCGATATGGGTGGTATCGCTCATGTCGCATCCTCCTCAGGTGACGTGAAACAGGTGCCGGATGTACCGGTCGAGATGGTCGAGGCTTTCGCGCGCAAGCGCGGGATCGTTGCCGGCCTTGGCGAGCACGAAGCCGCCCTGGATGACGGCCTGCGTGTGCCGGGCGAGGCTTTCGGCCGTCCAGTCATCGGCAATGCCGCGGTCGAGGCGCGCGGCCTCGATATCGACGACCAGCGTATCGGTGTGGCCAAAGATGCTGCGGCCGCAGGCATCGCGAATGTCGGGCGCGGTGGCATAGACCTCCTGCGCCAGGGTGCCGGCCAGGCAGGTGAATTCGGCAATCTCGCCGAGGATGATCGCCTTGCGAAACGCGACATAGGCGAGAACACGCGCCAATGGGTCGGGCGGCGCGTGATACGACGCGGCGGCGAAGAAGTCGGCCGTCGTTTCCGCCCAGAAATCGGCGACCGCGACGCCGAGCGCGTCCTTGCTGGCGAAATGATGGAAGAACGCGCCCTTGGTGACGTCGGCCGCGCGGCAGAGATCATCGACGCTGGTGGCGGCAAAGCCTTTGGCGCGGATGATGTCGCGCGCCGCCTCGAGAAGCCGGTGCCGGGCGTTGCCGCGTTCGGGTGATTGTTTGGTCGGTCTGGGCATGTGGAAAACATACCATACGGTTGGTATGTGTCAAATGTTTGATTCTTATGAGCGATCAGTCGGGCGAAGGCAAAGTTGTCGATGCAACCGCGAGATTGGTGTTCGCGCCATCGAAGCGGCGCGGTCAGTCAGGGCTGTGCAGCCTGGGACGGTCCGCAGGGTTCAAGGGGCGAGGGATAAATGCTTGAATCGATTCAGAGAATTACATGGCGTCTTTAATGCAACGCAGCATGTTTTCGAGTTCTGCCGCGGCAACAAGCGACGGCGGCTTGGCGGGCGCCGAAGGGCGGTTTTGCACCGGGCCGATCATGCGGCCTGACGGCTCAGGTTTCCCGGGCCCTCAGTCCCCGGCAGCGTCGGCGACGGGAAGGCCAAGGTCCTGCCATTGGTCACGGGGGATCGCGTCGCCGACCTTGAACGCGAAGCCGACGACGGAATTGCCCTCCGCAGCGACCTCGCAGGAATAGGCGATGCGCCACCATTGCCGGTCGCTGCGAAACGCCCCGCCATTGGCCTTCAACACCCCACCTGACAATCGCACGCCTGAAAAGGCATAGGCGACGAGGAAGTCCGGATCGAAATCCGCTTTCCAACGGTGAACCTGCTCCATCGCTTCCAGATTGCAGAGCTGCACCACCCGCTCTTCAGGTGCCAGCTGCGCCAGACCCTTGCGCGCCTGCCGGCTGCGCGGCGAAGCCAGGATGCCTGCGGAATAGAGCGTGTCGGCGTGCACCATGCCCAACGGTTGCGGCTGCGGCTGCGGCGTGGGTGTGGCTGCGGCACGGCGCTGAGCGTTGCTATCGGGGTGCGCTTTCGGTTCCGCGTGCTGCGTTTCTCTCATGGGCTGGCTCGCCTCGGCGGGTCGCGACGGTATCAGCGTCCCCTTCTGCGGCATTTCGGCCAGGATTTCGACGTCGATGCTGCCTTCTGCGTGAGGTGGCGGCATCGACTTGGGGGGAAGGCGCGAGAGCGCCGTGAAGGCGAGGGCGTGCAGCATCAGTGCGAGCGCCAACGCGCCCCAGATCGTCCGGTCATCCGTCCGCTGCATCGCTTGCCGCATTGCCTAAGCCACGGTGTCCAGGGTCGGTCTCATGCGGCGTGCTTCTTGCTCCCGGCTGAATGGATGTCGTGGCCCGAGCCCAAGGCATTGTTCGGGCGGCAGGCGATAGATCAACACCAAATCCACGCTGCGGTCGAGCCTTGCCGACAGCTGCGATCACATTCCCGTCACCGGCAGGCGGAGGGACCGGTCGATTGTACCGCTCAGGGGTGGCGGGAAGCCAATGGGGGCAACGCTTTCGGCCGGGTGCGGCAGCGGTATTCCGATAGCGAACGGCGCCACGCGGGATGGCGTTTTTGCGCTTGCCGCCCGGCCGATGACATTGCAAGTTCGTGGCCGGAGTATATGCGCAAGGGGAAATAAATGCCGCTCAGCTACGCGATCTACGATGTCTTCACGCAGAACCGGCTGGAGGGCAATCCGCTGGCCGTCGTCTTCGGGGCGGATGCGCTCGACGATCAGGCGATGCAGACGATCGCGCAGGAATTCAACCTTTCGGAGACGGTGTTCATCCGCAGGCCGGGGGGCGCTGCGCACACGGCGCGGCTGCGGATCTTCACGCCCGGGCATGAGCTTCCCTTCGCCGGGCACCCGACGGTCGGCGCGGCCGTGGCGATCGCCGAGGCAGCGCATGGCACATCGCAGGAGAATGCCGATCTGGTGCAGGTGCTGGAGGAAAAGGTGGGGCCGGTGCGTTGCGCCGTGCGCATCAAGCCCGGCGAGGCGAGCTTTGCCGAATTCGACCTGCCGCGCAAATCGGCGCGGCTCGACGCCCGCTTCGACAAACAAGCGCTGGCCGATGCGCTGAGCCTGAAGACTTCGCAGATCGGCTTCGAGAATCATGCGCCGTCTTTCTGGAGCGCCGGCTCGCCGTTCGTTATGGTGCCGCTGCACGACGTCTCCGCCGTCGCCAACGTCGAGTTCGACCCGCAGCGCTGGGAGCAGCTGGCACCGCTTGCCGAAGGCCGGCTGGCGTCGGCCTATCTCTACTGTCGCGGCGGCATCAATCACACGGCGCGGTTCCACACCCGCATGTTCAAGTCTGACATGGGCATTTTCGAGGACCCGGCAACGGGGTCTGCTGCCGCAGCCCTTTCCGGCGCCATCCACCATTTTGACCAGCTGGTCGATGGTCACCATCCCTTCCTGATCGAGCAGGGGGTGGAAATGGGCCGGCCGTCCTACATCCACCTGCATCTCGATGTGGCGGGCGGCCAGATCAACTCGGCGCGCATCGGCGGCCATGCGGTGAAGATCGCCGCCGGCGAACTTTTGCTCTGACGCAGCGCATGCGGCCGCAGGCAGATATCAGCCTGGCTGTGGCGTGGCGGACAAATTTTGGCAAGGAGGGCGTGTCGATTCAGTGAGTTGGCCGCCAGCGTCCCGGGCGCAACGCGCCAGGGGTGCGGCAGACGCCTGTGGAAAAGCCGGCTTTCCGGGCCGCTGGAATCTTTTCTCAGAAATTTTGCAATCGACGCTAGACAAGGTGAGGGAACGCCTTTATACGCCCCTCCAGACCGCAGCGGCAAACGCCGAGGCGGTCCGGATGGGTGATTAGCTCAGTTGGTAGAGCAGCTGACTCTTAATCAGCGGGTCCACGGTTCGAGCCCGTGATCACCCACCAAAACAACGACTTGGCGGGACTTATATCAGCCTCGCATTAACTTCAAGATCGACTTCTTGTAACGCTCCTTGGCGACACACAGCGAAGCGGTCTGGATGGGTGATTAGCTCAGTTGGTAGAGCAGCTGACTCTTAATCAGCGGGTCCACGGTTCGAGCCCGTGATCACCCA
>NZ_JBWKSC010000004.1:0-19979 GCF_059419585.1 Ensifer sp. GW821-FHT05G01 | reverse complement strand
CACCAAAACTTCTTGAAAACGCTGACTAAATTCCAATTTTTCTGCTCTGTAAAACGTTGCCAGTTTCCAACAATTTGGAAACGGTTTCCAATTCATGTTCCGGTCTTGTTTCGGAAAGCAGCCGGTTCAATCTCGCTCCAGCGAGCCTCCATAAGCTTCATTGCATCCTTCGCCCATGACCGCAGTGCGACCTCTCGGCCGTAGTCCTGAACCATCTGCGCCGACATGCTGCAGATCGCCCCGACCTGGTTCTCGGTGCAACCGACCTCCAACAGATTGATCACCGCATTTTTGCGCAGACCGTGGAAGACGATCCGCTCTTCGTGGAACCGCTTGAACTCTTCCTTCGCCATCAGATTCTGCCATTCGGTACGAAAACCGTCGGCCAACTTGTAGGAGAGGGCGCGTGCACCGGCGTGTAGGATGACGCTGTCCGACTGAGGGGCGCGATCGATCCATTTTCCATAGGCGAAATGAACCGGGATCCACACTGTCTTGCCGGTCTTCAGCGCCCTGACGGCGATGGTGTTCTCCCCGGCCTTCGGTTTTGTCATCGCAAAGACGTCGCCTTGGCGCTGCCCGGTGAAGAACGCCGACATGGGGATCATCTGCATTTGGAAGGGGGCTTGCTCGAGCAGGACTTCGAACGCCAAATTCGGCCACGGCACCCAAGGCTCACCGCCCGGGATCTTTTCGGAAGGCCCGCCAGACAGCGGGCCTCGAAGGCTTGTCGGTACGTCGAGCCGATTATTTCTTCTTACTGGCGCTGACGACTTGCTGTGCGTCGAATGCGCCGCGTGCCGTGCCTTCTTTCGCTTTGAACATGTTCACTGTCACGCTGATCTCGGTGAAGTCAGCAGTTACCGGTGTAAAGCGTCCGCCGCCGCGGTCCTTCATCGTGATAACTTGGCTTCCGCTCTGAACGTTTGCCTGGTCTAGGAGGAAATGGGTGTAGCCGCGGGATAGTGTTGATTCAGCTGCCTTCAGTGTCACTTCGTCGGTCCAATCCGATCCTGTCGTCACTTGCAGCATCACTCGGTTTGGCCCGAGGGGCAATTCGGTGACGTCTGTGCTCTGACATCCGGCGATCATCGCCAAAACTGTCATGGCGATTAGCAATCTCAGTCTCATTTTCTTCTCCCTCACTTCGATCTGGACCGAAGTCTACATTTCCAGCAACGAATCAACGCAGGCGAGAAGCTACCTAAGCAGCGAACTGCAGGGCAGTTCGCTCTCGACCTGTCGTTGTGGAAATCATGAAAACACACACACACGACGCAATGCTAAAGCCGTCCGGCTAAAGCAAAAACGAGTCACGAAGTCCCGAACTAAGTCCCGAACAGGATGACTGGAGAGCACTCAACCGCCTGCGCTACGAGGGCCGCGCAAAAATAGCCCGCTCTCCTGGGGGCAAGGGATCGTGGGTTCGAATCCCATCGTTAGAAGTCGTTTTCACTCAGCGATTGATGCTCTTGGCGCTACAACCCCCGCCCTGTCACAAGTGCGCAAATGTGCACTCTGTCGAGAGAAATGCGGAGACAGATGAGCGAACGAGGAAATGCGCCAGGTCAATCGCTTGGCAAGACGGGGATCGTAATTGGGATCTGGGCGGCAGCTGGAGCTTTGCCTCTATTGGCCAAGATGTTTGGCATTCAATTCTTGCCGTCGACGGAGTGGCTGAACCGCACATTCCTTGTCGGCATTTGTGCCGGACTGTTTTCTGGTGGTGGCGCAGTGTGGATCGTCGCCAGAAGATTGTCCTCGATTCCGGGCGGGGGCGAGGTCAGAAAGGCGGTTGCGGTGATTGGCGCTCCGTTTCTTGGCTATTTTGTCGGGAGGCACGCTGTCGTCTACGCTGGTCCGATGATCATTGCCTTAGTCGCAGGGGCGCAAGTCGAGCTTTCTTTTACCGTTGCAGATGCCAACCGGCACTATTCCAGTCGATGCCCATCGTCGATCGAGCTGCAGGGCTTTCCGATCATATTCAACCGCCTGTGTGGTGTTCCGGAGGAGGTAAGACGCAATCTCTCCTCAGGTAAAGAGATCATAGTCAGCGGCCGCGGAACCGGTTTAGGCGTTTACGTTGACAGACTCCGTCCAGGCGACTGGACAGTAGCGCCGCTGCTAAGATCGCTTTAAATGAAAGTCAGAGACGGTTTCCAATTCCCGATATGTTCCGACATTTTCCGACAATCCTTCTGACATTTTCGACTTCGCTTTGTCGGAAAAGTCGGACAGCGTTTCGCGATCGTTGGCTCCCCAAACGAATTGCTGTTCTTGCCGTGATCTGTTGACGACCGCAGAGGTCGCGATACCCCCGTCGGGGAGGATCGCACATGTGCGGACGTGTCTATCTGAAGACCAATCTTGAAGGATTTTTGCCGGCGTTTTCGTTTGCGAAACGAGAGGGAGCGGAAGGTTTGGCAAATCAGTTGCCACGGTTCAACGGAGCGCCATCACAATATGATCCGATCATCATTCGAGACGTGATCCGCGTTGAATGAACCGCCTGGTTAAGGGTAGACCCGCCTACGCTTGCCGTTACGAACAATCTGGCGAAGAGATTATTGCGCCCGTCACTTAGCGCCGTTTTTTGAGCGCCTGGTGGCAATGGGTCACGTAACGATAGGTGTTGATGAACGTCGGCACATCGACCCTTTTGCCTCGACAACTTTTCGGCGATTTGCTTCATTCCCTCAATCTTGACGGGGGAGAATCATGAAGCTTTATATTGCTGCGGCACTCGCCGCCGCCATCGGCCTGTCTGGCTGCGTGTCCAACGAACCGGCGACCGGGAAGGCCGCGGAGAAGCTTACGCAAACATGTAAGAACTATGGCTTCAAGCCGGGAACGGATGCCTTTGCGTCCTGTTATTTGCAGCTCGATCAGAAGCGTATCGAGGATAACAACAAGACCGCAATGGCGATCAGCGGCACCCTCAGCAACATGGGGGACAATATGCGGCAGAATTCCAGCTCAAGCCGATCGACCACCTGCACGTCGACACCGCAAAGCACGTGGGTGGGTGGGCCCGTCAGCCACGTCAGCACGACCTGTTATTGATTGTTGCCTTCCATAGGCGGCGACCGTTTCTTCGGCGCAGAGAGCGTGCCAGTCAGCCGGACGGAGAGCTCGGTACGGCAGTGGGAAGCGATTGTCTATTTGTGCTCGTGATGAGCTCCGCCTTGCGCGGTGTGGAGATGCTGCTCCTCGGGTTGGGCCCGCAATTCGTTGATCTGCCCCGTCCTGGTGGCCAGATACGAGATGAGGTCCGATGCGTCGCTCGCCGACAGGCCGAGATTTGGCATGCGGACACCTTTGTATTTCGCTTCGAGATCGGCGAGGGTCGGGTCTTTCTTTGCGCGCAGTCTGGCCGGATGCATGATCATCTCCGACAACCACAGGCGATCACGCCTGTCCGTGACGCCGAGGAGATCGGGACCGATGTGATCGGTGACGCCCACGGTGTGGCAAGGCGCGCAGATCTTCTTGAACAGAACCTGCCCGGGCTCACGACCGATCGTCAGGTCTTGCGGGTCATGGTTCGCCGCCAGGGCATCCTGAGGAACGTGACGGCTGTCCCGCCAGTCCGGATCCATGTCGCGGATGGCAAGCTCCAGGTTTTCGAGGTCGGCGAAGGGTGAGTTTCTCGTCCATTCCCCCGTTTTGTCGTTGCCGAGAACGATTTCGTTGCGGTGCTGGGTCGCCACATCGCTCTTGTTGCCGAGCTTTGAGTTGATGGCACGAATGTCCTCTGGTTTCCCGGTGATGAATGTCCAGCCGGGGCCGCTGTAAAAGGCGTCGGCGAAGGTTTTCAGTTTCTCCGGCGTGTCGTTTTCGGGATCGACGGTGATCGAGAGGACAAAAATGTCCTTGCCGATTTCGTCCCTCAGCCTGTCCACCACCTGGGCGATGCGCGCTGTCGTCAGCGGGCAGAGATCGGTGCAGCTGGTGAAGATGAAGCTGATGAGGACGATCCTGTCCTTGATCAGGTCGTCATAGAAGCGAACCCTTTCGCCATTCTGAGTGACGACGTCGACATTGGGGAAATAGTCCTTTCCCCAACGCGAACTCTTGGCTGCCGGTCCGCCTGGACTGAACAGAAGGATCGCAGTTATCGCCGCGACGGCGGCCAACCATCGTTTCATATGGATCTCCAAACAACGGGCAGGCCGGCGCGGAACGCGCGCCAAGTTCCTGCATCGGGACCGAATGCCTTGTGGTTGACCGAGTTTCGGTGCGGTCAACCCTTCAAGGCGTAACCACACCTGCGAGCTGCGCTGCCTGCGTGGGCTGGCTGTCTTTCCAGCCCTTGGGCGCACCTTCCGGCAGGATCTCCGGAGTGGTGAAAACGACGCCGTCCGGGGTAGGGTTGGGGGTCGGGGTCACCGCGGCCTGAGGTGAGCCAGCGACGCCGGTCAGCAACTGGATGCGTGCCAGCATCGCAAAGTCCTCATGCACGGTGTTGTGGCAATGGTTGACATAGGCGCCGCCGAACTCGCCAAATTGCACCTGGAAGGTGACGCTGCCGCTTTCGCCCAGCCGCCAGACGTCCTTCCGCTGGAGGGTCTCGGTCGCCGGGAGCGTCGTTCCCGTGCGCGACATGGTGATGCCCTCCTCGAAGTGGAGGTGGATCGGGTGATCCCAGCCGCCGCCGCCGTTCCGATAGGTCCAGTGCTCGACCTCGCCGGCCTTCGGGATCAGCAGGGAAATCCTATTGGCATTCATGGAATGCGCCGTTTCGCCATTGATGCGAATGGTCCAGGGGAAATCGACGGTTTCGCCGCAATCCGGCGTACAGCCGTCCGGTCCGCGCGAATCGCCTTCTCCCGCCCTGCCGAACTCGACGAGCCTTGTGCGTACTGGCGTTACGATCGGTATCTGTTCGGTGAGTTTGGGCTGAACGCGGCTGACGTCCGGGTCGGTGGCACGGTGGATGACGCCGGGCACATCGACGCTTTCGACGGCACCGACCACCCGGAACTCAAGCATGGGTCCGACAAGCGGATCCCTGGTGTCGCCCTTGATCGCCTTGACCAGGCTGAGTTCTTCCTTGGGCCCGCGCCCAGTCTCATGGCGGACCTGATTGACGACTTGTATCTTGTCGCCGATGCGGAAGCCGGAAAAATCGACGACGATATCGTAGCGCTCGGCGATCCCCTGCACTGGTAGGGAGGTCAGGGTGAGGGGTGTGACGACGAGGTTCCCATCATTGGCGATGAACTTGATCGGCACGGGATTGCCTTTGGCATCCGCCAGCGCAAGCTTCAGGAAACGCGACATGCAGGCGTTGAGGATGCGGAAGCGATATTTTCGCGGCAGGACTTCGAAGAATGGCGCATAGCCGAAATTGACCAGCGGCACGTCGCCGAGCATTCCGTCCGTATCGAAAATATCGAAGAAGAGTTGGCCCGACGCGTCGCACGCGCAATCGGAAAAGGTCAGGTTGACGTCGAAGTCGATGTTGCCCCAACCGAGAAGCTTGCCGCTGGGCAGCCGCAGATTGACGCCATCCGCAAGCTCTTCGTTGCCGCGGTCGGGGCCGCTGTAATAGTTGATGGAACCAAGATTGCCCTTGTAGACGTTTTCCGCCGTGAAGAAGAAACGGTGGTCATGCGCCCACAACGTTCCCTGCAGTTCGCGGAAGTCGCCTGCGACGTTCACGAGGCCGGTGCTGTCATCCGGGCCTGACGCCCGCCGATCGGTGGCCTGGGTGTTGATCTTGTCGCGTCGGGCAAGCGTGGTGCTCCAGCGGTAATCGTAGAACGTGCCTGGGAAGTGGTGCACATTCGCCGCGCCGTCGCTTTCCGCGCCATTGTGCGCATTGTGGAAGTGAAGCTGGGTCTCGTTGCGGCCGAAGCCGTTGTTCTGTGCCCGGTTGACAGGCAGGTCATTGTAGATCCGCGTCATGATGGGTTCGCCGTAGCGACCCTTGATCAGGAACGGTGGCAGGCTGCATTCGCCGGCCCTGCCGCTACCATAGCACCAGACGCTGTCTGGCTGCTGCACCGGGAAGTGTTCGTGGAAGTATCCGCCGTTGCCGGCCTGGGTAATTTCGCCGAGCCTCATGATGTAACCCACTTTGGGGAAGAACTCGTCCCAGCGCTGATGCGCGAAGATCTCTCCCGGTGGGCGCCCTTCGATCGGGCCACGATTGGTCCTCGGATTGATGAATTGCCTGTTTGTCGGATCGGCCGAAAAGTCGGTGTGATAGGACAAGCGCTTCGCCGGCCGTTCAGCCAGATGCGCTGGAAACGCCGCATGACCCTCTGCAGTGCGCGTCATCGCAACCGGACTGAGCAGGTGCAGACGGTGCATGGGTTGTGAGAACTTCTTGACGCCGAAAAGCGGTGTGCGCGGCACCCCGGTGGGGATCGCCGCATAGGCGCTCTTCGCAAAGGGACTAAGCCCGTTTTTCATCGCGAGCATTCCGCTCGCGGTGAAGATGCCCCATCGCAACAGCTCGCGACGTGTCACCTGTTCCTGGTTGATTGCTCTTGCAATCTCGGCACGGTTTTCCCGTGCGAGCTGCGCTTCTCTTTGTCGCGCCCGCGACGCATCGTTGGAGATGTACATTTAATCCGCCCCTATAAAATGTAGTGCATGGTCCTCCGATCTGAATATGTCTGAAAATACGCCTAAAGACTTGAAGTCACAATGCTTAGATAAGGTCTTGGTTTTTGTAACTATTCTGGGTTAACTCTCGATAAGTTCTGCAATGCATAGTTCTTGGCGCTCTCAAGTGAAGGTTTCTGTTATGATTTTACAGTTTCCTTGAGCTTAGTGCTGCAATTTATTATTGCATCTCGGTTTGTAATGCGCGCTTCTTGCGAAGGCTTGATGCTTTCGTAGCCAGAGTGAGCAATCGCGCCATGCCCAACCTTCAATGAAGACCAAGCATTCAATGACGTGGACTTCTGTTTTAGCTAACTTGCGACCACTCAGATTTTCGAGTTCCAAGACCGCTTTCCCGCCAAGGCTCATGCGACCAAGCTGTGCCAGCCTGGGTCTTTCGGCGCTCGAATGACGGGCCTTGTGGCACCAAAGGGATCCAAACGTGGACCTTAGTCTCTGCAATCGCTAGACCTAAGACCCTCGCCTTCAGACGCACGAGCTTGCATAATCCGCGATAATTGGTCCGTGGAGGGCCACCAACTGTCTCGGCCATAGCTTCGACGGCGTGTTCCGCCGGCAACGCACTTCGTTTGGTGCGGCGGCGAAGCTTTGTCCAAGGTGAACGCAATCTTTGGGAGGGTGGCATGGTACAGTATATTCGCTCGGACCTGGAATTCATCCTGCAGCAAATCATAATTGCCGAGCGGAATGCTCGGGGCGAGAACCTTACTGACATCTTGCCAAGCGCCCAGGTGCCATTCGGCCTGCGGACCGTCGACGGCTCGTTCAACAATCTGGCCCACCCGGAATTCGGGGCCGCTGACCTGGCGTTTCCGCGCCTCACCGAGCCATCGTTTCGACCCGCGGAGGCGGGCACCACCTATGCGACGCCGGGGGCGGGGGTCGTGGACTCCCAGCCACGCACGATCAGCAACCTGATCGTCGATCAGACGGACGGCAACCCGGCAGCTCAGGCCGCGGCCGCCCAGAACCCGGGGTCAAGCACCGTCATCAGCCCCGGGCTGGACGGCGTGTTCGGCACAGCCGACGACGTTCCGGTCAACTTCATCCCGAACGTCACTCCTGATGTGGGCCTGTCGGCGCCGTTCAACTCCTGGATGACCTTCTTCGGACAGTTCTTCGACCATGGTCTCGATCTGGTGACCAAGAGCCAGAGCCAGACCGAAACCGTCTTCATTCCACTGCAGCCCGATGACCCACTGTTCAGCACGGCGCCTGGCGCCCTGAACTTCATGGTCCTGCAGCGCGCTGCGGGGGGAGAGGCCGCGACCAACACGACCTCGCCCTTCGTCGACCAGAGCCAGACCTACGCCTCAAATGCCTCGCATCAGGTCTTCCTGCGTGCCTATGAACTGAATGCCAATGACGATCCGGTGGCGACCGGTGAATTGATCACCAACCGCAATCTCGGCGCTGATGGCCTGTTCGGCACCGGTGACGATGTGCCAATTGGTGGCATGGCGACCTGGGCCGTGGTCAAGGCACAGGCCCGCGACATCCTCGGCATTGATCTTACCGATGCCGACGTCGGCAACGTGCCGGTCCTGGCCGTCGATGCCTATGGCAATTTCATCAAGGGGCCCAATGGCTTCCCCCTGGTGATGATGCAGGACAACACCTTCACCGAGGGTAATCCGGCCGCGCCGATCAGTCTCGCAGGCGCTGCCCGCACCGGACATGCGTTCCTGAACGATATCGCGCACAATGCCGATCCGACGGGCAAGGTCGCGGATGCCGACAACGTCATCAACACCGGTCCGCTTGCCGCCGGCCAGTACGACGACGAGCTTCTCGACGCCCACTACATCGCTGGCGACGGCCGCGTGAACGAGAATATCGGCCTCACCGCCGTGCACGCCGTGTTCCATTCGGAGCACAATCGGCTGGTGCAAGAGACCAAGGACGTAGCGCTGGCGACGGGCGATGTCGCCTTCCTCAACCAATGGCTCGACACCCCGCTTGCAGCCAACACGACATTTCCGCTGACGCAGGCACAGATCGACGCACTCGATTGGAATGGCGAACGCCTGTTCCAGTCTGCGAAGTTCGGCACGGAGATGCAGTATCAGCATCTGGTGTTCGAAGAGTTCGCTCGCACGGTCCAGCCTCAGGTCGATGAATTCCTGGCGCCCAACGGCTACGATACGACGATCAATCCGGCGATCCTCGCCGAGTTCGCGCATACGGTTTACCGCTTCGGCCATTCGATGCTGGTCGAGACGGTCGACCGCTTTGACCCGAACTTCAATACCGTCGGAGGCGACCCGCAGCTCGGCCTCATCGCGGCCTTCCTCAATCCGCTTGCCTATGCCGCAAGCGGGCTTACGCCAGAACAGGCGACCGGCGCGATCGTGCGCGGCGTCACCCGCCAGGTTGGCAACGAAATCGACGAGTTCGTCACCGAAGCACTGCGCAACAACCTGCTTGGACTGCCGCTCGACCTGCCGGCGCTGAATATCGCCCGCGGCCGTGACACCGGCATTCCCTCGCTCAACAACGCGCGGACCGAATTCTTCGCGATGACCGGCGACAGCCAGCTCAAGCCCTATACCAGTTGGGCCGATTTCGCCGGTCATCTCAAGCACGCGGAATCGCTTATCAATTTCATCGCGGCCTATGGCACACATGAGTCGATCACGAGCGCGACGACGCTGGCCGACAAGCGTGCGGCCGCGACCTTGCTGGTGCTGGATGGCGTTAATGCGCCCGCAGACCGTCTCGACTTCCTGAACGCGACCGGCGAGTTTGCCGGCGGCTCGCTTGGCGGGCTCAACGACGTCGATTTCTGGATCGGCGGCCTTGCGGAAGAGAAGATGCCGTTTGGCGGCATGCTCGGCTCGACCTTCAATTTCGTCTTCGAGACCCAGCTTGAATCGCTGCAGAACGGCGACCGCTTCTACTACCTGTCGCGCACGGCCGGCATGAATTTCGCCGCCGAACTCGAGAACAACTCCTTCGCCAAGCTCGTGATGCTCAACAGCGACGCGACGCATCTGCCGAACGCGATCTTCACGACGCCGACCTTCACGCTCGAAGTCGACCCGACCCGGCAACATACAGGGCTTGGTGCCGATGGCCGCGCCGACCCTACGGGCGGCATCATGATCAACGGCGTCGAACTCGTTCCGCTCGTCATCCGTGACAATCCGGCGACGGCGGGCGCGGACACCAACTACCTCAAGTACACCGGCGAGGACCATGTCGTTCTCGGTGGCACGGCGGGCAACGACATCATCATCTCCGGCGACGGCGACGACACACTCTACGGCGACGCCGGCAACGACCGACTGGAAGGTGGCTACGGCAACGACACGATCCTGGGCGGTGACGGAGACGACATCATCGAGGATCTCGGCGGCGACGACCGCCTCGAGGGCGGTGCCGGCAACGACGTCATCCACGCCGGCAACATGATGGTGGGCGGCGCCGGGAACCTCATTCTCGGCGGCGACGGCAAGGACTTTATCGTCACCATGGAGGACATCTCGACCACCTTCGGTGGACGTGGTGACGACTTCATCTACAGCGCCAAGACCAGCCTGCCGCCGACCGGCAACGAAGGCGACGACTGGATCGAGAAGGGCACCCAGGACGGCGCCCCTGGCGATAACTTCGCGCCCCTTTTGGCCGACAACGTCATCGGCAACGACATCTTCATCGGTGGCGGCGGCTTCGACGAGTTCATCGGCGAGGGCGGCGACGACATCTTCGTCGGCAGCGATGCCCAGGACAAGATGGACGGCATGTCCGGCTTCGACTGGGTCACCTACAGAAACGACAGGCAGGGCGTAACCGTCGACCTGACGCTGGCCGCGCTGGCCCAGCCCCATGGCGAGACGCCTGCGGCCAACACCGGCGTCGTCCAGCCCGTGGCGGCCTCTCCGGCATCGATCCTCGACCGCTTTGCCGAGGTCGAGGGCCTTTCCGGCTCGCGCTTTGCTGACATCCTTCGCGGCGACAACGTAGACGCGGTCACGATCCTCAACCATGGCGGCGCCACGGGGGGCGCATTGACCAATGTCGCCCTGATCAACGGGCTGGGTGCACTCCTGGCCCAGGCGGGCCTCTCGACCGCCGGCTTTGCCACCGGCAACATCATGCTCGGCGGCGCCGGCAGTGACCTGCTCGAGGGTCGTGGCGGCGACGATCTGATCGACGGCGACCGTTGGCTGAACGTGCGCATCAGCGTGCGTGCCAACGTCGATGGAACCGGCGCGGAAATCGCCACCTTCGACAGCATGGTGGCGCCGCAACTGCTGCAGAACATGCTGAACGGGGTCTGGAACCCCGGCCAGCTCGTGGCCGTGCGCGAGCTCAGAGACGATGACAATGCCTTCGATACGGCGATCTTCTCCGGCAACATTGCCGACTACACGGTCACGACGGTCAATGGCATCACCACCGTCACCGACAATGTCGGCACTGACGGCACCGATACCCTCGTCAATGTCGAGCGGCTGCAATTTGCCAATCAGAGCCTGACGCTTCCCAACGGCGTGGGCCTCAATGTCAACCCGACCGGCCAGCTCGCCATTCTCGACGCGACAACGAGCGCGGCCGACAATACGCCGACCTCAGGGCAGCTGCTGCGTGTCTCGATTGCGGGGGTAACCGACGCTAACACCGGTCCCGGTGCGGTCAACGGCATTATTCCCGGCTCGATATCCTATCACTGGCAGTTCGAGGCGGATCCAGGCTCAGGCATCTTCGAAGATATCATCCTGCTCCCGCTCGGGGATCTCGCTTTTCAAAGCGCCGATGGCACCACCTTCCGGGTGACCCCCGATCTCGTTGGAACGGCTCTGCGCGTGAAGGCGATCTTTACCGATGGCCATGGCGTCACCGAGACAGTGTTCTCGGCTCCGACTGTGGCGGTCGCCGCGGGAGCCCCGGTTCCCCCGCCAGTCGCGCCCATCCCGGTCGTCGATGCAACGGCGGGCGGCGAGGGCATCATGCTGGTGCGCTCGGATCTCAACTTCATCCTCGACCAGATAAAGATCGCCGAGGCGAATGCTGATGGTACGCCGCTGACCTCTCTGCTGCCAAACGCGCGTGTGCCGCTGGGCCTGCGTACCGTCGATGGTTCCGGCAACAACCTGCTCAATAACGCCCAGAGCGAGACCTTCGGCGCGGCCGACAACGTCTTCCCGCGTGTCACGACACCGGTGTTCAAGCCCGCAGAAGGGGGCACCACCTACCAGCAGACGAGCGGACTGGTGATCGACTCGCAGCCGCGCACGATCAGCAACCTGATCGTCGACCAGACCATGAACAACCCTGCCGCCATCGCAGCGGCGCTGCGCAATGCCGGATCGGAGAATATTGCGGCGGATTCCGCAGCGGTCACGGTTGCCTTCCAGGCGCTTACCCAGGCGAAAGCCGGCGGTGATCCGGCGGCGATTGCGGCGGCGCAAACCAATTTCAACACGGTTGCGGAGGGGCTCGGCCTGACGGTCGTCACCAGCCCAGGTCTCGACGGCCAGTTCGGCACGGGTGACGACAAGCAGGTCTTCGAAATCCCGAACATCGCGCCGGATGCAGGCCTGTCCGCGCCGTTCAACGCCTGGATGACCTTCTTCGGCCAGTTCTTCGACCACGGTCTCGATTTCGTGACAAAGGGCGGCTCCGGCACGGTGTTCATCCCGCTCCAGCAGGATGACCCGCTCTTTGTTCTCGGTAGCCCGACCAACTTCATGATCCTGACCCGGGCGACCAACCAGCCAGGTCCGGACGGGGTTGTCGGGACGGCCGACGACATTCACGAGCATACCAACACGACCACGCCTTTCGTCGACCAGAACCAGACCTATTCCTCGCATCCCTCGCACCAGGTCTTCCTGCGTGGCTATCAGCTCAACGCCGCCGGTGACCCGGTTGCGACGGGCCGGCTGATCACCAATCGGGACCTCGGCGCCGACGGCACGTTCGGAACCGCTGACGACACCGAAATCGGTGGCATGGCGACCTGGAAAGTGGTGAAGGCTCAGGCGCGCGACATTCTTGGCATCAACCTCACCGACGCCGATTTCGACAACGTCCCGCTGCTGGCCACCGACGCCTACGGCAATTTCATCAAGGGACCGAATGGCTTCCCGCAGGTTGTGATGCGGGTCAACAATGGGCCGGATGGCATTGCCGGCAACGCTGACGACGTCACCACGCTTGTCGAAGGCAATCCGGCAGCTCCGATCAGCCTCGCGAACGCGGTGCGCACCGGCCATGCCTTCCTCAACGACATCGCGCATAACGCCGTACCGGTGTTCAACGCCGGTGTGCTTGCGCCCGATGGCGATACGGAGACCGGAAATGCCGTTCCCGTCGGACCGGGAGGCAACAATCTCGCCTATGACAACGAGCTTCTCGACGCGCATTACATCGCCGGCGACGGCCGCGTGAACGAGAATATCGGCCTCACCGCGGTCCACGCGATCTTCCATTCCGAGCATAACCGGCTGGTCGAGCAGGCCAAGAACACGGTGCTGAGCTCGGGCGATCTCGCCTTCCTCAAGGAATGGCTGATTGAAGACACCGGACCGGCCACATTCCCGACGACACCCGAAGAGATCGCGGCTCTGCAATGGAATGGCGAGCGCCTGTTCCAGACCGCGAAATTCGGTACCGAGATGCAATATCAGCATCTGGTCTTCGAGGAGTTCGCCCGGACCATCCAGCCCAATGTCGATCTCTTCTTCGCACCGACACAGGTCTATGACGTCGACCTCGATGCCTCGATCGTCGCGGAGTTCGCGCACACCGTCTATCGCTTCGGCCATTCGATGCTGACCGAAACGGTCGACCGCTTCACGGCCGACTTCGGTGTCGTCGCGTCCGACCCCGGCAATCCCGATCAACAGTTGGGGCTGATCGCTGCCTTCCTGAACCCGCTTGCCTTTGCTGCCAGCGGCGCCGATCCGGAAGAGGCAGTCAGCGCGATCGTGCGCGGCGTGACCCGCCAGGCCGGCAACGAGATCGACGAGTTCGTCACCGAGGCGTTGCGCAACAACCTGCTCGGCCTGCCGCTCGACCTTCCCGCGATCAACCTCGCGCGCGGTCGTGACACCGGCATTCCATCGCTGAACGAGGTCCGTCGGCAGATCTACACGTCGACCGGCGAAGTCCTGCTCAAGCCCTACACCAGTTGGGCGGACCTGGTTCAGAGCCTGAAACACCCGGATTCGCTGATCAACTTCATTGCCGCTTACGGCACGCATTCCACGATCACGGGCGCCACGACACTGGCGGCCAAGCGTGCTGCGGCCATGGCGCTGGTCCTTGGCGGAGACGGTGCACCGGCCGACCGCCTCGACTTCCTGAACGGTACGGGAGACTGGGTGAGCGGCGCCAACGGCGTGACCATCACTGGCGTCGATGCCATCGATCTGTGGATCGGCGGTCTCGCCGAGGAGAAGATGCCGTTTGGCGGCATGCTGGGCTCCACCTTCAACTTCATTTTCGAGAATCAGCTCGAAAAGCTGCAGGATGGTGACCGCTTCTACTATCTCGAGCGCACCGCAGGTCTCAGCTTCAATGCTGAACTCGAGAGCAATTCCTTCGCCAAGCTGATCATGGCGAACTCGAATGCGACGCATCTGCCCGGTGTCGTCTTCACGACCCCCGGCTTCACGCTCGAAGTAAACCAGGCGGCGCAGCACACCGGGCTTGGCGTCAACGGCAACGACGACCCGACAAACGGCGATCCGCTTCTTCCGCTCGTCATCCGCGACAACCCGGATACCGCGGGACCTGACAGCAACTATCTGCGCTACACCGGTGAAGAGCATGTCGTTCTCGGCGGTACTGCCGGCAATGACATCCTGATCTCGAGCGAAGGCGACGATACCGTCTGGGGTGATGCCGGCAACGACCGCATCGACGGCGGCTATGGCAACGACCAGCTGCGTGGCGGCACCGGCGACGACATCATCACCGACACGGGTGGTGACGACAACATCCAGGGTGGCGACGGCAACGACGTTCTGCATGGCGGCAACGGCGTCAACCTGATCATCGGCGGCTTCGGCAGCGATTTCATCGTCACCGGCGAAGACGCATCGGAGGCCATTGGCGGCCAGGGCAACGACTTCATCCTGGGCAGCAAGGCCAACGAACAGGATATGGGCAACGAGGGCGACGACTGGATCGAGAAGGGCACCTCCGACGGCGCCCCTGGAGACAATTTCGATCCTCTCGGCAATGACCCGATCATCGGTAACGACGTCTTCATCGGCGACGGCGAGAACGACAAGTTCAACGGCGAAGGCGGCGACGACATCATGGCCGGCAAGACCGGCTTCGGCGATCGCTACATCGGCGGCTCCGGCTACGATTGGGCGATGTACAAATACAACAACGCCGGCGTCTACATCGACATCTCCGATCGCTTCTTCGATCAACCGCCGGTTCCGGGTGGGTCGACCTCGCTCAGCCGCTTCGATTTCGTCGAAGGCCTTTCCGGTTCGCGCTTCGGCGATGTGCTCAATGGCGACGATTCCGATGCCACGACGCTGGGCACCGCAGGCGCCACGGGCAGCGTGCTGACCAATATCGACCTGATCGCCGGCTTGCGGGCGCTACTTCCTGCCGGCGCGACCTTCTTCGATGGTGGCAACATCATCCTCGGGGGGGCCGGCAGCGATATCATCCAGGGCCGCGGCGGCAACGACATCATCGATGGCGATCGCTGGCTGAACGTGCGCATCAGCGTGCGGGCAAACATTGACGGGACGGGCGATGAAATCGCTTCGTTCGATAGCATGGAACCGATGGTCCCGTTCATGTTGAACGGCACCTACAATCCGGGCCAGCTCCGGATCGTGCGCGAGATCCTGACATCGGCGACCGCCGATTTCGACACGGCCAAGTTCTCCGGCCCGCGCGCGAACTACACCGTCACGACCAACGCTGACGGCTCCTTGACGGTCAGGGACAATGTCGGGACGGATGGGACGGACACGCTCCGCAACATCGAGCGGCTGGAATTCGGCGATCAGGCCGTCGTGCTCGGCGCCGGGAACAACCAGCCCCTGGGCAGGCCTGTTCTCGTTGACAACACGCCCGCCAACGGCATCCAGATCGGCGATGTGCTGACCGTAAGCATGGCCGGCCTGACCGATGCGGACAATCCGGGCGGAGTCGTCCCGGCATTCCCGGTCTCCTATTTCTGGCAGGTCGATGACGGCACCGGTTTCGCAGACATCGAAACCTTCGGAGCCGGCGAAGTGGAGCGCGCGCATGGCCCGAGCTTCACGATCACCGACGCGGAGAACGGACTGCCGATCAGGCTGCGCATGGTTTATCAGGATGCCCACGGCGTGCTTGAGGAGGTGTTCTCGCTTCCGACGGCAACCGTCGGCACCAACATTCCACCGGTGCCGCCAACCACCATCGTTGGCACCCGTGCCGCCGATATCCTCGTGGGCACGGCGGGAGCCGATACGATCACGGGCGACCGTGGCGACGACACCATCACCGGCCTTGGCGGCAGTGACACGATCGACGCAGGCCGCGGGGCCGACACTGTCGATGGTGGCGATGGCGACGACACCATCCTCGGCGATCGCGACAACGACATCCTCAATGGCGGGGCCGGCAACGACACGATCGACGGCGGCCGTGGCGACGACATTCTCAATGGCGGTGCGGGCAACGACACGATCCTTGGCGATCGCGGCGATGATCTGATCATCGTCGGTTCCACCGAAGGGCGTGACATCGTCGACGGCGGCCGCGACACCGACACGGTTCGGATCGTGGGCAACGCGAGCGCCGAGGCCTTCCGGGTCTATGCCCGGGCCGATGCGATCGCGGCCGGCATCACGGTCGCGGCAGCCACCGAGATCGTGATCACGCGCGGTGCCGCGGTTGTCGCGGAACTTGCCAATATCGAGGAGATCCAGATCACCGGTGGCGGTGGCATCGATACCTTCCAGGTCATCGGCAATTTCGCGGCGACCACATTGTTCACCAACACCATCACGATCGATGGTTCGACGGGTAACGATACGGTCGATATCTCGGCGCTGACCTCGGCGCACCGCATCGTCTTCAAGTCGATGGGCGGCCACGACACCATCATCGGTACGCTGCGCCCACAGGATGTCATCGAGTTGGCGCCCGGTTCGACGCTTGCCAATTACACGCGCTCGAATCTGGCCAACGGCACGACGGTCCTGTCGAACGGCACTCATACGATCACGTTCCCGACTCTTCCCAACGGGGCCTCGCCAACCTTTGCGCAGTCCAGTGACACGGGCAGCGGAAGTGGTGGTGGCGGTGACGGTGGAAATGGCGGTAACGACGGCGATGGTATCACCGGTGCGTTTGCGCTGACTGATCGCGACGTTTCGGGGCTGTTGAACCTTGTCAGGGGGCAGGAGATTCCTGGCAACGACGACTCCGTTCCGGGGGTGCGTGACCTCTCCGGCCACGGCAACAATGTCGCCCATCCCGCGTTCGGTGCGGCTGACGAACCGTTCATCCGCATCACCGATGCGCATTACGGTGCCTACAATCCGACGACCGGCAACAACAACGTCAATCCGATCTTCTCGGGGCTCGACCCGCGCAACATCAGCAACATCCTCGGCAGCCAGGAACTCGACCTGCCGAAGAACGACAAGGACGCCAACATCTTCTTCATGGCGTTCGGCCAGTACTTCGACCACGGTCTCGATTTCCTCGGCAAGGGCGGCAACGGCACGATCCAGATCGGCGCTCCGGGCAACGGCGCACCGGGATCGGGCAACCCGGCCGATCTGACCCGCGGGACGGTGAACTCGATCGTCGACGGCGTTCCGCAGCATCTGAACAAGACCTCGCCCTTCGCTGACCAGAACCAGGCCTATGGTTCCAACGAGCTGGTCGGCCAGTTCCTGCGGGAAGGCAACGGTTCGGGCGGTCTCGGCTCGCATCTGCTTCAGGGCGCGACGGATCCGTCGAACAGCAACTTCAATCTGCTGCCGACGCTGCGTGAACTGATCCTGCACCACTGGCAGAACAACACGCTCTTCCACTCGGCTTCGTTGCCGGGCGGGCAGGTGGCGTTCAGGACCTACTTTGCCGGGCTGGTCGACAACGGCGTCATCAACGAAGCGATGCTTCCGGCCATGACGTCCAACTTCATGGGCAGCACCCATGCGCTGCTTCTCGACACCAACCCCTTCATCAAGCTGCTCGATCACTATGTGGCCGGTGACGGACGTGCCAACGAGAACTTCGCACTGACCTCGATGCACACCATCTGGGCCCGCAACCATAACTTCCATGTGGAAGGTCTGGAGGCGGCCGGCTTCCAGGGAACGGCGGAAGAGCTGTTCCAGGCGGCCAAGATGATCAACGAGGCCGAGTACCAGCGGGTGGTCTTCAACGAGTTCGCCGACATGCTGCTCGGCGGCATGCGTGGTGACGGCACCCACGGCTTCGACGAATACAACCCGAATGCATCGGCCAGCATCTCGCATGAGTTCGCAGCCGCGGTCTATCGCGTCGGACATTCGTTGATCGGCCAGACCATGACCGTCATCGGCACCGACGGGCAGCCCAAGCAGGTGGCTCTGTTCGATGCCTTCCTGAACCCGAGCAATGAGGCCGGCGTGTTCACCGGTCCCTTGCCTCCAGGGTATGTGCCGCAACCCGGCTACGAGCAGCTCGGCGTCAACTCCATTCTCGGCGGGATCATCACCCAGCAGGCCGAAGAGGTGGACTTCAACATCGTCGACGCTGTTCGTAACGACCTCGTTCGCATCAATGCCGATCTGTTCGCCTTCAATGTGGCGCGCGGATGGGATGTCGGGCTCGGAACGCTCAACCAGGTCCGCATGGATCTGGCAGCCTCCCAGGATCCTTACGTCTCGGCAGCACGCGGCTTTGCCGGTGACATGTCTGCCTACACGTCCTGGGAGGATTTCCAGGCCCGCAACGGCCTCAGCCAGGTGGTGATCGACCAGTTCCGCCAGGCCTATCCGGATCTCGTGCTGCAGCCCGGCGATATCGCCGCGTTCCAGTCGATCAACCCGGGTATCCAGGTGGCGATGCAGGCCAATGGCACCGGCATCGTCAAGGGCATCGACCGCGTCGATCTGTGGGTCGGCGGCCTTGCCGAAAAGCATGTCAATGGCGGCATGGTCGGCCAGACCTTCTGGACCGTGCTGCATGAGCAGTTCGATCGCCTGCAGGAAGCCGACCGCTTCTACTACCTCAACCGCTTCGACAACTTCGACTTCTACGAAAACTTCGTCGACGGCGAGGAGTTCGCCGATATCATCGCCCGCAATACCGGCCTGACGAACCTGCCGGAGCACATCTTCGAGGCACAACAGCCTGGAGATGAAGGCGATGGTGACGGCACCGGCAACCCTGGCGACGATGACGATGATGATGATGGCGATCCCGTTGGCGGTGGCGACGATGATGGTGATGACGACGGCGACCCCGTTGGCGGCGGCGATGACGACGACGACGATGACGACGACACCGGCGGCCCCGACGATGGTGGGGACGACGATGACGATGATGATGATACGGCCGGCGGCGGTGACGACGATGACGACGACGACGACGACGGTGATGGCGACGGCGATGGCGATGGCGATGGCGACGGCGACGGCTCTGGCGATGGTGACGGTGGCGAGACGCCGTTGCCGGTTGCGGCGCGCACGCTGATCGGCACGTCTGCGGCGGATGTTCTGCTCGGTGGTGCGGTTGCCGACGTGCTTCTGGGCGGCGGCGGTAGCGACATCCTGTCGGGGGATGCCGGCAGCGACGTGCTGCGCGGCGAGGACGGCGACGATGTGCTGTCGGGTGGTGACGGCGATGACGTTGCCTCTGGCGGATCGGGCAATGACGAGATCCACGGCGGTGCCGGTGCCGACATGCTGTTCGGCAATGGCGGCGACGACCTGATCTTCGGTGATGCCGGCAACGACGTCATCGAAGGCGGGGCGGGCTCGGACAAGGCCTGGGGCGGTGCCGGCGACGACATCGTGCTGGCCGCCAAGGGCGACGGCGACGACAGCTACTGGGGCGATGGCGGCGTCGACACGCTCGACTACTCCGTGGCGTCAGGCAACCTGACGGTCGACATGGGCACCGGCTTCATGGGCCGCGGCCAGGTCTCGGGCGTCGAGGTCGGCACCGACACGGTCTACGGCTTCGAGAACTTCATCGGCGGCTCCGGCCATGACGTCATCACCGCATCCAATGCCGTCAACATCATCGACGGCGGCCTTGGCGAGGACGTCTTCCGCTTCACCTCGGTGGCAGCGGCCGACGGCGACACGATCTACGGCTTTACGCCGGGAGACCGGATCGACTTCTCCTCGATCGATGCCAACACCGGACAGGCG